>CAXTTL010000059.1:0-21894 GCA_964247135.1 uncultured Deinococcales bacterium | reverse complement strand
TTGCGTTAAAAGTATCTTCTCCCGAACGCTGTAAATCGTCAAGCCACCAATTCTTCACGCTCGAGTTGCAGGCTTTCCTCGCCGAGCACCTCTGCCAAACTGAGACTCCTGGCGCGTTCGACACGGGCGATGCGTTTTTGAAATTGTGAAATCGCAAAATTCACGAATTCGTCTTGCTCGAGGTAAAAAGGAATCTCACCCCTGGCGGCGGTCATGTCAAACATTTCGTTGACCACGCCGATGGCGGGCACAAACAATTCGCCCATGCGGGCTTCAATCGCCTCCCAAACAGGGTCGCCGTGTTCGGCAACCAACCTCGAGAGCAGGTACACGCCGTAAGCGATGTGGCGCGATTCGTCTTGCTTGAATTTTTGCATGGCGTAACGCATCCCTGGCATGATGTTGTTGCGCTCGAGAATATTGTGATACGCGTGATAACCCGTTTCGGCGAGTACACCCTCAACGATCATGTTGTAGGTGACCGAAGCCTTCGCCAGCGCGACAGGACTGGAATCGGTTTTTAAAAGCTCGAGCGAAGTGTGCAATTCCTGGTAAAAAATCGTGTGGTAACTGGGCGTGTGAAACCTCGAGAGGTCACCGCTCGACTGCGCGACCTCGGTCATAAAACGTCCAAACGTCTCGAGGTGCTTGGCTTCCTCCCACAAGAAACTGGTCAAAAACATTTCTTCCTCGAGTTGCCCCTGGTTGGCAATCACCATGATTAAGGGCAGCAAATCGAGCGTCACGCTTTCCTCGCCCGCCTGGTACATTGCGGCAAGGTTGAGGAGCAACTCGCGCTCGAGGTCGTTCAGTGCCGCCCAATCCTTGATGTCCTGGCTAAAATCAATATCGCTCGGATTCCAGATGCCAAACTTTTTGGCTTTCTGCCAGAGCCGCATCGGGAAGCTGGCGTAATTGAGTTTGCGCGTATTGGTGGTAAAGGATTCTCGAGCAATGCTCATGGGGTTTCTCCTGGGTTGAAGTGAAGCTCGAGATTTGGTGGTAACGTGTCCAGCTTATTAAGGTATGTCTCGAACTTTAAATCACTTGTTCGCCGAGAATATCACTCACCAAATCAAGGCGAGCAGGCTGGTAGGGTGCGCCTCGCGCACCGTCGGACACGTGGCATTGGTGCGCACGGCGCACCCTACGGAATCAAGATGACTTTGCTGGCTTGGCGTTTGTCGAACAGGTCATAGCCTTCCACGGCATCAGCCAAACTTAACCTGTGCGAGATCACGATGGTTGGGTCAATTTTGCCGCTCGAGATTAACCACAAAGTCTCGTCAATGTCGCGGTGAATGTTCGCCAAGCCAATTCTGAAGCTCACGTCTTTGGTCAGGCTTTGCATCAAGGGGTATTCAAACGTGGTTTCGCTCGAGACGCCCACCGCCGAAATCCGACCGCCTGGGCGCACGAGTTCAAACGCGAGGTTGATGGTTCGAGGACCGCCCACCGCCTCGATTACGGCATCTGCACCCTCGCCGTCGGTCAGTTGCATGACCCGCCCAACGGGATCAGAGGTCGCCCCGTTGACCGCAATCGCGCCCAAACTTGTTGCCAGGTTCAGGCGTTCCTCGAGCAAATCAATCGCCAGCACCCGAGCCGCACCACGGGCAAACGCGCTCTGAATCGCCATGATGCCCACAGGACCGCAACCGATGACCGCAACCGTTTCTCCACTCGAGACACCCGCATTCTTGACCGCGCCGTAGGCGGTGGTCAGAATGTCACCTGCGAACAGCGCCTGTTCATCCTCGAGTTGCGCGGGAATCAAACGCAAGTTGACATCGGCTTTGGGCACCCGAGCAAACTCGGCTTGCGTGCCGTTGAGACTGCCGTAAATCGGTCCGTAACCAAACACGGCGGCACTCGAGCACAAATGAAATTCCCCGCGAAGGCAGGCGTTGCAAGCGCCGCAGGCGGTATGAAACGTACCGACCACGCGATCACCGCGTTTTAAATTGACGCCATTGCCGGTGTCCTCGATCACGCCCGTAAATTCGTGACCGCAGGTGTCGCCGGGCATCATGGGAATATCGCCGTGGTACAAATGCAAATCCGAACCACAAATCGCGCAGCGGGTGATGCGAACGATCACATCCGAATCCTCGAGAAGTTCGGGTTCTGGAATGTCAGAAACCTGTACAACACCAACATCCTGGAAGGTGACGGCTTTCATGCTATTCGCCTGGAAAGATGGTCTCGACCTGGGTTGCGCCGAGCACCAATTCTTTGGCGGCGAGCACGTACCGCGCCAGCACCGCCATGTTGCCCTTGACCAGTTTTAACTTGCCGCGCAACAATCCCGCAATCGGCTCGAGTTTTCCCTCAAGGACTTGCTTCCAAGTAAAGGCATCGGCTGAGATCACATACGGCGCACCCGCGATATCTTCACTGCTTGCCGCTCGAGCGATCCGGCATTCACCGTGCCACAAATCAAAGTACACCGAGCGTGCCTCTGGGATGCCGAGGCTGGCATCGGCTTGCATGGTCATGACCATCGCGCCCTCCCAGTTTTTGGCGGCGTTTTTATAGCCCTCGCTGGCTTGCAGGACACTTGCGGCTTGTTGCGCCCAGGCTTCGGTAAATAGCTCGAGTTTCATGGTGCTCCCTTGAAATGTTTGGACTTGGTTGAAGTCTATCACCCGAGGGTGGGTTTTTCAGATGACGAAACATTTCCCGCAAAGGTTTAATCTAAACCTCGAGCATGAACATCAATTACCAAACCAATCCGCCACTCGAGAATGCCGCCCTGAATGCGTTGTTCGCCAGTGCCTGGGGCAAACCGTATGCGGTGAATTTTCAACCCGAACTCGAGGCGGCGCTTTGTTACGTTGCCGCGTTTGACGGCTCAAAACTGGTTGGTTTTGCCAAACTGATTGGCGATGCAGGCGTTCACGCGTTCTTGCTCGATCCGTCGGTCGATGCCGCTTACAAACGCCGTGGCATCGGACGCGAACTGGTCGCTCGAGCCGTACAGTTTGCCCAAGATCACGGTTGCGAATGGGTTCATGTGGACTTTGAGGACAATCTTGAAGCATTTTACGCGGCGTGCGGTTTCAGACCGACCAAAGCGGGTTTGATTCAACTTTAAATCAGGCTCGAGATGCTTCTAAAGCCATTTTCTCTCGAGCCTTTTCGGTTTCGGCGCGGACTGCGAGGACTTTCTTGGTCACAACCTCAATCACACCTTCGGCGGCGACGTCGATGCTTTCGCCGTCAATGATGGCGACACCAACGGTTTTTGCCATTTGCTCGATGTAACCCTGCAAGGCGCGAATGTCCTCAAAGTGCTCGAGATAATGCTCCATCGGGCGGTGCTGGCTGGTTTCCTGGTCGCGCAGGTAAAAGCGTTTGCGGTGCTCGGCTTCGCTTTTCACCACGATCACCACCGGCACCACGATCACGTCCTTAAAAGCTTCGGTCGGCAAAAACCCTGGCACAATGTGCACGCCCTCGATCAACATGCTCGAGTGTTCGTTGCTGGCTCGCTCGATGATGGCGCGGACGCCCACCGTGACTTGTTTGACCTGATCGCGGAAACCGTCCAATAGCTGGTCTGGTGTGGGTTTCATGACCCTGCGACCACCTTTGGATTTGTACTGCGCGGCGACATGAGGCTCGAGCGTCGCCGTCCAGGCGTCGAAGGTGCTGGCGTGAAGGGTTGGAATCAAATCTTTGGCGATCATGGCTCGCATGACCTGACGGATCGAATCGGTGCTTTCGATGCGGGTGATGCCCAGACGGTAGGCGACCTCGGCGGCGAGGTAACTTTTGCCCGTGCCGGTCACGCCGCCAATCACGATCAAAATTGGTTTTTCTGGGCGACGAATCGAACGCAGCAGCGTGTAGCGTCCCGCCATGTCCTCGCCGACCTCGACCCGAATCGCCATTTCGACAATCTCACGCAAACCCGTGCGGTCAATGGTCGGTTCGCCGCGCTCAAAAAGTTTCAGTTCAATCTCTCGAGCCAGACGGTGCGCGTAGGCTGGACTTAAACCCGTCGCCAGGAGTGACTGCGCCAAAATGCCCTTGGAAAACGGAAAGTTGACACCCGTGTCCTCATCGACCACGTTGACCAAACTGGCGCGTTGCCAACGCTCGAGGTAGGCGTCACGGGCTTGTCTGCCCAACTGACGTTCGACCTCTTCGACCGCCAATTTCTCGAGTTCGCTGCGGTCGATGATCGTGATGCCCGAAATACGCAGTTGCCGCTCGAGTTCTTTTGCCAGTTCGTGCGCGTCCTTGATCGGCACGCCAGCCAACTCGAGCGACCTCGATAAAATGCCCTTACTAAACGGAATGCTCGAGTCGCCGTCCGTCACCACCACGTCCTCGAAAGCTGGGGTTTGCGCCTCGAGCTTGTCGGCTGCCTCGCCGCCCAGCAATTCTCGAGCCTCCTCGGAGACGATTTCTTTGAGTTTGCTTGGATCAACCACCCGCAAATTTTCGTCCAACAGGCGTTGTTCGACCCGTCTGGCAATGACAATCGCGGGTTCGCGTTCGATCTCGGCGTTCAATAGCGATTCAACCACCAGCCCTTTGGAAAAGGGCCAGGCATGTCCACCGCTCGAGACGCTAATTTCCCGCATTGCCTGTAGTCTAACGCATTAAGCACGAATACGCAGTGACCAAACTCGCAAGCTGACGTGACCAAGCACTCATAAATTGCTTTGGGTCTCGAGCGTCATGGCGCCAATAAAATTCTCAAGTTCGTGACAAATCATGCCCTGGACATTGAGGACCTGACCAGAACGGGGTAAAGCTCGAATTCAAGCGCTTGGGTTTTGCACCACGTAAATGGCATTGCCAAACGGGTCTTGCAACTGCACATCTTTCCCCCAAGGGGTGATGTTGATGTCCGAGGCAACATGACCTGCGGCTTTAAATTTGGCGTGCAGGGCTTCAATGTCGTCTGTCACCAGAATCAATTGCGGTTGCTTGCCAATCTGTGAGAGCGCATCCTCGAGTGCTTGGTTTTTAAACCAACCGTTGGGGTTCATCAGCACCAGTTCCATTTGCGGTTGGCTTGACAAGCTCATGGTCAACCAACGCTGTTCGGGAGCGCCCATCGGGTTGTCCATCTTGAGTTCAAAATCGAGCATGTCACGGTAAAACGCTACGGCTTGGTCTTCGTTGGGAATGTAACGGACGACGTGTGTGATGCCTGTAATCATGGTTCACTCCTTTAAAGCTCGAGCTTTAGAGTTTGATCAGTTGTCGTATTGCGCTGGCATGGTAGGCAACATGAGCCACATTATTAATGGCATATGTCAAGTTATCTTCAGTCCAAGTGGCTTCGTTGCGAATTGCATCTTGGGTGTTTTCGTATTCTGCGCGAACTGTTGCTTTTAAATCGTCCCACTGCCTTGGTGTCACCATGCCGATGTTCCAACTGGCTCCAAAGTCCATTTCGGTTTGTTGACCTTTTGACGAGGCTTGTACCGCTTGCAAGGTTACGCAAATGTGATCGACGTGCGCGGCTGGGGTTGGACGACCTTCGGCGGGTGATCTCGAGGCGTTCTCGGCGCTTAAATGCTCCAGCGAGAACAAAATGCCATTCATCCAACCTTGATTGGCTTCATCGCCTTTGAATACCATCTCCAAAGCGCGAAGCAGGGCGTTTGTGATGATTGGGCTGGCAATGTTGTCGGTTTGCATAAAATCTCCTGTCTGGGTTAACCAAGGTGACTTGAGCTGAGATCGAATTTTAAGCATATTTTTGAATCTATTTTTGCAAATAGCGTAAAATTAGTTTAATTGACACTCGCCTCAAAAGGCAAGCGTCAACTCGAGTTTCAAGGCGAATTTGGTGGCGGTACAAGAAAAATCTCGAGTCCTGAACATGTCCTCAGATTGAGAATTTTTTAAAGTACGCCACCAGTGCCGCCGTGCGTTTGTTTGGCGTAAAGCGCAAACCATCAAACATAAACTCGAGCGTGTGAAGTTTGGAAGTTCCCCAAGGAACATCATCACCGCAATTCCAATTTTTAGGTGCGGCAAAATGACGTTCTCGCACCTCGAGCAATAAATCCTTGCGACCATCACGGTTTAAATCTCGAGCGAGCATGGACAGAATCTCGAAATCGTAAAGCTTGTCATCAAAACATTGTCCAGCGTTGGACGCCACCCGCAGCAAATCGACGCCCTCCTGTTTTGGCGCGAAATTCTCGAGCGTCACGCCCTGGGTGTTAAAACCTTGGTTGCCATAACCATTCTGGCAAACCAGCCGATCAAGTCCGTCACGACCCGAAAATTTCAAGCAGTCGTCGGTGCGCCGACCCGCGTCGTAACGAACAAATGCCCATTTGGTCAACCCAAGCCAACGCAACAAGACCGTGCCGCCAAAGTTGGTCACGTGCGGCTCGCAACCGCTGACATCCATGATCGCCAAGGTTTCGGATTTGCGCAGTGGTTTGGCAAAGATCACGTTCGTCAAACTTAAACTCTCACCGTCGCCAGCAAAACCCGTAAACGAAGGGCAAGGATTGCAACGCAAAAAAGTATTTTTCTTTGTTTTTTCAACAAAAGCCGACTTGCCAGCCTCGCACAACACTGGCATCAACTCTCGAGCCGCTTTTAAATTCAGGGTTTGCCCTGAAGCCATCACATTCCAAACCGCAAAAATCGACATTAAAAGCACGAATCTTTGGAAGTGTTTTTTCATGGGTTTATGGTGTCATTCAATGCCTCGAAATGCAAATCAATGTTGCCTCCCAATCACCGCTTCCGTTTTCTGACAGAGTGAGTCCATGAATGACAACCAAGGTGAAGTTCGTTTGGATTTGAGCGCCGAAACTGCGCAAGGCAAATTTTCCAATTTTGCCCTGATCTCGCACACCGCCAACGAATTCGTCTTCGACTTTGCGTTCAGCCTCCCAGGTCAACCCGCGCAGGTCGTCTCGAGGACCATTACCAGCCCGCGTCACGCCAAAGCCTTTCTTCAGGCGCTTGCCGAAAACATCAGGCGTTATGAAGCCAGTTTTGGTGAAATTCAGGAAGTTGCGGTGCGCGAATCGGGCGCGAGAACCCAAACCAACTGAAAATTGTCTAGGATAAACCATGAACCATCCGCTCGAGGGTAAAGTCATCATCGTGACCGGCGCGAGTTCTGGTATCGGCAAAGCCAGCGCCCTGGCACTCGCAAACTGCGGTGCAAAACTGACCTTGGCTGCCCGTTCAACCCAAAAGCTCGAGGAACTCCAAGTCGCAATCGGTGCGGCAGCGTTGTTTGTGCCAACCGATGTCACCAAAGCCAATGATGTCAGCAACATGGTCGAACGAACCCTGGCGCATTTCGGGCAGATCGATGTGCTGTTTGCCAACGCCGGAATTTACGTGCCTGGGCAGGTCAGCGAGGGCAACCCCGACGACTGGGCGCAACTGATGGACACCAACGTCAACGGGGTGTTGCGCTGCGTGCGGGCGGTCTTGCCGCACATGCTCGAGCGAGAGACGGGCGATATTTTGGTGACCAGTTCGATCTCGGGGCATGAAACCATTCACTGGGAACCCGTCTACAGCGCCAGCAAACACGCGATTCAGGCTTTCGTTCATGCCCTGCGGCGTCAGGTTGCCGCCAAAGGTGTGCGGGTGGGTTCGATTGCCCCAGGAATTGTACTGAACGATTTGTGGGGAGAATTGACGCCAGAATTGATCGAACAAAAAGTCAGCGAACACGCTGGTTTGAGGTCTGAAGATGTTGCCGATGCGGTGGTTTACATGCTGTCCCTGCCACGTCATATCACGATTCGTGATCTGGTGATGCTGCCGCAAAATCAGGACATTTAAAGCTCGAGCCTCAACGCCAGAACGCGGCAACCTGTCCAGCCAGCGCATCTTGCAGGCGCGAAACATGATTTGGGCTAAACGGCTCTGGCAGCTCGAGCGGGTCAAACCATTCGAGCGCCAAAGATTCGGCATCAAGCTCGAGTTTGCCGCCAATGACTTTACATTCAAACAAGCTGGTGACGTACTGAATCACGCGTCCGTCTGGATAAGACATGGTGGTGATCTCGGGTGCGGAATAGACACCGATCAACCTGACAATTTCGACCTCCAAACCTGTCTCCTCGCGCACTTCACGCACGCAAGCCTGCGCGACAGATTCGCCAAGCTCCAGTCCGCCACCAGGTAAATTCCAGAATCCATTGTCGCTGCGTTGCTGCAAAAGCACACGCCCAGCCTCATCACGAATGAAAGCTGTGGCGCTGACCCGCAGGCTGGTGGCAGTCCCTCCGTAAGGTGGCTCGAGGTTCATTTTTTGTTGATTTCAGACCGCACATTCACGCTGGCTTGCTGTGACCAGAAGGCGGTCAGGATCACGGTTGGAATGAACAGAACGTTCAAACCCGCCTCGGTTTCAAAAAATTTGACGCCCAGTTTAATCAGGATCAAACGCAGGAACAACACGCCCGCGAACGCCAGCAACACCTTCCACCAGGTTCGTTTGAGCACGGCAAAATAATTGGCGAGCGTGAATTCTTTCATGGCGGCTTTGAACGGATGTTTTTGTGCCTCGAGCAACTTTTGTTCTTCTTGACGACGGCTTAATTTCTCTTCACGGCGAGCGTTTCCCATAGTCTCTCGAGATTACCAAAATTTAGGCGGTCTGAACATATGGGTCATTTGCTCTATTCAGAACCAAACTCGAGTGAGATACTAACGCTCTATGACTGACTCGAGAATTCCGAGTGATGACCTCCAAACAGACATCACCAACCCCAATACCTACGCTGGCTTTGTGGCGATTGTGGGCAAGCCCAACGTCGGCAAGTCCACATTCTTAAACGCCATGATGGGCGTGAAGATCGCACCCGTGACAGACCGTCCACAAACCACGCGGCGCGGCGTTCGGGGGATATCTACCATTGGCAACCGCCAAGCGGTCTTCGTGGACACCCCAGGCGTTCACAAGCCCAAAGATGCGCTGGGCAAGTACATGAACGACGAGGTGCATTCCGCGCTCGCCGACGTGGACGCCGTGATCTGGGTGGTGGACTTGCGCCGCCCGCCCGCCGATGAGGACGCGATGGTGGCTCGAGCCTTAAAAGGTTTTTCCAGACCGCTCTGGGTGGTGGGCAACAAGCTGGACGCGGCAAAATACCCAGACGAAGCCATGAACCATTACATCAAACTGCTCGATCAAACCGAGTTTAATCAGGTGCGCTTAAGCGCCCAGAACGATTGGAATGCGGTGGCGGGGCTGCTCGAGGAAGTCATGGCGGTGCTGCCCAAAAACCCGTTTTTCTTTCCAGGCTCGGGCAAATCCGATCAACCCAAAGAGGTCTGGGCTGCCGAACTGATCCGCGAGGAAGCCATGAAAGCCCTCTATGAGGAACTGCCGTACACTGTGGCAACCCGCGTGACCTCTTGGGAACAACGGGCGGACGGCATGAACATGATCCAAGCCGAGATCATTGTCGAAAAAATGCAGCACCGTAGCATGGTGATCGGCAAGGGCGGCGCGATGATCAAAAAAATTGGGCAACGTACCCGCAAGCAGCTCGAGGTTTTCTTGTCGGGGCGGGTGTTCTTGGGTTTGGAAGTGATCGTGATTCCAGACTGGCGCAGCGACCAAGAGGCGTTGCGCGAACTGGGTTACGAATAAAACTCGAGCCAGTAATATTGAAAAGAATCCCTGTTCTCGGGGATTCTTTTTTGCTTTAAAGTCTTGAATGGGCTTGTGCTGAGCGTAGGCTTTAACTTTACAGGCTACACGGATATTGGTGGCTTTACCCAACCAGGCTTTTATGTTTGATACCAAATTGCGGGGAACAGTCATGCTTTATCGACTGTTCCCCCGACCAACGGGAGTGGCAAAAGTACGGAATCAACGAGGTTAACGGAGTTATGGAGCGAAGCGGAATAACGGAGTGTTCTCGTTAATTCCCTATGACTCGACTGGAAATTTGACGAGCGTCTGTTTGGCGTCAAACCTTAACCATCGAGCAACACGTTTTGAATCTCGAAAAAATTCAATCCAGCAAATAAAAATTCGTTCCTGTTACCGCCATGTGACCGTTGATCTCCCAAACTGAACCCAGCCCGAGCCTGCAAACTCGAGCGTCCAGGATTTGGGAGGTCTTGAATATGAACGTCATAAAAGTTTTGAAATCCACAACCCTGCAACGATTGCTGGTCACGTTCGGTTTGCTTTTGGGACTCAACGCCTGCCCGCAATCCCCGCCGCCAGACACCACCGCGCCCACCATGCTCTCGAGTTCGCCCGCCAGCGGCTCGAGCCACGTTTCCAAGTCGGCGGTCTTGGCGATCACCTTTTCCGAAGCGATGCAGCAAAATTCGGTGCAGGTCAGCTCGAGCTTGCCGATAGTGCTTGGAACTCCCGTTTGGGGCGATGCCAGCACGGTGGCGTTTGACCCGCCAGGCGACTGGCAACTCGGCTCGAGTTACACGTTAAGTGTTGAGGGCAAAGATTTGGCGGGCAACGCCTTGACGGGAACCAAAACCATCAGTTTTCAAACGGTGGTTGCGCCCGACACCACGCCGCCCAACGTGCCGGCAAACCTCAAAGCCACAGCCGGCGAAAATCAATTCTTGCTCGAGTGGACCGCCAACACCGAAACCGACCTGGCGGGGTACAACGTCTTTCTGGGTGAGAGCGCCGACAACGTGGTCAGTTCGGTGTTTGTGGCTAAACCTGGCATCTCTACCACCGTCACGGGTTTGACCAACGGCAAAACCTACTTTTTTGCCCTGGATGCCCAAGATTTAAGCGGCAACCACTCACCGCGATCAGTCGTCGCTTCGGTCACGCCCAAAGATGTCACGCCGCCGACATTACTCTCGAGCGACCCCGCGAACTTGGCAAGCAATTTGACCTTGGTGCAGACGCTAAAGTTCACGTTTTCAGAACCGATTGACACTGGCGTCTTTGCGCTAGACGGTTGCACCAAAAACGCCAGCACCTGCCCAGCGGGAAGCCTGAATTTGACCAAGCTCGGCACGCCAGTTTTCAGCGCGGGCAACACCGTTGCGACCTTCACCCCAAGCGCCGATTTGTTCTCTGGCGGCGGAACGTTCGTCCTCACGTTGATCGTCAAAGACCTGGCGGGCAACGTCTTAACTGGGCGCAACACCCTCGAGTTCTCCGTGCCAATTCCGCCAGACACCACCGCGCCCACCGTGTTAGGGGTGCTCGAGAATCTGAGTCTGGACAATATTGCCACGATCCGTTTCGATTTCAGCGAAGCCGTCGATCATGCCAGCGCCGAGGCAGCCTTCCTCAGTGCGCCGCCAATCGCTTGCACCTGGACTTGGACACTCAACTCCGCCAAATGCGTTTCCAAAACCTTCCTCGAGCAACTGAGCGCTTACAGCATCACAATAGGAACTGGGGTCGTTGACCTTGCCGGAAACCCCATGCTTGCGGCAGCGCAGTTCAGTTTCGCCACCAAAGACGCGCCACCCCGAATCATCAAGGTGAGTCCGGTGACACCCTTTATTTGCAATGCTGGAGTCAGTTCACCAATCAACATCACTTTTTCCGAACCGATGAGGAACGACACTGGCACGGCGTTTAGCTTGACAGTCAACGGCGCAGCATTTGTTAGTGGCTCAATCTCTTGGAATACCGATTTAACGGTCATGACTTACACACCAAGTTCGCCATATGGTTACGGCAAAACAGTCGCCTGGAATTTAAGCACAGGTTTTGACGTTGGTGGTAAAGCCATGACGGCTGGAAAAACGGGTTCATTCTGTACCGAAAATCAGATTGTGATTGGTCGTTAACGCTCGAGCTTTCAAGAATTCTTGTTTAGAAGAGGTGAACCATGCGAAACATTATTGTGAAATTGTTCTTCCCGATGTTGGTGCTCGTCGGCTGCTCGCAACCTGTCACGCCACCGCCCCCCGATGCGGTCGTGCGCGACCAAGCCAAAGTCCTCGACCCCAGCACCCGCAGCGCCCTCGAGGAATTTAAAGCCGACGGCACACTGGTCTTCACCGGCGATGTCAGCGCCAAAACAGGGGATGTGATGGTTTCTGCACCCAGCAAAAATGCGCCCAATGGATTGCTGCGCAAAGTTGTGCAAGTCCAAACCGCGAATGGCAAAACCCTGGTGCAGACCGAACAAGCCAAACTCGGCGATGTCATCAAAACGGGCACGCTGGATGCCTCCAAACATTTGACCGAAGCCGACTCTGAAAGTGTCACGCCGCTGGTGGCGGGCGTTCACCAAACTCGAGCCGCCAGAGGCGTTGGACTGTCGTACTCGATTGACAGCGTGCTTTACGACAAGGACGGCAACAACCAAACCACCAACGACCAAATCAAAGCTTCGGGCACTCTAAGCCTTGACCCAGTTTTCAATGCGCACATCGGTTTTCATTGCGGATTTTTGTGCACCGATCCCGACATCGATTTTAAATTTCAGGTTGGTCTGCAAGAAAAAGCCTCGTTAAAAATCGTTGCCAAAGTGGCGTTCAGTGCCAGCAAAGAAATCCCAATTTTCATTCATCGTTTCACGCCAATCACTTTTTCGATTGGACCCATTCCAGTGGTGATTACACCCATCTTTACCATTAAACTCAAACTCGATGGTTCTATCGGCGTCGATGTCACCTTCGAGGCATCGCAAACCCTGAGCGCCGTGGCGGGCGTGCAATACACCGATGACTTTCACAATATTTCGGATATCAGCAACAGTTTTGACGCCACCGCAGGCGATTCTAAGGTCAACGCCAGCGTGAATGTCAAATTACCGGTTCGTGCCGATTTCCTGCTGTACGGCGTGGTTGGACCATTTGTCAGCATCGTTCCCAAACTTGGTTTTGACGCCGTGATTCCGCGCGATCCAGTCTGGAAACTTTTCGGCGGGGTCGAGGGCGACATTGGACTTCATGTGGACATTTTGGGTTACACCAAAGACTTCTCGGCAACCCTGTTTGACCTGACCGCGCAAATTGCCCAGTCCACCAACGCCGCACCAACCATCAAATTCCTGTCTCCAAACCCCAATGAAAGTCTCTCGAGCGACGTTGGGCACGGTTTCAGGGTCGAAGTTTCAGACCCCGAAGATGGTGCTGCCTGTTGCGCTGTGAGCTTCAGCTCGAGCGTGGATGGCGCACTGGGAACCGCTTCGGGCTTTCAACCCCAAGTGAACGCGACCTTCACCAGCCTGGCGCCTCGAACCATCACCGCGACCGCCACCGACAGCAAGGGCAAAACCTCGAGCGCCACCGTGACCGTCAACGTCATCAACCCAGCACCGACCGTCTCCATGATCTCGCCGCTCGCCAGCCAAGAATTTTTCAGGGGCGTCAGTTACAAGGTTTTGGGTACAAGTTTTGACGCCAACGAAACCGACGCGCAACATAATCTGCTCGGCGCTCTGCCATGCACAAGCCTCAGTTGGACAAGCTCAGTCGCAGGCGATGCCCTGCCCGTCACAGGTTGTGACCCTCGAGTGACCTTCTCTTCCAACGGGGCGCGTACCCTGACCTTAACAGGCACGGATGCTCGAGGGGCAACGGCGATTGCAACTGTCAGCGTGAATGTGATTAACCCGCCCGCCAACCTGCCGCCCGTGGCGAACATCAGCAAACCTGCCAACAATATTTTTGTTGGACCAGATGAAGTGATCGACATTCTGGGCAATGCCACCGACCCTGAAGGCGGCGCAGTCACGCTGTCTTTTGACATCACTTACCCTTATGATGTGGCAACTGGTACTGGTACAACCACGAAAGTGATTACGGTACCCGCAACTGGGAAGTGGAAACCGTCCGATTCGATTGACTTCGGTGTTGGTTGTCACGAAGCAGATTTTTTCCTCCGTTTGCGACTTCATGCCAAAGACCCTCAAAACAACGATGGCACAGACTTTGTGGTCTTGCACATCAACCAAATTTGTTAAATCGAACAATGCTTTCACTGGCTCGAGCGGCACGTTCGAGCCAGTTTCATTTAAGGTTTTTCAAGAACGGAATTGAAACGCGCCCAAACCGCATTGCGTTCAACAGCACTCAAGTCTGGCTGGTGCAAAGCATCAATCAAAGCAGCAATCTCTGGGGTCATGATGACCAAGACTCGAGCTTGGTGTCGGCTGGTGTTGGCAAAAGTATGTGCCATGCCTTGTGGAATGTAGACGGTTGAACCAGCGCCAAAAGTCTTGCGTTCAAAACCCAGTAAAAACTCGAGTTCTCCCTCGAGCACATAAAACACCTCGTCCGAACTGAGGTGCGTATGCACTGGCGCTTGATCGAAATCATCTGGCGCAATCGTCCACTCGCGCAACTCGAACATCTTCACGTTGTCTCGAGTTTGGCTGAAGGTTTTGGTTTGACGCGACGGATTTCTTTTAAGAATGGACTCTCGAGGTGCGTGTAAGACAAACTTGCCACCCAGTACGCCAGACTCAACACCAGACCCGTCAACACCGCCCAATACCCAAAACCCGAGATGCCAAAATAATGGTAATCGCTGTTGTGCAACAACCTCACCAGCTCGAGGGTCGGGTAATGCCAGATGTAGAGTCCAAACGAAATCTTGGCGGTGTAACGCGTGAAACGGTTGTCAATGATGGTTTTCGCCCAAGAGCTGAACGGGGTTGCCGCCAGCACCGTGCCGATCAGAACGGCAAAAAATGGGAAGGCATAGGGCTGCGAACCCAAACTGAAACTGAATTCGCCCACGTGACGCATGTTCCAAACCAGCGCCAGTGCCGCCGCAAATGCGCCAACGGCAACCCAATTGAGCGCTGGAATTTGAATGGGTCGCTCGAGGTTCTTCAATCGTTTTTGCCAATACGCGATCACCCCAGCCGTCAAAACACCGATGCAATACTGGGCGAACAAACCGACCGGGTTGTAATTGGGCATCCAGAATTTCGCGCCGCCGATCAGACCGTTGTTCCAACTGCGGTCGACGCTGTCTGGGACAAGATGGGTCAAAATCCATTGGTGCGCCAAAATTGCCAGAATCAGCACGCCAACCCAGTACGCAAATGCCAAACTTGGCGAGCCTGGAACGGCTTGCTCGAGCAGGTTTTTGCTCTTGCTGCGAATGGTCGTTTTGCTGACGCTGCGCGTGACAATTTGCGTCTCGCCTCTGAAGACGGTGCGGGTGGTTTCTCGAGTGACCGTGCGGGTGCTGTGGTTGTTGTTCGCCTGAATTTTTTTGGCGAGCACAAACAAACCAATCATGAATGTCGGCATCAAGGCGTAACAAAACACCTCAAAACCGATGCTCCAAAGTGGACCGTTCAGTTCGACCGGAAAAAACGTCACGTAATGAAATGCGGTCGTGAACGTCAAACCACTAAAAAGCCGCAACCACATGAAATCCCCTGGCTCGAGCGCCCGAGCGATGATAAACGTCACGATCAGGCTGACGTAAAAGCCTGGGGCGATGCGCAGAAAACGGCGACGCGCATAATCTTTGAACGACGGCAGCGGCAAGCCGTCCAGATAACGACGCCAGAACGGAATCGAGAGCAGCATTCCCGAAAGCACAAAAAAGGCGCTGACGCCGTAAGCGCCGGTCATCAAAAATTGTTGAATCTCCTGAATCCAGCTTGCCTGCTTGGGCATCTCGAGGCGTTGCGCCAAATGGCTGAAAACCACCATCAAACACGCCACCGCCCGCACGCCATCCGCACCGCTGAGCACAAAACCCGAGTCTTGAGGTTGTTGACGGCTGGTTTGGCGGGTTTGAATACCCCGCCGCCAGTTTTTGAAAATCCCAGTCCACCGAGAACTCGAGCCAAGTCCAAAACCTGCCCCCAGTTGTCCAGAGGCGATGAAATACACGATGAGCGGTGGGATCAAGGCAATCGCAGCGCCCATCACCGCCGCGTCTCGGGCATCGCCACCCAAGAACGCCAGGGCTTGCGGCAAGAGGCGCGTGGCTTCGGAACGCATCAGTAAAATCGCAGCCTCGAGGTGATTCCAAGAACTGACGAAGGTCAGCAAACCAACCGTGGTCAGGACTGGCGTCATCAGCGGTAAACCGATGCGCCAAAAAATCGCAACATCGTTCGCGCCATCAATTCTTGCCGCCTCGAGCATGGTTTTGGGCAGGGCGTTGAGGCTGTACTGGCGCACCAGAAAAACGCCGATGGCGCTGACGCTGGCGGGCAACCACAGGGCGCGGGGCGTGTCAATCCAGTCCAAAATTCGCATCTCGAGTAAATGCGGAATGGCGTTGGACATGGCAGGGAAAACGATAATTCCGAGCACCACGCCAAACAAAAGTCGCTTGAATTTAAACTCGAGCGCGGCAAAGGCAAAACCTGCCAGGGCGCTGCTGACCACGGCAAAAATGCTGGCGAGGCTCGAGACGTAAATGCTGTTCCAAAGGTTGCGCCAGAATTCTGGAACGCGCTCGAGCAACAAGCTGTAATTGTAGCTGGCGGCATCGCCAAGGCTTAACTGGGTCGAATCGCCGCCGGCAGTTTGCGTGGCTTGAAAAAAAAGTAGCAGCAAAGGGTAAACGCTGAAGAACACGCCGAACGCCACCGCCACCTTAATCACCAACGTCGTGACGGCGGGCAAACGCAAGGGCGCATGGTCTGACTCGAGGTTGGCGGGGGTTTCGATGGCGCTAAAATTGCGCCCAAACAACCAGTACGCAATGCCAATGAAGCCCAGCATGACCAAAAAAAATACCCAGGTCATGGTGCTCGAGAGTCCGAAGTTGGCGTACTTGAACGCCGTGCCGTAAATATAACCAGGCAGGCGAATGGTATCAAAATCGCTGTAACTGGCACGCCAGGCGTTGGCTTGCAAGCCCGTGACCAAACTCATGCTGAAAGCCATAAAAACCATTGGTCGTGCCACGGGAAAAGCGATTTTTCGCAGTTGCATCCAAAAACCTGCGCCATCGAGCTGTGCCGCCTCGAGCACACTGCGGGGAATGGCGCTCAGCGCCATCAGGTACAACAAAACATTCCAACCCACGGCATTCCAGACCAGACCAAAAGCGTCCAAGTTATCAAAACCCGAGAAACGGTATGGCAGGATCGAACCGAGTATTGGCAGGTCGCGCAGCAAGCCAAACACATCCTCGAGTGGCGAGCTGACCAGGCGCAGCAACAAACCCAATGCCGCCGAGAGTGCCACGGGCGAGGCGATGTAGGGCAGAAAAAAGGTCACGCCGAGTTGACCCAGGGCACGCCTGAACACCAAAAACAGTGCGAACGCAATTGGCATTGCCACCAAATGCTGCAAGATCACACCAGGCAGACCATCCTGCAAGGTACGCAGCATTGCCGCCCAATACGGTGGGTCGGTAAACACCAGCCAGTACGGGCGCAAACCCCTGAACAAGAATTCGCCGGTGCCTTGCACGGGGTCCCAGACATGAAACGAAACAAACAACGAAAACAACAAACCAAACGCGCCAAATCCCAAAAACAACGCAAAGAACGGCGCCACAAACCAAGCCCCGCCCAAATTTTTACCCGCCGCAGGCTCGAGTCGCCGCGCGAGGGGTTTGTTGGGTGGGGTTTTAGTCGTGGGTGACAAGTTCTTCACGCTTTACAGTTAACACGCCCGAACCACCGAGCCACTGGACTTTCAAGCTTTTGGGTAGGCTTTTGGGGATGCTCAAGAGGGCAATGGTTTGGACGTCGCCAGGAATCAGATCAAACATGTTGTCAGATAAGTTTAAGCCATGAATGAACACGCCTTTGACCGGTTTACGACTCGAGATTCGCAAGTTTTTATCCTGCCAATGAAGTTCTACTTCTGGGGCTTGAAAGTCAAAATATTTGAACGGCTCTGGAAACAAGCTATGACGGGCAACGACCGTATTTCCCGTCAGCAACCTTGCGGCAATCACCACGGCGCCCTCATGCTGTGGTGCAAACACGCCCAACTCGAGCACGCTGTTGGCAGGAATCACGACCTCGCGGCTTTCAAAGTTCAGCTCACTCCCAGACAAGTTCAAGGCTCGAAGCTCGAGTGTGCAGTGTATAAGCTCGAGGCTAGTGTTTAACGCCCAGACCGATCCATCGGTCCAAAGGTTGATGCTGACTGGCGCGAGGGCGCGTTTGATCATGTAATAGGCTGGCTTTGGCGTGGCGCTCGAGTCGATGATTGCCCAGGAGCTGACCGCCCAGCAATCGTTGATCTGCCAGACCAAAGCGCCACCGACGGCGCGTTTGCCCGCCACGCCCCAACGCCGTCGCCAAATTCGGTAGGCGCAATCCATCGCCTCGCTTTGCACCAGTTGCGTGGCGTAAACAAATTCGGCAAGATTTGTCGGCAGTTTTTGCGTGTCGGTGATGTAGGCATTCAGGCGTCGCATCCCCTCGCCAGCTTTCATGTGGTGCTCAAATCCACGACTCTGCGGATGGCGTTCCTCTGGGGGTAAAACCGCCTCGAGCGTCTCGAGGTGCGCGGCGCTCGCCATGCCGAATTCGCTGACAAACCGTCCCTCGAGTTTGATGTAATCGCGGTAAGGACGCGCCATACCACCCCAAACGTCCCAGGTGTGACGGTCGGCGATGCTCGGATCGTCGGGGTACTTGCCATAAAACGGGCTGCCAGGTTGGTAATAGCGCTCAGGGTCGAGTTCTTGCAGCAATTCCGGCAGCAGACGCTCGTAAATGACTCGGGCGGGCATTTCTGGGTTTTCTTCGGGTGGCAAATCGGCTTTGTACAAACCCTGCCCGAACGCCAGAGGATAATCTTCGTTGTTGCCCGTCCAGATTGCCAGGCACGGATGATGCCGCAAGCGTTTGATGTTGGCGACCGCCTCGAGTTTGACGTTTTGGATAAATTCTGGATGCCCTGGGTAAATCCCGCAACCGAACATAAAATCTTGCCAGACCAAAATGCCAGCCTCGTCGCAGAGTTCGTAAAAGGCATCGTCCTCGTAAATCCCGCCGCCCCAGACGCGCAGCATTTGCATGTTGGCGGCTTTGGTCTGAGCGATTCGCTGGGCATAACGTTGGCGGGTCACGCGGGTCAGCATCAAATCGTCAGGAATCCAATTGGCGCCGCCCATAAGCATGGCAATGCCGTTGACCTCAAAATAAAAACTCGAGCCTGCCTCGTCCGCAACCGCTTCCTGAACCACGCGGATTTGCCGCAAGCCAATTTTTTGGGTTTTGAAATCCAGATGTTGCCCGCCGCGCACCAACTCGAGAATCACGGTGTACAGCGGTTGATCGCCGTACAGGTGCGGATACCAGAGTTCGGGTTGCTCGAGTAAGAACCCATGCTCGACTTGATGGTTCGCGTCGAGCACCGATTTGGACAACTCGCTGCCATTTGGGTCGAGCAACGACAGCACCAGTTTTGCGCCCTGTATTGCGCCCTCGAGCTTGACCGAAACGGACAATTTTGCGGCATCAAGACTTGCGTTCAATTCGGGTCTGCAATGCCACTCACTGATTCTGGCGCTGAACGTCTCGAGTCTGACAGGGCGCCACAAACCCAGATCGACCAATTTTGGACCCCAATCCCAAGAATAATGGTACTGGGCTTTGCGCACGTACAAACGGCTCGAGTCGCCATTCCAAAGGGGGCGTTTGCCGCCGTTGGCGGCTTCAAGCTCGCGTCCTTTGAACCAGGCACTTTCAAACAAAATATGCAAGGTATTTTTTTCTTGCAGTGTCACCTCAACCCGCTCTGGCACAAACATGTTCTGTGTCTTTAAAATTTGCAAGCCGTTCAGCCAGACCGTGGCAAAGGTGTCCAACCCGTCGAAGCACAACCAGGGGTTTTTTTCGGTTTTGCTGGCATCAAACTCGAGCTTGTACAACCAGTCCGCCTCGCCGACCCACTGAACGTTCAACTCGTTGGTGTTGTAAAACGGATCGGGAATCACGCCCGCATCAAACAAGGTTTGATAGACCGTGCTGGGGGCGGTGGTCGGCAGCCAATTTTCAGTGGTGGCAAAATCACTTTCCAGGCTGACTTTGTGGTTGCGGCGTTTCAACTTCCAATCTTGCTCGAGTGAACGTTCTGTCATTGGACAACTCCTGAATTTAGTAAACTGAGTATTCAAAAGCTATCACTTCTTGCCCTAAAGTGTCAAACAGAAGCGAAAAATATTCCGACTGGCAAGCAGTTAATCAAAATCGATCATTGCTTATCTGGCAAGCTTCATTTTCTCTTGTTGCTAAAACACAAGCAACTTCTGTTACAATCCCTAAATCATGCGAGCCTCCGAAAGCAGTTCAGTCACCATCCGCGATGTCGCCAGGCGGGCTGGTGTTTCGATTGGCACAGTCTCGAGGGCACTCAAGAACCAAGCTGGTCTGACCGAACAAACCCGCCAACAAGTCTTGCGCTCCGCCCTCGAGCTTGGTTACGACACCACAAATTTACGCCCCAACAAGCTCAGACGCGTCAGTTTTTTAACCTCTCGGTTGCCCGATTTGACCATCAACCCGTTTTACTCACCCGTTCTGCACGGGGTCGAGGACGCCTGCCGCGACGAGGAGATTGTGCTCTCGTACACATCGTTGCGCCCAGGAGATAGGGCGGTTGAAATCGTGCGTCGCCACGAGGCGGACGGTTTGTTGTGCGCCGGTTACTTCGAGCCAAAACTGATGGAACGCATCGCCGCGATTGGTCTGCCGTTGGTGCTGATCGATCACTTCTCGCCAGGCATCGCCAGCGTCAACATGGACAACATCAACGGTGCCAAAAAGGCGGTCGCGCACTTGCTGCAAAGTGGTTATAAACGAATTGCTTTTATGGGCGGTCCCAACCACCACTCGATTCAACAGCGACTTTATGGTTTCAGACAAGCACTTTTCGATGCGGGCGTGCCAGCCGACCCAACCCTGGAAATGACCCCCGAGCCAGCCTTCACCCCAGCAGGCACGGAGGCGGCGATGCGCCAACTCTTAAAACTCGAGCCTCGTCCAGACGCGGTGTTTGTCGTCAATGACCAATCGGCGCTTTGGGCAATGCAAGTCTGTCTGGAGGCTGGATTGCGAATCCCCGAAGACATTGCCTTCGTTGGTTTTGATGACATTCATGCCGCCGCACACGCCCATCCGCCGCTGACCACCGTTCGGGTGAATAAAGAACTGTTGGGCAGGGTTGGACTCGAGTCGCTGCTGGCACGGAGCACGGCTGAAACCTTGATTGAAACAGAATTGATCGTGCGCGGCAGTACCGTTGCCAAAAATTTTCGTAAACAACTCAAAAAATAAAACAAATGACAAGCTCAAGCTTGAGCTGCCAAAGTTCAGTTTTGCCGTTCCTAAACGTCTGTGAAATCGTGTCTGCGGCTTATGACCACAACTCGAGTCAAAATCGAGGTACACTCTGCCCAATTCACATTCCACTGATGTACCAAATTCACATTCCACGAATCTACCAAAATTGAAAAAGTGCAAACAAAAAATGGGCTGGGTCGTGACGTATAACTCGAGAATCAGCTGTGAAGGTTGTGTTTATGAAAAATGAATCGGTGCTTTTGGGACAACGTTTTTTTCCTGAATCTGGGATTTTAGAAGACCTCCTGGTGGCTTTTGGCTCGAGCGCTTTGATCGCTGTCTTGGCACAAATATCGGTTGGTTCAGGACCTTCGCCGATCACGGGTTTTACCTTGGGGGTATTTTTGGTGGCGTTGTTTTTTGGTGCCAAACGCGCCATTTTGGCGCTTTTACTGTACTTTTTCGAGGCTGCCATCGGCTTGCCCGTCTTGGCTGGTTTGCTAAGCGGTTGGCATAAATTGGTTTTACCAAACGCAGGTTATTTTGTCGGGGCGTTGGTGGCGGCTTTTGCGATTGGCTATTTGGCAGATCGCGGTTGGGCACGCAAACCTCAGCTTATTTTTGTGGCGGTTCTGATTGGTACAGCCCTTATTTACCTGATTGCTTTGCCTTGGCTTGCCATTGCCGCCCCAGAAATACCATTTCCCCAAACCGACCAAAGCCTTGCTGGGTCTTCAAATCCAAT
>CAXTTL010000058.1:0-21938 GCA_964247135.1 uncultured Deinococcales bacterium | reverse complement strand
CTGGTGAAAATGCCGTCCAAGTTGTGCCGTTACGGACTCCAAACACCTTGTTTTGGCGGGTCAAAAACGCACCGCTCGAGGCAACACCCGAGTTGTTTTGAACACCAAAGTTGATGTTTCCGTCTTCGTTCGCAAAAGTGGTGACATCGGCATCGCCTGGTTTCCAGGTTTTGACCCATTTTGCATCGGCGGCGCTCACGTTTGCGAACACAACCAGTTTGTTGTCGTTGCAACCCAGCAGTGTTCCTTTGTCTGGAAATCCGTTGCCTGCCAGCGGCATTTGAAAAACCTTGCTGGCGCTCGAGCCATTCCAAAATCCAATGGCGGTGGCGTTGCTGTTCGCATCGTTGCCGTATCTTAAAAACACGGAATCGTCGCTGGTCAAACAACCGCCGTCTTCGATGGTCTTTTTAAGGTCTGAAAAAACAATTTCGTTGCTGCTCAAGCCGTTGTAAAGCCACACTTTATGCAGAGCCGGATTGGGAAGGTTTAAGCCGTCTGTGCTGTACAAAACGTGACCCGCGTTGTTGATTCCCAAAACGAACACTTGCACGTTTGTCCCAGCCGCAGCAGGTGGTGTGATGATCGTGCCGCCTGTGGTGGTTGTGCCGCCCGTCACCGTAAACGCAATGGCATTCGAGGTAATCCCAGCACTCGAGGCAGTCACACTCGGGTTTCCAGCCGCAACGCCCGTCACCACGCCCGCGCTCGAGACTGTGGCTTTGGTCGTGTCGCTCGAATTAAAACTGAAGGCGGGTTGCGTGATCAATGCCGTGCCGCTCGAGTCTTTGCCAATGGCGCCGCAAGTGCTGGTGACGGCAACGGCAATGCTGGCGGGTGTGCAACTTAGCAGGATGCTCGAGAGTGTTGGATTGGTGGGTGGTGTGGTGGTATCTGGGCAGGCGACCAGTGCAGCGAGCAGTGGAACAGCAAGCAAGATTTTTTTCATAAGCTCCCTTTCGCTCAAAGTTTCTCGAGTTAAGAAAGTTTAAAAATGGGGCGTAACACTTGGCGTAACAAAACCCAAAAGTTCGTTACAGACGCGCAATCAGCTTCGTGCCAGAAACGCCAGCTCTTTGGGAATCTCACCCGTTTCGCGCTCGAAAACATTTCTGGCTCGAGATAACGTTTGCTGGGTTCGGAACGCATCACCCGAGATCAATTGCAGGTAACGCTCGAGAATGCCAACATCGAGCGGTTCGAGTTGATGGAGTTTCTCGAGCAAGTTGGGGTTCGGGGTTTCAAAACTGAGTTTGATGGCGGTGTCCCGAAATCGCTGCCAGAGTTGAGCGCGAATAAGTTCGCAGCCTGGAACGTCAATGCCTGGCAAGAACTCGCCCTTGTACCAACCCAGCGCCGCGTCAAAATCCAGGCGCTCGAGCGACTCGAGGAAGAACACCACATCGGCTTTGAGGTTTTGCAGCTTGCAGATGCCTTGGTTGTTCTCGAGGTTCGCGGCAGTGCCGAGCGCTTCACGAAGACGCTTTAAAGTCATGCGGAATTTGCTTTCGGTGTTGGCATCACCGATTTCGTCTTGCCAGAGCGTATCAATAATCTGGGTTTTGGAGATTTTCGGACCACCCTCGCGCAGGTACGCGACCAGCAACACCGCCAGCAACTCGCGGGTTTTGCTGGCTTTCCAGGGGGTGGTTTTGCCGTCACGCTCGAGAGAAAATGCGCCCAGGGTGATTAAGGTCGAATATTCAGGATTTGCGCTTTTATCGGCGGTCGATTTGGTTTTTAGCCAGACAGGCTCGAGAATCATTTTTAAGATTTTGACGTGACCCAGAGCGTCAAGTTCCCCGAGGTCACGAATGTTTTGTTCGGCGGCGCTGGTTTGATTGGCGATCAAATTCAGTGCCAGCCTCGCCTCGAGCGCCACGGCTCGGTTTTTGCCGGACAATGCCAGTGCTTCGGCTTGGCTCAAGTCGATTTTGGCTTGTTCGACACGGTTCAGTTTGAACTTCGCCAAACCGCCCAGCAAACGCAATTGCGCTTTGAGCGTGTCATGGTTGTCAGGGTTTTGTGCCTCGGTCAATATCTGCAAGGCTTGTTCAAAACGACCAGCCAGCAGGGCAATTCGCGCCCGTTTTGGGCTTTTGTCGATGTGAAAAGCGACTTGCGGCGCGTCAATCGACTCGAGCGCAACTTGCAGCTTGCCGCGCAACGCCTCGAGGTGCGCGAGGTCGATCAGGCTTTCCGATTCGCGCGTGCCGATCAAGCTCGATTGTTGGTTGTAGGCGAACGCCAGATCAAAATTTCCACTTTGCCATTCCAAATCAGCCAAGCTCGAGAGTGCCGACGCCTCAACCCGAGCCTCTTTTGCCGCACGGGCTTGTTGATGCACGCCGAGAAGCAAACCTCGGGCTTGCGAATAGGCGGCGTTACCGACCATCAAAAACCCAAGGTTGCTGCGGGCAAACATCAAATGATGAAACTGCCCTTGGTTGCTGAACAACACAATCGCTTCCTCGAGAACCTCACGCCCCCGTTCCCACAGACCAAAATGCGTGCAGCAACCGCCAAGGTTCGAGAGCGTGATCGCCAGATTTTTGAAATCCCCAAACTCGCGCAGCATCTTTGCCGCCCGCATTCCAACCTCGAGCGAAGCCCGCAGGTCGCCTTGCGAGTAAACAATGTCGGAGAGAATATCCAAGGCTTTGCCGTGTTCGACGCTGGGTTTGGGAAACTGGCGAAGCAAGTTTTCAATCAAGAAATGTGCCTCATCAAAACGCTCGAGGTGCATCAAGGCAAGTGCCTCGTTGGTCAGGGCATCGAGCGTGTGATCGGGATATTTTTTGAGTTTTCGTGCCGTCTCGAGCGTATCGGCAAAATGCCCAAGACGCATTTGAATGTGAAATCGGGTTTTCAAGACCAAAGCGGTTTCCGTCGATTCGTTTGAAACCTCGAGCGCCCGTTGGGTTCGTCCCTGAATGAACAAAGCATTGGCGAGCGCCAGCCTGACACTGTTGTGATCGGCAACCCCAAGGCTCAGCAAAGCCTCGGCGTGTTCGATCACCTCCTGGTAGGCAAATCGTGTTGTTGCCTCCTCGAGTGCCGCCTGGGAAAACCCGAGGGCTTGTTCGTGATGGCAGGCGATGGCGTGTCTGGCGCGTTCACCAAGGTTTGCGGCAACGTTTACGGCGTTGCGGTGCAGGTTTTCAAGCTCATTCGGCTCGAGTTGCGCCCGTACCAAGGGCGGGTACAAGGGGTGCGCAACCGCATACACCGTTTGACCCGCGACCAAATTCTCCCTGACCAAACCCAGGTACTCGAGTCGGTTGGCAAGCTCGAGCAAGTTGGTTTCGGTTTGTCCACACAGTTTTGCCCAGTCGGTTAGGCGGCATTCGCGCTCGAGCACGCTGAGCGCCGCCAGTGCCTTCCAAGCCCGTGTGTCGCGTTTTGCATTGGCAACCCGAGCCGTCAAAATGGCGTTTAAGTTCTTGGGAATGGCTTTGCCTTTGGGGGCTTCAAAAATCCAACTGATGCCCAAATCTTGCAGTGCGCCGCCGTCTTGCAAGAACCGCAGCAACTCGAGGGTGTGCAGCGGGTGTCCTTCGGCTCGGGCGTACAACCAGGCGCTGAGGTTGTCGGGTAAGAATTCCGAATGCAAATGTTCTCTCGCCAGGGCATGAACACCAGTCTCAGCCAGGCTCGAGAGGCTGATTCGGCTCGGTTCGATGCCGTTGGCGATGGCGGCATCCTGGGCAAAACCCTCGAGCAAGTCTTGTTCGGTCGGGCGGGTGGTCAGCACGATCAAAACGGGGGCGCGTCCGAGCATGGCGCGGCGATAGAAGGCTCGCAACGCCCCAAGGTCATCCTGGCTGGCATTGTGGGCATCCTCGAGCAGCAGGCTCAAACCGCCGACGCGTTTCGCCAATCGCTCGAGGGCAAAGGCGATGGTGTTCCAGAGTGCGTTTTGATCGGCAAAATCTTGGGCTTGCGCGACTTGGGCATAACCGGCGCTCGGCGCAACCCGTCTGGCTGCCTCGAGAAAAGTGCTGTCGCGTTCAAACTCGAGTTGGCTTTTGCACAAACCCAGCACGGTGGTCAGCCAATTTTTGCCCTCAGCCGTCAAGACCAAACCCTTGGGCATGGAGGCGAATGTTCTTAACGTATGGCTTTTACCAAGCCCTGCCGACCCCTCGATCAACACGGCTCGAGCCTGACCCGCCAGGGCGTCTTTGGAAGTCTGTTGTAAATTGGCAATCGGGTCAGACGCGATACCGCTTTGCTGCATGACCAAGATTATCACCAAGTCAGCCATTTTAAATGCTGTCTGCAACCCAAGCTCGAGTGCGTGGATGAGCGGACTTTAGGAACACGGACAAGTTTGGTTGAAGTGAACTTCGTCAAGAATTCATGATTGAGCATCAAAATGCCAGGTGTGAACGACGGGTTCTGGCAAAAACCAATCTCCATGCCACGGTTGAACGCTTTTCGCGTTAAACTCGAAAAGCGTTGGTTTGTCAAAACAGACCCCAAACAAATGACAAACGAACTTTTGGACTCGAGGAACCCTTTGGTAAAGGTACGCGTCGGCTGGCAAATTCGAGCACTCAGTTTCGCGTTGTTTTTGAGCGTGATTGCTTTTTTGGTTCTTGGTTTGGTGACCGCCGCCAACAGCAGCGTCTCGCGCGATCAAAGCAACACCGAACTGGCTCGGGTCAACGAGTTGTCTCGGGTGGCGCTGCAAGCCAAGTCTTTGGCAGCCGAATTGAACGGCTGGCAGACCGCTTACGCCTTCGAGATCACCCGTGGTTCACAAAAAGCCTTGCTCGACAGCTCGCCGGCGCGGGTGAAGTTTTTGAACTCGAGTAAGGCGCTGAGCCAGCAATTGTCCTCGCTCGAGCTGAGGGCTGAAGTTTTGCCAGTTTTGGAACGCGAGCAATTGCGCACCGCCAGAAGGCGCTTTCAAGAATTTATTGCCTTGGATCAAACCATTATTGCCATGTACCGAACTGGCAACCCAAAGTTGATGCAGCAAGCTTCTGACCTCATCTTGAACAGCGAAATCGATTTGTTTCGGGTTTTGAACGTTTCGATCACCACCTTGGCTGAAACTATTGCCATCCGCGCCCAAACCGAAGCCGTCCAACGCCAACGCACCGATCAGGTCTTGTTCACCCGTTTGCTCTGGTTTTTTGGCTTTGCGCTGGCGGGAATTTTGATGTTTTCGTTGATCGCCTGGAATTTTTGGCAGCAACGCGCCAAATTGCTGCAACAACTCGAGGAGTTGGCTCGTACCGACAGTTTGACCAATTTAACCAACCGTCGCGCCTGGAACGAAGAATTCCCACAGCAACTCGAGCGGGCAAAACGCAATGGGCAACCCCTGACGGTCGCCATGATCGACCTTGACCATTTCAAACGTTTCAACGACACGCGCGGGCATCTCGAGGGTGATGCCTTGCTGCGCGAAATGGGTGTTTTGTTGCGCGGCAGTTTCCGAGTGAACGATTTTATTGCCCGTTACGGCGGCGAAGAATTCGTGGTGGCGTTTGAAAATTGTGATCTCGAGCAAGCCCAAGTTTTACTCGAGCGCCTGAGCACCGTGATTCCGTATAGCCAGACGTTCAGCGCCGGCATCACGCAAACCGACGGTTCTGAAATGCCAGAGGTGGTGCTTGACCGTGCCGACAAAGCCATGTACACCGCCAAGCAAAACGGACGCAACCAAGTCTGCGTCAGTCCGAACAACATCACACTGACGCTCGAACCAAACCAAATCATCCTCGAGCCATGAACAAAAAACCACTGGTGATCGTGATTTCTGGCTTGTCCTGCACGGGCAAAACGGCGCTCGGAAGGCGCGTTGCCCAAGAATTCAGGCTGCCGTATTTTTCCAAAGATACGTTTAAAGAACGGCTGTTTGACGAACTTGGCTGGTCGGATCGGGCGTGGTCCAAAAAACTCAGCCTGCTCAGTTACAAGCTCTTGTTTGACGTGCTCGAGGCGGAACTTGCGGTGGGTCGCTCGAGCATCATCGAGGGCAATTTTGATCCGGCGGTTCATGTTCCAATCTTTGAGAACTTGCAGCAACAATACGATTTTGAAACGTTTCAAATTCATTGTCACGCAAAGCCTGAAATCTTGCTCGAGCGTTTTCGTGCGCGGTGGGAGGGTGGCTCGCGTCACCCAGGTCATGCGGACAACGTGACCTTGCCAGAGATGGAAGCTTTGGTGCAGCAAAAGCCTGTGCGTCTCGAGCTTGCGGGCACGACCTGGGATTTGGACACCAGCAATCTCGAAGTCCTCGAGACACATGATTTGATTGCCGCGCTTCAAACTCGAGTTTGACTTATGCTGGTTTCATGCCCAGTTTCCCAATGCTCTGCGGTTCTATCGCCAGCCACCCGAGCCGCGTCGGTCAAGCGATTCATAACGCCATGTTCAGGCATTTAAAGCTCGAGTTTGCGTATGTGGCTTTTGGGATCGAAGACGTTGCGGGCGCGGTGGCTGCCATGCGAAGCCTCGGCATTCGTGGATACGGCGTGACCATGCCGCACAAGGTCGGAATCATGGAATTTTTGGATCACCTCGACCCTGTTGCCCAGGAAATTGGCGCGGTCAACACGGTGGTCAACGAGGCTGGCGTGTTGACGGGGTACAACCTCGACTGGCTCGGCGCGGTGCTGGCGTTCGAGGAACAGGGCATCAACCTTGCTGGCAAAAAAGCCTTTGTGGTCGGTGCGGGCGGCGCGGCTCGAGCGGTGGCGTTTGGACTCAAAAAACGCGGGGCACAGGTCAGTCTGTTCAACCGCACTTCAGAAAAGGCTCGGGTTTTGGCGCTCGAATTGGGCGTGGCGTTTGGCGGCGATCTGAACGCGCTCTCGAGCGATTACGAGATTCTGGTGCACACGACCTCGGCGGGTTATGTTTCACAGCCTGGAGTTTGCGTCGTGCCAGAAAGCATTTTATTGCCTGGAAAAATCATCATGGATGTGGTCGCCGAACCGCTCGAGACACCTTTGCTGGCGTTGGCTCGAGCCAAATCTTGCACGGTCATACCCGGCTACCGAATGCGGCTTCATCAGGCGGCGGCACAATTCGAGTTGTACACTGGTCAAAAGCCGCCGCTCGAGGTCATGGAAACCGTGCTTCTTGAGGCGATGGGCTTGAAAGTTGAAACCGTCTCGAGCCAAAGATCGTAAAGACAGCATGGGGGTTTTTGTGAAACGATTGATGGCGGTTTTGGTGCTGATGCTGTGCGCTAACCTCGGTTTCGCCCGAAGCTTTCCGCCGACCGTGCCACGGTTTGAAAAAGCGCCCTGTGTGTTCAGGCTCTCGAGCGAACTGGCAAAACTCAAAAAACGCTGCGGTTTTGTGGTGGTGCTCGAGCGTCACGGCGTGGCTCGAGGGCGGGCGATTCGCTTGTTTGTGATGGTGCTGCAACGCAATGCCGAGAAATCCCAAAACGCTTTGATTTACCTCAACGGCGGACCTGGAGCCTCGAGTGCATTTTTGGGAACGGCGTTAACGGGCGAATTGGCATCGGCTTTTACTGCCACAGAGGATTTGATTTTGTTCGATCAGCGCGGCATCGGTTTCTCGCAACCCGCGCTCAATTGTGGCGGCGACATGGTGCTTTGCCGCGAACTTTACACTCGAGCCGGTACGGAGATTTCGGCGTTTAACAGCGTTGAAAATGCCTTGGATGTCGGCGATATTCGCAGTCAATTGGGTTACGAAAAACTTGATGTCTACGGCATTTCTTACGGCACCCTGCTGGCGCAACACGTCATGCGTTTGAACGAAAATGTGGTTCGCAGCGTCACCCTCGACGCGGTGCTGCCCGTGGGGGTGAATGCGCTGGTGGACAACATTGCAACCAAAGACCGGGCTTTGCGGCGGGTGCTCGAGGCTTGCGAAACGGATTCACGCTGCGTTACGGCGTTTCCCAATTTGTACTTTCAACTCGAGCAGGCGTTTGAGAATGTGCGCAACGAACCTTTGGTGGTGCGTATTCGGGGCGGCGAACGCAACGGTGGTTTTGACTTAAAACTCAACGAGTACATGGTCTACGGTTTTTTGATCGCGTCTTTGTACGATACGAATGCCAACCCGCGCATCCCTTGGTTCATTCATGCCCTGGCAATTCAAGACGCAAAAAGTCTCGAGCAAATCCTTAGCCCGTATTTTGCCATCGAAAACGTTTCAATCGAGGTCGATGCTTTTGCCCAGGGCATGTACCTCAGTGTGGTTTGCCGCGAAATGGTGCATTTAAACCCAGCCGAATGGGCGACGACTTTGGGTTTTGATGTGCTGCCGATTTACCGAGAGTTGTCCACCAAACCCAGCTCTGGCGTGGTTGAGAATTGTCAGGATTGGAAAGCGGGAACTGCCAGCAAAGCCGACCTCGAGCCTGTCACCAGCCGCATTCCGACTTTAATTTTCACAGGAAAATTTGATCCCGTCACGCCTTCCGAATACGCCCGTGCGGTTGCCAGCCACCTCGAGCAGGCGCAGGTGGTTGAGTTTATCGGCGGTCATGGGGTATTGAACAAAAATGCGAATTTAAGTTGTGCCAGCAAAATCTTTCAAGCCTTTCTAGAGCAACCAGAAGTAAAACTGGATTCAAGTTGTTCGAGTCGTGTTATTTATTGGGCGGGTGTGCCTGACGATCAACCGCCAACTTCAAGACCCAACGTGCGCTGAGTTTTAAGGTGCTTGAAGCTTGGTTTAAAAGGCGCTTGACATTTTTAGAAAGTAACAATATATTAATTATGTTATCTGTAACTAAAAAGACATGCGGAGGAAACACAGATGAAAACGACAGGAAACACCATTTTGATTACCGGCGGCGGGTCTGGCATTGGACGCGCCCTCGCCGAAGCCTTCCACGCCAAAGGCAACCAAGTCATCATTGCGGGTCGCCGCCAAGCCTTGCTCGAGGAAGTCACGGCAGCGAATCCTGGCATGAAGTCGGCGGTGCTCGACATTGAAAAAACCGATACGGTTGCGAGCTTTGCCGAAAAGTTAAAAACCGATCATCCGACCCTGAATGTCGTCATCCACAACGCAGGCATCATGAGGGCTGAATCTCTGCTCGAGGGCAAAATTGCCGATGCGATGGCGACTTTGGCAACCAACCTGCTTGGACCAATCAGCTTAAACGCGGCGCTTTTACCATTTTTGGTGGCGCAACCACGCGCCGCAATCATGACGGTTTCGTCAGGGCTGGCGTTCATTCCGATGGCGGCAACCCCGACCTACTGTGCGACCAAGGCGGCAATCCATTCGTACACCCAATCCTTGCGTCACCAACTCAAAGAAACCTCGGTGCAGGTACTCGAGCTTGTACCGCCTTATGTGCAGACAGAACTGATGGGTGCAGGGCAAGCAAACGATCCGAACGCCATGCCGCTCAAAGACTTTATTGCCGAAAGTATGCAGATTCTCGAGACTTCGCCCGACACCAACGAGATTCTTGTGGAACGGGTCAAACCCTTGCGTTTCGCCGAAGTCAACGCCAACTACGCTGCCGTGTTCGAGCGCCTCAACAGCCACTGATCGCTTTTGAGATGCGCTGTCACTCGCCGAACCTCCCGTTCGTTGCAAGGTAAACTAAACTCGAGATGCCCCGCACCGGCTTAACCCAAGAAGAACTCAAACACGCCATTCTCGAGGCGCTCGAGACCAATGTTCGTCGTTACGGTCTCGAGCGCACGCGCTTGGTGGACGTGGCAAAAAGTGTTGGGGTCAGTCACTCGGCGCTGTACAAGTTGTTTGCCGACAAGCGAGCTTTGCTCGATGAAGTCTCAGACCGTTGGTTGCTGCACATTGAAAGTGAACTCGAGACGGTGGTCAAGCGCAAGATCAAAGCCACCCCCAAATTGCGCGAATGGTTTTTGGCGTTGCATCAACTGAAACTGAAAAAAGTCCAAGCCGATCCCGAATTGTACGCCGCTTTCGATATGGCATCCTCTGAAATGCGTCCATTTATCCAACGCCATTTGGCGGTCAACGCGGCACAACTCGAGCGTATTGTGCAGCAGGGCATGGATTCGGGCGAATTTAAAACTGCCGATGTTAAAACCGTTACACATACTTTGTTTATTGCCACGATTGCGTTTCATCACCCGAAATTGGTGCTCGAGAATCTGGGCAAAGATCGTTTGACCCAGTTGAATGCGGTGTTAAATGTGCTGCTCGAGGGGATTGCTGCGTAATTGAAGTATTCAAAGCTCGAGATGCGTTTTAACCGCGCATTTCGAGTAAATTTCCACTTTCGTAGCGTTTGATGCCAGCATAAAACACGACCAGACTTAACGATGAATATGCGCGGTCATGGGTTGCTCGAACCTTCCCAGGGTGAACACGATCAACCCGATTTGCTGGATAGACTTCCTGGCATAATATCAGGACTTTTTTGGCACGAGTGGTTTTACTCCATAGACCGCAGCAAGTCGTGTGGCAAAGGTTCTTGCAAACTTTTACTCAACCCAATTGCCCTGACAGGTTAAGCTCGAGGTCGGTTGGTTTCAGGCGTTCTTATTCTGTGAGGGCATTCATGGACACCGCGCTGCTTGGCTCAATTCAATTGCTGGGACGGGTCCAAGCCAGGCTTGGTTCTGAGGTCTTGGATTTTTTGCCCGACAAGCGTTTTCAATTGCTGGCGTACCTGGCGTACCGTCACGATTGGACGAACCGCGATGCCCTTGCCGATCTGTTCTGGTCGGACAGTGCGCCGGACATGGCACGCAACAACCTGCGGCAGTTGCTGGCTCGGGTCAAATCGCTCGAGTGGACGGGCGATCTGCAAACCGAGCGGCACCGTTTGTGCTGGCAGGTTCAGACCGATGTCGCGGCTTTTGTCGATGCCAGTGCGCTCAAAAATTGGGGACAGGCGGTGAAGCTTTATTCTGGAGCGTTGCTCTGGGGACTCGAGGGCGATGAGGTCGGCGAGTTTGGCGCTTGGCTCGAGTTGGAACGCGGTCATCTGCGTTCGTTGTGGCTCGAGGCAGCCCACCATCATTTGCTTGAACTCGAACAGTCCCAGCAGTTTGAGGCGGTATTTGATCTGCTCGAGCGCTTGCTCGACGACGATGGTTTGTCCGAGGAGGTGCTGGCTCGGATGTTGCGACTGGCTGCGGCGTCTGGACGACCTGATCGCGCCTTGGCGCGTTACGCCGTTTTTGAACGCCAATTGCTCGAAGAACTCAACCTCGAGCCGCGCCCCGAAACCCAGGCGCTCGCGTTGCAGTTGCAAAACGCGACTCGAGTTCCCCAATCTGTAGCCGATTTGGGTGCGCCTGCCGCGTCAAATCAGGTGACGTACACGCCCAGCCGTCTGCCGATCTCGAGCACGCCGTTCGTCGGGCGCGAGGCGGAACTGGCGGAGCTGGCGTTGAGTTTGGCTGACCCAGAGGTGCGCCTGTTGACGATTGTTGGACCTGGCGGCATGGGCAAAACCCGACTGGCGCTCGAGGTTGCCCGACGCGCCGAAGAGGCGGCGCTGTTTGTGCCACTCGCCGCGCAGCAGGGCGGACGTTCGCTGGCGGCACTGGTCTTGGACGCGCTCGGTCAACCGCCCAAAGATGCCGCCCAAGCCGAAACCTTGCTGCTCGAGCGGCTCGAGGGAGAATCGATGCTGCTGGTCTTGGACAACAGCGAGCATCTGCTTGCTGAAACCCGAAACCTGATCGAATCGCTGCGGGGCTTGCCGCAAATTCGGGTGTTGGTGACCTCGAGGGTGCGGCTGGGACTGGCGCAGGAGCGGGCGTTTGAACTGGGCGGTCTGGTCTTTCCAACCGTCGAGATCAGTTTGTCAGGAGAACGGTTTGAAGATTACGACGCGGTGCGTTTGTTGTTTGATGCCGCCAGGCGTGCCAGTCCAGGACTGGTTTTGAGCACCATCGACCGTTTTGAGGCGGTGCGAATCTGTGAACGTTTGGGCGGCGTGCCACTGGCGCTCGAGTTGGCTGGGGCTTGGGTACGGATGCTGTCCCTCACCGAAATTGCCACCGAAATCGAAGGCAACCTGGATTTCTTGAGCGGTTCGCTCGGCGGTCTGCCAGAACGTCAGCGTGGTCTTCGGGCGGTTTTTGAATATTCCTGGCTGCTGCTCGAGCCTTCCTCCCAAAAACTGCTTTTAAAACTTTCGGTGTTTCGTGGCGGTTTTGAACGAACCACCGCTTTAAGTGTGACTGGCGCGGGCAACCTCGAGTTGCTGACCTTGCTCGACCATTCTTTGCTGCGCCGCGTGCGGGGAGGGCAAAACCGTTTTGACCTGCACGAATTGATTCGTCAGTACGCCCTGGAGCGACTCGAGTCCGAACCAAAACGGGCTGCCCAGGCTTTGGAACAACACGCGCTGTTTTTTGTCAAACTTGCCGAACAAGCCAAACTTGCCATGCAGGGCAACGATCAGGCGCTCTGGCTCGAGCGTTTGACCTTTGAGCGCGAGAACATCAACGCCGCCCTGAGTTGGACGCTCGAGGCGCACCGAGCCGAACTGGGTTTGCGCCTGGCGGAGGCGTTAAAAAAATTCTGGGATGTGCGCGGACTCGGACGCGAGGGGCGCGATTGGCTCGAGCGGCTGCTCGCCCTGCCCGAAGCCCAAACCCGCAACGCCGCTCGAGCCAAAGCCTTGCTTGGGGTGGGAAGTTTCGCCACCCATCAGGGCGATTATGCCTGGGCGGCAGAATGTCTTCTGGAGGCGCTTGACCTCTTTCAAACCCAAGGCGACCAGCCAGGCGAAGCGATGGCGCTACGAACCCTCGGTGAACTCGAGCGGGTCACTGGCGAACTCGAGCGAGCCTCGGGTCATTTGGAAGCCGCCATAGCGATTTGCCGCCAGCTCAATCAACCCGCCGAGTTGGCGAATGCCCTGACCACCCTGGGCATTGTTTTTGCCTACCTGAACGACAATCAAACCGCCAGAGGGCATTTCGAGGAAAGTTTGCGCCTGTACGAGGCGCTCGAAGACCGCCGAGGGATTGCCAATCAACTCAGCAACATTGCCAACACCCTGCTCGACCCTGCGCAAGAACTGCCGCTGACCGAACGCAGCCTGGCAATCAAACGCGAATTGGGCGACCAGGAGGGGATTGGGGTTTCGGTGTTCAACTTGGGTAACATCACCGCCCGTCTCGGCGAGCTGGCAAGAGCCAGGGCGTTCATGTGCGAGGGCTTGGAAAGTTTTCACAAGCTCGGTCATCGTCGCAACACCGCCCATGCCCTGATCAGCTTGGCTGACCTCGAGGTTGCCCTGGGGCATCCAATCGTGGCGCTCGAGTTGACGGCGGCGGTTCAGGCTTTCACCGATAAGGCGGGTTTTCGCTTTAACGCCTTTACCCAAACCGTGCTCGAGACCGCTCAGGCAAAAGCCCGAGAGGGTCTTGATCCCCTCGAGGTCGAGCTTGCCCTTGGGCGCGGACGAGCCATGTCGCTCGATCAAGTGGTCAAATTCGCCTTGAATGTCCAAATGCCTCAGTCCAAGATGAAAACCCAAACCTCGAGCCTTTAGAGGGTGTTTATGAAATTCAATTTGAAAAAAATTCTCAAGGGTTTGATGTGGAAATGGCTAGAAGCGACCATGCCCGTAAGGTGCGGGAATGGTCAAGAAGCTCCAAGCGATAAGCTCTAAGGAACAGCGTTTTTGGCTTGGAGCTTAAAGCTTATAGCCCCGCTCGAGAAATCTATCAATACATGCTCAAAAAAAAACTCGAGTTGGTTCAGTTTTTCTTTTCCCGAACAGCCATTTTGCATTTCGTTATGCGAGTCTCGAGCCGACATAACGCTGACTTCACGGGGCTTTTGGCATTCTTCTGGCAAGCAACACGAACGGCATCAAAGCCGCGTGTACACCAGGAGGAAGACCATGAACAAGAAATTCGCCTTTTTGATTCACCCCCGCAGCGAGGTCTCGAGCGACATCACCAAACTCTTCGGCTTTGCGCCGTTGCGTCTGATTCCCGATGCGGTCTACGAAAAAGCCATGCAGCGCCTGCCGATTCCGCCACTGGTCACGGGCGAGTTGCGCACCAGCGACGCACCGAACGAGGCGGCTGGTTGGCTGGTGACCGTTCCCCTGGGCGCACGTCAGTTGCTCGAGTTGCCGCGCCGTTTTGTGCAAGCCAAGGTCGCCGAGGCGGTGGACAAAGCCGCGCAATTGGGCGCGGAGGTCGTTGGGCTGGGCGCCCTGACCGCCCCCGCCACCCTGGGCGGCAAGACCCTCGAGAACAGAACCGATATCGGCGTGACCAACGGCAATGCCTTCACCGCCGCAATGACCTGGCTGGGCATTCAGCGCCTGCTCTCCAAGCTGCCGTCCGACCCACACATCGCCGTGGTCGGTGCGACGGGCAGCGTCGGTTCGTGTCTGATCGAATTGCTCGGCAAACGCCCGCTGGCTTCAAGGCTGACCCTGGTCGCCAGACATCAAGGGCGGCTCGAGGCGTTGGCGGGGCGTGTGCGCCGTGCCGGTTTGGAGGTGGATACCAGCACCGAGATGAACAGCGTGCGTCAAGCCGATCTGGTGGTCTTGCTGACCAGCTCGAGCGAGGCGTTGCTGGGCGGCGAACACCTGAAGGAGGGCGCGGTGGTGCTCGACGACACCCAACCGCGCAACACCGACCCAAAATTGCTGCTCGAGCGCCCAGACGTGCTGGTGGTGGACGGCGGGCTGGTCGAAGCCCCAGGGATTCACCTGCGCGGACGGGTCGGACTGCCCAAAGGACTTCTCTATGCCTGCCTCGCCGAAACCGTGCTGCTCGGACTCGAGGGTCACAGCGGTCACTTTGGCATTGGCGCACCCAAACTCGAGCAGGCAGAGTACATGCTCGAGGTGGCACGCAAGCACGCCCATTTGGGTTTTCACCTCGCGCCGCTGCATTCGTTTGGGCAGCCGCTCGAGCCTCGGCAGGTTTTGGGTTCCAGCTTGAGGTTTGCATGAAACGGGTCGTCATTCTTGGCGGCGGTTACGTCGCCGTCGAGGCGTACCGTGGGTTGTACCGTCAGTTTGGCAATCAAATCGGTCAAAGTGTTGAAGTCATCGTGATCTCGAGCCAGAACCTTCTGCCCTTCCACGGTTTTACGCCCGAAGTTTTAAGCGGTATTCTGCCTGCCGCGCACACGCTGATTCCGCTTCGGCAGATGCTGCCCAACGCTCAGTTGATTCACGGAACTGCCAAACACGTTGACCTGGTTTACCAAACCGTGACCGTGCAACGCGGCGGGCAGCTCGAGACGATTGGTTACGATCATTTGCTGTTCGCCACGGGTTCGCGCGATCCCTTCGAGCGGCTGCGCGGTCTGCAAGAACACGGCTGGCGTTTAAAAAGCGTGGACGACATGTTGGCATTGCGCCATCACCTGGTTGGCGTGCTCGAGCAAGCCGAGGTGACCACTGACCGCAAGCACCGCGAGCAACTGCTGAGTTTTGTAATTGTCGGCGCTGGTTTTGCTGGGGTTGAAATGTGCGCCGCCGTCGCCGACTGGCTGAACAGCGCCAAACAGCATTATCCCGTGCTGCAAGAACACCAACCAAAAATCAGCCTGGTGCATTCTGGTTCCCAAATCCTCGAGGTGCTGCGTCCGCAGTTCGCCAAACTCGCCGATCATGCCAGCCAAGCCCTCGAGCGGAGCGGCGTGCAATTGATTCTCTCGGCGCGGGTTGCCGAGGTCAACCCTTGGGGCGCGTGGCTCGAGGATGGACGCTTTCTGGTCTCGAGCACGGTGATTGCCACGGCGGGCACTTCGCTGACCGCCATGCCAGGCACAGAGGCGCTGCCTCGGGATGCTCGAGGGCGAATCATCACCGATCAGAACTTGAATGTTCAGGGTTATGCCAACCTCTGGGCGGGCGGCGATACCGCGCAGGTCAAGCACCCCAGCCAAAGCGGTGACTGCCCGAGCAACGCGCTGTTCGCCATGAAACACGGCATGACCGTTGGTGCAAACATCGCCCGCAGCCTGAAAGCGCAGGCTTTGCGCCCCTTTGCCTTCAAAGGCATGGGGCAAGCCGCCAGCCTCGGCATGGGGCGCGGCATCGCCGAACTGCACGGCATTCAATTCACGGGGGTTTTGGCTTGGGTCATGCGGATTGGCTTTTTTATCTGGTACATGCCCAGCAAACGCCAGGGTTTGCAAGTGCTGCTCGACTGGCTGTCGCTGCCGATCAACGGGCGACAGATGATCTCGCTGACCAGCCCTAGACGCAAGCCGCAAGTCATTTCGTCGTTGCCAACCAGCCAGCTCGAGCCTCGAGTCAACCCAGTGCCAATCCAAAGCCCGCGCACAATGGCGCTCTGGAACGAGTAAAACGGCTGGTCTGGCTTCGCATAACGCTGGCATAACGGGGCTTTTGACAAACTCTGGTCATTGAAACAGGCAAGCCCCATAAGCCCGCTCGAGATTCAGTTTAAGGAGAATCAAGATGCTTCAAGTCCAGACCCTTCCACCCGTGTTTGCTCCCTTTCAAGCCCTGTCGCAGTTGTTCCAACGTCCACCAGCCGAGGTCAGCACCCACGGCACGTTCGTCACCCAACTGGGCAAAGGCAAGACAGCTTTGGCGGTGACCTTGCGAGGTCAGCGAGCTTTGGCGTATTGCTGCGATGGCGACAGCCTTGCCGAATGGTTTCAGGGCGAGGTCAACATCGATGGCACACTCCAACTCGTATCAACCCGTCATGCCAAACTCGAGTTGCAAGTTGGCTCGAGGCAGATCACGGGCAAGCTGACCCTGCCTTTGGGTCAAGCCCAAGCCTTCAAAGCCGCGATGGTCTCAACGCAAGGACATGCTGGTCTGTACCGCGCCAAGAAAATGCTGGGCGGTATCGAATACCTCGGCGGTTGGATCCTCCTGCCGAACGGCAAACAGGTCGGAGCCGTGCGTTGCGGGCGCAGTGTGGTCAGCCGCCCTTGGCTTGACCCAGAAAATCCTGTGGTGCGCGTGACCGGTGTGGTGTCGCTCGAGGCGAAACGCCTGAAAGCTTTTCAATCCAAAGAGAGCGTGATCTTGCCACCCGCCGGCACGCCCTCGCCCTCCGAGCGCGACACTTGGTCTGATTTGCCTAAGTTCGATCTGGTCAATAGCGACCAACCACCGCTCGAGTTTGCACGAGCGGTTTTGGCTTAGCTACTATCTTGCCATGAGGGTTTTTCCGATTTTTCTTTTGGGTATTGCTTTGACAGAATAAGGGCAGTTGAACCAAGGTCAGCAGGGTGAAATTCTTGGAGGGGAACACTATGAATCGAATCGTCGGTTTGGTTTTACTTCTGGTTCTGGCGGCGTGCAATGCGCAGCCCCAACAAACGGGTGACCCACCAGACAAGCCGTTCCTGGGGCTGCTGAAGGTCACGGTCACTGGGATTGGCGAGGCTGCGACGCCCAGCGCCACGGCGGAGTTTGTCAACCCCGCAAGCCTCGAGGTGAGCGGTCAAGCCGCCACGGTGGTGCCGGTCAACGGAACAACGGCGCTCAACGACGTGCAATTTACCCGCAGTGCGGTCAACTTCTCCGACGACGATTCCAACCTGGCGGCGCCAACCCGTTACGTCTACACCACATTCGCCTTGACCAACCGCACCAGCACCAACTTTGCCAACCTGACCTTGTACGCCGTGAACGTGCCGAGCAACCTGGGAGGGACGGACATTGTCTCGATGAGCGATGCGACGGGTGCAGCCATCACCGACGCGGCGGTGGCTCGAGGCTTCCAGCCGGTACACGGGATGCGACCCAGCGGGCTGGCATACAAGGTCAACGCGGACAACGCCGACCTTCAGTGGATCACCCCCAGCGAAGCCAGCAACCGCAACGACGGCATCAAGGAGCAAGCCGTGTCGGCGAACATCATTCCAAACACCGCCACGGTGCTGGAGTACGGTTTCGTGGCTCGCAACCTGAGCGCCGGGCGACTGATCGCGGCTCGCAACCTCAGCAGCGATTGCACCACCAATGCCTGCAAGGGGTCGGTGACCCTGGCTTACAAGTTCCCCCGCATCAGCCCGCGTGCCAACAATCCTTTTGGCTTCTCGATGTACTTTGTGGTGGCGAATGAAGCCAACACGTATGTCTCGCAGAGCCTCGAGGAACAGGGCGCCAACACGACCGCCGGACAGACCAGCGGCGCTAACCAAAACCGTATTTTGTTTGGCTCGAACCTGAGCGGGTTGGACAACTTCAACAACATCTGCCAAACCCGTATCGCCGTCGCTCCCGACCTGCGGATTCCAGCCCTGCCTGCGCCCACCTCGGGCAGCCTGGATTCTTGCTTCGGGGCGGGTGGAAGGCGAACCACCGCGATTGGCTCGAGCGGTGACAATGCCAATGCCTTGATCCTCCAGCCCGACGGCAAGCTGGTGGCGGTGGGGCGAAGCTCCAACGGCGTCCTCAACGATGACTTTAGCCTGGTGCGTTACAACACCAACGGCACGCTGGACACCAGCTTCGGAACTGCGGGTCGGGTGACCACCCGGATTGGTTCGAGCAATGACATTGCCACCGCCGTGGTGCGCCAGCCCGACGGCAAACTGGTGGCAGCAGGATATAGCTTTAACGGCAGCAACTTGGACTTTGCCCTGGTGCGCTACTACGTCGACGGTTCGTTGGACACCAGCTTTGGAACTGGGGGCAGGGTGACCACCGCGATTGGCTCGAGCAATGACATTGCCAAAGCCGTGGTGCTCCAACCCGATCGCAAGCTGGTGGTCGCGGGGTTGAGCACCCCCATTGGCGGCAGCAACTTCGACTTCGTCCTGGTGCGCTACAACGCCAACGGCACGCTGGATACCCGTTTCGGAACTGGGGGCAAGGTGACCACCTCGATTGACACCAAGGATGACAATGTCAACGCCCTGGTGCTCCAACCTGACGGCAAGATTGTGGCGGCGGGGTTCGGCGGCAACTTCGACTTCGCCCTGGTGCGCTACAACACCGACGGCACGCTGGACACCAACTTTGGAAACAACGGCGACGGTACCGTAACCACCGACTTCGGCTCGAGTGATGAGCGAGCCAACGCCCTGGTGCTCCAGCCCGACGGCAAGCTGGTGGCGGCGGGGTATAGCATCAGCGGCGGCTTCGCCCTGGTGCGCTACAACGCCGATGGCTTGTTGGATACCAGCTTTGGCGGTGGTGGTAAGCTGACCACCGTAATTGGCTCGAGCCGTGACCAAGCCGCTGCCCTGGTGGTTCAGCCCGACGGCAAGCTGGTGGCGGCAGGGTATAGCAACAATGGCGGCAACGAAGACTTCGCCTTGGCTCGCTACAACCCCTAGGCTTGGGGAATCTGGACCATATTCTGATGGTCAGGCTTGATTCATCCCGAACAGAAGGTGCCAAACATGTTTGAAACCCAGAACCAGAACGATGCGACGCCAGCTCAAACTCCAGAGCGCAAACCTTACGAGACGCCAGTGCTCGAGCAATACAAAATGACCGCTGTTGTTGGCATCATCCTTTCCGGCGCTGGCTAAACCAATCAATCTGCCAATTTTGCGAATCGCCAGCAAAACCCTCAACGTGTCCCATCCGAGGGTTTTGCTGGAAAATTTGGGATTCAAGCTCGAGCCGTGTTTCAACCCCAAAGCTTGCACCAGGATTCTCAAGGTTCACAGTTAGGTTGAACAACAGGTTTGATGGGTGTCTCGAGGCAATTAAACCACTGGAATTTCAATGCTTTCCCAACCAAAGGTCAATTTCACTTGGGTCAATTTGCGCGGCATTTTCAGTTTTCTCGCCAGCGCCGGATCAAAATAATCTTTGAACATCGGTGGGCGGGCAAGCTCGAGGTACGTCTTGATTTTTTCGTAGGTGCCGCTCGAGAACAGCGCCTCGACCTCTTCGGTGCGGCTGCAATGTTGAATGATGGCTGGGACACTTGTGATGCCGCTGGCAAAAAGCGCGGCGGCGCGGTGCGTGCCGTTGTTCAGGATTAAACGCCCGTCAAAGGATGTCACCGCCAAGCAGTTCGCGCCTGGTCCCGCCACCAAGCCGACCACGCCAGCGGCACGTCCTGGCAGTTGATGCCCGGTCACCTGATGCGGCTCGAGCAGCATTGACCCCAAAAAACGCAGGTCGTTGGATGGTGAAACGAAAACATAACCGTTCTGGGCAACCTTGGAGAATTTTACGATTGGCGCTGGCGGCTCGAGCAGGCAGAATTTGAAGGTGTCCTCGGTGCTGTTGTGCTGGCTGATTTTGGTTTGCAAATCTTGAACGTAAGAAAAATTGACGTGTTTTTGAAAGACCGAGAGTTGGCGCAGGTCAACGATGGCAACGTCAATGTCCACAATGTCAAAGGTGCGTTGCACGATTGGGTCTGCCAGCACTTGGTCGCGCAAACCAAACATGTTTTCGGGCAAGGCTGCGATTTGGGTGTTGGTGGCAATCCCAGCTTCACTTTGCTCGAGGGTGCGCAAGTAATCGTTGGCGTTGCGCCACTCTTCGGCGAGGCTTCTCGAGTCTTTTTGCTCGGTGTCGTTGCTTTTGACAAAGCTGATAAAGTCCTCCATTGACGGGTAGCCGCGCAGGTAAATGTAATCGTCGAGGATTGGGGCGCGTGGTTCAAAGGTGTCGCTCATGGTTGCTCGTTTCGCTGCATGGGTGTTTGGATTCTAACTGAAAGCAGTCCGCTTTGGTTTTTATGGTTTGAAGACCTCGGGCTTCAAATGGTTTTTGGATCGGGTTTGATCACATTTTGCGGCTCGGGTCTTTGAATCTTTTGGTTTGTTGAATCGTGAAACTTTAGAATATGGGTTGTTAAAGGCTGTGCCATGCGGATAAATCGATGATTTCGTTTGAATCGACCTTGAACTTGGCGCTTAAACCCTAACCTTGTAAGATTTCCGAAAGTTTACGTTCGCTAGTATTCCTATGGGAAGCAATAAATAGTCCCTAATGGGAAGTTACAGAAAAGGGGTAAAACATGAAATTGGGAAACTTGAACCTGCAAGAACTTAGTACCAACCAAATGCTCGAGGTCAGCGGCGGTAACGGTTGTAGCGGAGGCAAACGCGGCGGTCGCGGCGGCGGCTCGAGGAGCAACGGCAGCAAGGGCTGCAAGAATTCTTCTGGCGGCAACAGCAAGGGTGGCGGCTGTGGCACGCCAGCTCCAACCCCAGCCCCGATCAACATTCCCTAATCAAAGCCAATCAAGCAACAGCCCAGACCTCCGATGACCTTTGGTGTCGGAGGTTTGTGTTTGGTATAACCCTACAGAGTTTAGATGCGGAGTTGAAAACCTTCATGCGAGTTGTTCGACAAGTTGATGCCACCGATTGCGGACCTGCGGCGCTCTCGATGATCTTGATGCACTTTGGAAGGCTCGAGCCGCTGTACCGTCTGCGCGATTTGGCGGGCACAACCCAGTCGGGTACGAGTTTGCTCGGTTTAAAACGGGCTGCCGAGGTGCTGGGTTTGACCGCCACGGGTTTTGCGGCAAGTTTTTCCGAACTCTGTCAACTTGACTTGCCGGTGTTGCTCCATTGGGAAAGCAACCATTATGTGGTGCTCGAGAAAATCATGACTTCAAAGGTCCAAATCCTTGATCCTGCGGCGGGCGAGGTTTGGGTTTCAATCGAGGATTTCAAGAAAAAATGGACCGGCAAAGCCTTGTGGCTCGAGCCGAGCGCAGGCTTTGAGAAGGGTCGTTTTTTGGGGCAGCGCGGCATCTTGGGTTTGATCTCGCATTTGCGGCATTACCAACATTTTCGGTTTGTGTTGTTTCAGGTGGCGGTTGTGACCTTGATCGTGACCTTACTGAATTTGGGCGCACCGCTTTTAACCCAAATTTTGTTTGACCGGGTGCTCGAGAAACGTCAAGAGAACATGCTCACCACTGTTTTTTTGGGGATGTTGGTGGTTTCAGTCTTACAGGCGGGGTTTGGCGCTTTGCGCAATTTATTCTCATCGCAGCTTTCAATTGGTTTGAACAAGCGCTTGCGCCTCAATTACTTGGATCATTTGATACAACTGCCGATGAGGATTC
>CAXTTL010000057.1:0-22499 GCA_964247135.1 uncultured Deinococcales bacterium | reverse complement strand
GAAGCGTTGCTTGAGGGTGATTTTTGGGGTGCGGGACGAATCCTCGAGGAAATTACCATTTCGCACCCGAGGGATTTGCTGGCGCTTGGGGTGGGGCATCAAATCGATTTTTTCACGGGCAACTCGAGGATGCTGCGTGACCGTCCTGGGCAGGCGATTGCCGCCTGGTCGGAACACGATGCGAATTACTCGAACGTGCTCGGGATGCTGGCGTTCGGACTTGAGGAATGCCATCAGCATGACCGGGCGCTCGAGTTGGGTTTGGACGCGGTGGAACGCAACGCCAAAGATGTTTGGGCGCTTCATGCGGTGGGTCACACCTTCGAGGAGACGGGGCGTTTTGAAGATGGAATGAATTATTACGACGCTCGAGCTGAGGATTGGACCCTCGGCAATTATTTTTTGATTCACAACTGGTGGCATTACGCCCTGTTCGCGCTCGAGGCGGGCAATATTGAGCGGGTGCGTCAGATTTTTGACACGGCGCTGTTCACTTCAGACAGTGGCGATTTGGCATTGGAACTGCTCGATGCCACTGCGTTGTTGTGGCGTTTAAAACTCGAGGGTCACAGCGAACTCGAACGCTTCAAGGCGGTGGCGAGCCGTTGGTTGCACAAGACCGAACCCGCATTTTATGCCTTCAACGACATGCACATAACGATGGCATTCGTCGGTGCGGGTTTTGAACTCGAGGCGCAAAATTTAATTGAAAGCCGTGAGGCATGGCTGAAAAGCAATCCAAATCCGCGCATCAACAACGTCGCTATGACCCGCGAAATCGGTTTGCCTGTCTGCAAAGCCATCCTCGAGTTTGGACGCAGGAATTTTGCCGCCGTGATCGAGCATTTGTTCCCAATCAGGCGACGAATTCACGAATTTGGTGGGTCGCACGCGCAACGCGACGCGGTCTTAAAAACGCTGATCGAAGCTGCACTGCGCGGCGGGCGTTACGACCTGGCGAGGTCAATCCTGAGCGAACGCATCAGCGTGCGACCACGCAGCCCTTACAACTGGTTAAAACACGCCGCCGCGCTCGAGGGACTGGGTGAAGTCACCAAAGCGGCATTGGCGCGAGAAACCGCAGAAAAGCGCCTAAAACAAGTCTAAGCGCTTTTTAGGAAGCTTGAGGGTTGTAGGGTGCGCCGTGCGCACCGTGGTTTGCGTGTTCTTGGTGCGCAGGGCGCACCCTACGGGATAAGCTCGAGTCAGTTTAACGTTTGATTGGGCTGGTCAGCACACCGGTGCGCTTGTCATCGGTGGTCACCAAGTACGGCAAATTGGTTTGCCAGTATTTGCCCGCCGTATCAAACCAGTACACATACTCGCCGCCGTTGCCATCGGCTCCTTTTTCGGCTCGAGTGACCTTGCCGTTGAGTTCGCCCCTGAAAAGTTCGCTGCCGTTGACGCCGTACAAGACAATGTAATGTCTGGCGTTCGCCAAATTCAGCACGTCACGTCTGAACGTGTTTTGCTGTTCTGCGCTGCACGCCGTAAAAACGATTGCCATTCCGATTGCCAAACCCCAGTATTTCAGTGCCTTCATGTCTGCCTCCTTGAGATGCTCGAGCGTTTGGCTCGAGGTGCATGGTTCTACTCTAACGCTCTTTACGAGACAAGCATAAGTTTGGTTCCTGGGGTTAAGCTTATTCATGCCTGAAAATGTCAAACCAGAGGAAACCAAAGCTGCCACGCCTGCACCGCTAACACCCGCAGCCATGACAGATAACATCAGCACCAGCAAGCATCGGGTGCGAATCGGGGGGCAGGAAATCAAGTACACCGTCACGACTGGAACGATGGTGCTGCGGTCTGAAACCACCGACCGCGAAAGCGACACCAAACCCGAGACGGCTCGAGCCAGCGTGTTTTTTACGGCGTACACCAAAGACGCTGTCAAAGACATCACCAAACGTCCGATCACGTTCTCGTTCAACGGTGGTCCTGGCAGCTCGAGCGTCTGGTTGCATTTGGGGGCGCTCGGTCCGCGCAAGGTGCGCATGGGCGATGTTGACGCCTTGCTGCCGCCGCCGTATGGGCTTGAAGACAACGAATTCTCGATTTTAGACCAGACCGATCTGGTGTTTATCGATCCGGTCAGCACGGGTTTCTCGAGGGCGAGCGAGGGGGTGAAAGCCAAAGATTTTCACGGTTTTCAAGCCGATATCGAGTCCGTTGGGGATTTTATCAGGCTCTACACCAGCCGTCACCAGCGTTGGTTGTCGCCCAAATTCTTGGCGGGCGAGTCTTACGGCACGACCCGAGCGGCAGGTTTGAGCGGTTATCTTCAAGACCGTCACGGCTTGTACCTCAACGGTTTGATGCTGATCTCGAGTATCCTGGAGTTTTCGACGGCGGTTTTCGAGCCTGGACATGACCTGCCTTATGTTTTATACCTGCCAACCTACACGGCAACCGCTTGGTATCACCAAAAACTCGAGCCAGCCTTGCAAAAAGACCTTGCCAAAACCCTCAAGCTTGCCGAAGAATTCGCCTCTGGCGAGTACGCGGCGGCGCTCTTTAAAGGCTCGAGCTTAAGCGCCAAAGACCGAGCCGGAGTTTTGAAGCAACTCTCAAAATTCACGGGCATCTCTGAAAGCTTTTTGGACCGTTGCGATTTAAGGCTCGAGATCATGCGGTTTTGCAAAGAATTGCTGCGGGATTCTGGGCGCACCGTCGGACGGCTCGACAGTCGTTTTAAGGGCATTGACCGCGATGCGGCGGGTCAGTATTTCGAGTTTGATCCAAGCCATGCCGCGATCACGGGTCCATATTCTGCGGCGCTCAACCATTACGTGCGGTCTGAGCTTGGTTTTGAATCCGATTTGCCGTACAATATCCTGACCAGTGCGGTCAGACCCTGGTCGTACAAAGAATTTGAGAACCGCTTTGTCAATGTTTCTGAAACCATGCGCAAAGCCATGAGCAGCAATCCAAACTTAAAAGTGATTGTGGCAAACGGTTATTTTGATCTGGCAACGCCGTACTTTGCCACCGATTACACCTTCAAACACCTGTCTTTGGACGCCAGCCTGGCGCCGAACATTCGCATGACGTTTTACCCTGCGGGTCACATGATGTACGTTCACGCGCCAAGTTTGGCACAACTGAAGACCGATTTAAGCGCTTTTATTCGTGACAGCCTGGCTTAAAACCTCGAGCCTGGTTGTATTTTTGGTGCAATGTTGCGTAAGCTGAATTACAGTTTAACGAACACTTGTTTTTGGCTTGCGTTCTAAATATTGGGTTGTTTTGAGGTTTTCATGTTGCCCTGGTTGCGTTACATTTTGATTGCCGTTTTATTGATTGTTCAGCTCCTGACTTTGATTGGGGTGCTGGCATCATCTCGAGCCAACACCGAAGACGTGCTGCGCGACCACGCGCGGGTGGTCATGCACCATCTGGTCGAAAGTGCCGCCGAGAACTCCTTGCGGTTTGTGCAACCCGCCGAACGCAGCGCTCAATTGACCTCCCGAATGCTCAAGCAGGGCGTGTTTGAATTGGACGACAACGCCAAGCTCGAGCGTTATTTTCTGGCGCAGTTGCAAAGTCAAGATCAACTGAACGGCATGTATCTGGCTAAACCCAACGGCGAGTTCTTGTTTGTCAAGCGCGATGCGACTGGTTTTTTAACCAAAGACATTCGGGTGGTCGGCGGTCGGGTGGTGCGCCTGACCTCTCGAGATCGCAATTTAAAACAGATCGTGCAAAAAACCGATTTGATGGACACCTACGACCCTCGAACGCGACCCTGGTATAAGGGTGCAGTTCAAGCCAAACAACAAATTTGGACTGGACCCTACGTGTTTTTTACCTCCAAAAAACCTGGTGTCACCTCGGCAGCCCCAATATTAAACGCCGCTGGCAAGCTGTTGGGTGTGGTCGGGGTCGATGTCGAAATCACCAAACTTTCAGAGTTTATTGAACGCATCCCGATCAGCGAACACGGTCAGGCGTTCATCATGGACGAACATGGCATGGCGGTGTCATTCCCAAAATTGGCGCCAATTTTGCTCGAGGAATCCAAAAAAACCGATCAGCCCGCCCTGCCAAAAATTGAAAGCATCGGCAACGAGGCGGTTCAGACGCTGCTGAAACGCTCGAACCTGACATCCCTGAACTCCAATCGCAACTTCTTCGAGTTTAAAGCTGGCAGTACCCTCGAGTACGGAATGCTCAGTCCATTCTCGATAGGGTACGGCACAAAATGGTTGATCGGTCTGCACGCCCCAGTCAGCGACTTTACGGGCGAGATCAACGCTCGAGCCAATCGCTACATCTGGCAGGTGGTGGGCATCAGTCTGCTGACCTGGCTGTTGGCGATTCCACTGGCGTTCAGGATCACCAAACCGCTCTCGATCTTGGTGCGCCAAGCCAGCGTCGATTCTTTGACGGGCTTACTGAACCGTGCCGAATTTATCAAACGTGCCAATGCGCAAATTTTAAGCTCGAGACGCAATCAGCAACCCGTTACGGTGGCACTGCTCGACCTGGACGGTTTTAAGGGCGTCAACGACTTTTGGGGGCATAAGGCGGGCGACGAGGTGCTGACCATCGCCGCGCAACGCATCACCAATTCATTGCGTGCCAGCGATTTGATCGGACGGTTGGGCGGCGACGAATTCGCCATCCTCTTACCAGGCATCAGCCCACTGGAAGCCGATGGTTTTCTCGAGCGGGTGCGGGCGGCGATTCATGACACCCCCATTGTTTCTAGCGCGGGCGAGCATCAATTGGGTGCCACCATCGGTGTGGCATTCGTTGAGGGCGAAACCAGTATCGAAGCCGTGATTGCCAAAGCCGACACGATGCTCTTGTCGGGCAAAAGTGCTGGTAAGAATCAAATCCGCACCGTTTTGCCGTAAATCTCGAGTAAACTTGAACGGTGTCCCTCAAAAGCCCGTGGTTGTTCCCATTGCTGACCCTGGTGCTTGGCGGGTTTTTGGTTTGGATGTTGCTTGCGCCTCGAGCTTCAAGCCCCAGCAACAATTCGCCAATTTTAAATCAAACCAAACCCAACCCAAGCCCGAGTCAAGCCTCAAATTCGCCAGGTTTTCTTTTGATTCGAGGGTCGTTCGTGATTGTCGGTAAGCAACCTGACGGCGACAGCGTGCGCTTTATTGCCGATGACCCAAGCTTACTGGGTAAACTCGAGAACCATTACCGCATTCGGCTTTCCAAGGACCACTCGGTGCAATTGCGGTTTGAAGCCATCGACGCGCCTGAACTGCATTATTTGGGAGCCGCCCAACCGCTGGGCAGCGAATCTCGAGATGCGCTTCTGAAACTGATGGGTTTTAAAAATCCGCAGTTTAAACCCAATGGTGCAACTGTGATTTCTGCCAGCGTCCAAACCGTGCGCGGTGCGATTTTATCCCATGCCGCCGAAGTCAATGGACGCCCAATCAGTTATGTGCTGCTCGAGAAAGATGCAACAGGCTTCAAGGATGGAACGCGAGTCAACGTCACGGACACCATGTTGCGCCAAACTTTAAACGCCAGACAACTCGAGAACGGCATGGCGTACCTGACTGTCTACTCGAGCACCCCAGAGGCGCACCGCAGTTTTTTACGAGGTTTAACTCTGCAAGCTCGAGCCTCCAAATTGGGTGTCTGGGCGCGGGATGCCAGCAGCAATTTCAAACTGATTTCTCGAGATTCGGTGAACGAGCGCGGCGTTTTGATCCTGCCCAAACTCTTCAGGCGTGCCATCAGTTACTTCAATGCCAAAGCCAAAAATGCCAGCCTGGGTTCGATCAAAGACTGGATGATTTCCACGCAAAACATTGGCGTTGCAGAAGACGATCTGGTCCTCACCAAAGGGCAAACCGTGCGTTTCTCGAGCTTGCTGAACGTTACTGGCAATCAAGTGAAGTTTGGGGTTGATACCAATGACCTTGTCTTTGTCGAAAAATGACTTGCTTTTCCTGAACGAACCCACAACATCTGGACTGGTAGAATTTTCAAATCGCACTATACTGTTGTCATGCGTTTTGGTTTGATCCCATTTTTTACCATTGCAGCCATTTCTTTGCTGCTCGCTTCACCCTTGCTCGCCCAAGCCAACGGCGTCGGCACACCGCGCCTTGCCGCCCACCCAGACGAGGGTTTCACCCGAATTGTGATGGACGCCCCCAGCAAACCCAAATGGCTTTTAAACGTTTCTGGACGCACCCTGATATTGCACTTAAAACCCGCCACCGCCACCGAAGTCGCAGGCTCGGGCGACACGGGTGAGGTGGCGACCTGGAAGCTCGAGTCGGATGCGGGTACGGCAAACCTGATTTTAAAGACCACGTTTGACCTTGGCGTCAATAAGGGTTATCGCGTCTTTGCGCTCGATGCCGATGCAGACAACCCGTACCGTGTGGTGGTCGATGTCGGCATCAAATTGGGACTCGAAGCCAAACCGAGCAATTCGATCACCGGCGCCAATGAGGTCCTCAAAGCCAAACCACCGACCGCCCGTCCGCCAACCCGCAAGTACACAGTTGTTCTTGATCCTGGGCATGGTGGCATCGATTCGGGGATGTTGGGTTATGTCATGGAAAAACAAGTGACTTTGAACGTTGGGCTTAAAGTCCGAGCGATCCTCGAGGCGGCAGGCGTCAACGTGGTCATGACCCGCACCGGCGATTACGCATTGCAAAAAACCCCCAGCATCCTCGAGAAACGCAAAGACCTGAGCTGGCGGGCGAACATGGCGTCCACAGATCGCAATTTGTTCGTCTCGATTCATGTCAACGCTGGCGCGTCAAGCGCCCAAGGCATCGAAACCTATGTGTTTGGCGAACCGCTCGAATCGAGCACCCTGGCGCAAGCCGAACGCGAAAACGGTGGCGGCAGCATCGGACGCGAGCTGACCCGCCAAACCCGCAATGCCGCCAGGGACCTCATCAACGACCAGTTGGTGCAAGAAAACCTGAAATTCTCGAGAATCTTGGCAAAAGACGTTCAAGCAAACTTGCTGGCTCAAACGGGCGCTCGCTCGAGGGGTGTGCATCCCAACTCGTTGTGGGTGATTCGCTTTGCCCGAATTCCCGCGATTTTGACCGAGATTGGTTTTGGCACGAACCCAACCGAGGGGCGCAACCTTGGCACGGCATGGTACTCGCAAAAAGTTGCCAAAGGCATTGCGAACGGCATTCTAAAATTCTTAAAAATCAAAAAATGAACTGGAAGCCAAGACCACAACCAGGTTCGCTCAAAGCCTCAGACGCGCTGGCTTACGCGATTCGGGCGCTGGCGGCTCGAGCCTTGACCAAACACGAACTGAACCGCAAGTTGCGTCAACGCGGCGCGAGCGAAGAGGTTGCCAATCAGACCCTCGAGAAATTGATTGAACTCAAATTCTTGTCCGACCAAGCCATCGCCGAATCTGCCGTCAGGGACACGACCAAAGGCAAATTCGCAATAAGCCAAAAACTTGCCTCTCGAGGGGTCAACCGTCATATCGTCGAAGATGCCCTGATGGAACGTTCCAACACCGATGAACTCGAGAATGCAAAAGCGCTGGTGGAAAAGCAATCTTACAAATGGACTGGCGCTCGAGCTTTTGAGAAAGCCTACGGTTTTATGATGCGCCGTGGATTCTCGAGCGGGGTGATACGCACCGCGCTCGAAGATTGGCGCAAGAATTTGCAACTCGAGGAAGTTGAGATTGAAGATTGATCTTGCGTGGGGGCGAGGCACGCCTCGCCCCTACTTTCCAGTAAACTGATTTGTAATGCTCCGTCTCGAACTGCTCGGCACGCCCAACCTGACCGTTTCCGGTCGGGCGGTGAAGCTTGGCGTGAAGCACATTTCAATGCTGGCATTCTTGGCGATCAAAGGTCGAACTTCGCGGCGGGTGTTGGGGAATATTTTGTGGGCGGACGCGCCGAATGCCTTAAATAACATTTCGGTGGCGCGAAATTTGGTGGTCAAAGCCCTTGGAAAAAACGCGCTCGAGGTGGATGCCGATTCTTTGGCGCTTGGGAAAAACGTTTCTTGCGATGTGCTCGAGTGGCGCGAGGGTGCGGCTCGAGTTGATGCGGAAGTTTGGGCGTTGTGGCGCGGCGGGTTTTTAACGGGTTTGCGACTGCAAGACTGGGAGATGGGTTTGGGCGCAGAGTTTGAGGATTGGTTGTTCGCCACCCGCGAAACCCTCAACCTCGAGCGCCGTGAATTCGCGGCAAAACTTGCAGCGCTCGAAGTCAAACGCGACCTGAGCGCCTGTGCGGGTTTTCTCGAGGTGGCTGCGACCTCTCAAGACTCCGAACCGCTCGAGGATGCCACCAGGCGCTTCCTGCTGGCTTTGGGCGCACTGGGTAAGTTGGATCGGGCGGCGTTGGTGTTCACCAAATTGAGTTCGCAACTCGAGGAAGAACTGGGCGTTGAAATCACCGCCCGAACCCGCACGGCTTTTGAATTGGTGCGAACAGGGGAGACCCGAGCTTGTTCGCAAGCCCTCGAGGCAGAATTGCTTGGCGCAACCGAAGTTGTGGACTTGCGTACAAGCCCAAGCGAAATTTTTGTCGGACGCACCCGCGACCTCGAGCTTCTGCGTTCAGCCCTGCCCATTCAAGCCCAAACCTTGCGGGTGGCGGTCATTTCGGGCGAACCTGGCGCGGGAAAATCGCGGTTGGCACTCGAGGTCAGTGCCGCCTTGGACGCCGTGACCAGTCACGTGATTTTTGCACCCTCGAGTTTGCCGTTCACCCTGCTCGAAACCTTGGTGCGCAACAATGCCAGCCACCTCGAGTCACTGCCTTCAGATTGGCATGATGCCCTGGCTCGACTCGCGCCCGATGTGTTCGTGAACCTGCCCCCCGCGCTGCCACCAGAACTCGAGCGCCGCGCCGTGTTCAACGGCGCTCGAGCCTTGTTGGGTTTCTCGGGCGTTTTGATTGTGGACGATTTGCAATGGGCAGATGCGGTCTCGCTCGAGTTTTTGCACACCCTGACCGCAAACCCGCCCGAAAATGGTCTGGTCATTCTGGGTACACTGCGCTCGACGGAAATCATGCCGGAAGGCGTGAAGACCCTGCTCGAGCGCATTGCCAGAATCGATTTGGGCATTCACCATCACCTTTCGCCGCTCGAGCTTGAAGACCTGGCGGCACTCGCCCTGGCGTTTGAGCGCAGCGACGTTGACGCCGAACGCTTGCAAGCCTCCTCTGGCGGCAACCCGTTTTACGCGCTCGAGTTGCTGCGCTCACAAGACGCCTCGGGTTCGACACGGGTGCATGACCTGGTGAACATTCGGCTCGAGCAACTTGATGAAACCGCCCGTCAAACCCTCGAAACACTGACCATCACGGGCAACCCCAGCGCTCCCAAACTGGTGCAACGCGTTTCTGGACGCTCCCTCGAGGAGTTCAGCAGTGCCATCGGCAACCTCGAGCGAGCGAACCTGCTGCGGGTGACAACTGATTCGCTTGGGTTTATTCACGATTTGGTGCGAGAAACCGTGGAAATGACCTTATCCGGCAGCCGTCAAATGCTGTTGCAACTTCGGGCGGCTCGAGAAATCCGAGAACCCGTTTTTGCCGCACGGCATTACTGGGCATCGAACAACATTTGGGATGAAGAAGACCGCATTCCAGCCGTGAATGCCATGCTGGCGTTCGCGGCGCAAAGCGCCATCCGAGGCGATTTAAACCAGGGCTTGACCTGGTTTGATCGGGCTTTCGAGTATGCAAACCAAAACGATTTGCGCGTCCGAACCCTGCTCGAGCGTGCCAACGCCCTCGCCATTCACGGCAAGCACCTTGAAGCCATAAAAGCCCTAGACCGCGCCGACCAACACCTCGAGTTGCTGGATGACGTGGTGTTGCAAGCACGGGCTTTGGTGACCCGGGCAGGCTTGCAAAACAAAGAATTGCGTCGTGCCGATCTGGCAAAAGAAAATGCCGAACACGCCCTAAAACTTTTGGAAAACCTCAAAGGCGTTGCCGTGCTCGAGGTGCGGGCAGATGCACTGACCTTGTGCGCCATGATTGCCCAGGTTGAAGCCCGAAATTCCGAAGCGCTTGAACTCGCCACGCGAGCCTTAGAGATTGCCCGAACATTACAAGACCAAACGCGACAAGCCAGCGCATTGAACGCGCTTGGTTTGGCAGGCGTGGCATTAAACGATCCGCAAGCTGAAACGTACTTGCTCGAATGCCTCGAGATTCGAGAACGTTTGGGTGACGTGCTTGGTGCGGCAAGGGCATTGAACAATTTGAGTATTCACTACCACGCCCAAGACCTGCTCAACGAATCAATACTAATGCTGCAACGTGCCCTCGAACTGCAACGGCGATTGGGCAACATCATGGATGAAGCAATCGTTCTTGCAAACATTGGCACAATGTATTTTGCTAACGAGCAGTTAGATCAAGCCATGATCTACTTTCAAGATAGCATTGAGGTGCTTGAGAGAGAAGGACGCAAACCGCTTGAAATCGTTGTATTTAACCTTGCATTCGTTGAATACCAACTTGGTTTTTTTGAGGCTTCGAGAATACGTTTGCGCCCATTTATCCACGATCAGAATGAAAGTCGAATTGTTACAGCGGCGCTTGTTTTAAATGCAAAGGTTTTGCTCAACCTTGGTGATGTCAATATGGCGATAAGTCAAGCAAACCAAGCTCTCGAGCAAGCTAAAGTTAACAACTGGATAGACCTTCAAGAAGATAGTCAAAATGTTTTAATACAACTCGAGGGACAGCTTGTAGCCAAGCCCTTATGATGCCATTAAGACCCCAAGTGACATATTGATGGCACGAACGCAAAACCGCGCTCTGTCTTTGAAAGGAACACTTATGCCCCGAAATTATTATGCTGCTTTGATTGCCCTGACACTGGCTGTTGGATGTATTCCACCCGTTACCGCAACGCCCCGAATCAGTGCCTTATCTGTTGCGATTGCAGGCACAACCGAAGTGACGATTCATGGTAAAAACTTGGATGCCAAAAGTCTGACCATTGGGTTAAATCCGACCACGATAATCTCGAGCACCTCAGATGCTGTGACAGTACAACTTGGTGCTGCCATTAAAGCGGGAGAGTATCTTGTGACGCTTGAAAATAAGGATGGCTCGAGCCTTAGTCGAGACGCTGCCCTTACCGTATTCGAGACGCCTGGAAGCGATGGTATTGCTCCTGGAACAGTTGCTGGTGAAGCGTTTTTAGCCTTCAAACCAGATGCCAATCGAACAGAAATCTTAGCGGCGATTGATCGTGCGGGGTTTGCCTTGAGCGGCAGTATTAATGAACCTTTTCTAACAACTGGCTCGAGTGTTTGTGTTCAAACCACGATGAGCTTGATCGATAAAAGTAAACCACCAAGACCAACAGCTTCAGCACTCATACAATTGAGTAAAGAACTTGAGGGGTCTGGAGGAAATAGTGTTGCGAAGTTAGGACCAATCTTAATCGCAACCTCACCAGCATTTGAAGGCAAATCAACCCCAAACCTCTCGAGCAGCACCAAAACCCAACCTCGAGCACTTCCCGCAGATTTAAGCACGGTGCGCATCGCCATGCTGGATTCGGGCATCAACCCGCACCAGGTTTTTGCTTTGCCCAACAACAAAAACATGATCGACTACAGTGCCGCCCGTAATTTCACGCTCGAGGACAACCCGAACAATCCCGCGCCGCTTTCAAGCGATGTCAGCGACCTTGCCGTGATTGATGGAGCGTTAACAGGTCATGGCACGGCGGTTGCGGGTGTGCTGGCAAACACCATCACCAGTCAATTCCCAGCAGGTCTCGAGAGTGCTGACGGTTTGATTGTTCCTGTCAAAGTTTGCGAACGCAGCGCCACCGCGAATGTGTGTCGTAGCTCGAGTCAAACCTTGGGCGTGTGTTATGCCCTAAGCCTTGCCCAGACCGCCCGACCGGTGAAAGTCATCAACATCAGCGCCAACAGCACCCAAGCCTCGAGCATCTTGTACAGCGCCTTGCAGGAGGCTGCCAGTCAAGGCATCAGCATTGTCACCTCGGCAGGAAATGAGGGTTTAAACCCGAGCAAACCTGCGAACTATCCAGCGTTTTACAGCGTGAATTTGCCAGGGCAACATGCGGCAATCCCTGGTTTGATGGCGGTGGGCAGCCTGAAAACCACGGCGGCGCAAGCCCTTCCATCCGATTTCTCGAGCGAGGGCGCGTGGGTCAGTTTAAGCGCTCCTGGGGAAGGTCTTGATCTGGCAAAAGCCGATGGGATGACGTTTTTTCAAAAACCTGGCACGTCGTTCAGTGCGCCGCAAGTGGCTGCCACGGCACTCATGCTTCGCGCTCAAACCCCCGCCCTGGGTGTTGACGCCGTGAAAGCCAAATTGATCTCGAGCGTCACACCCGTTGCTGGTTGTGCGACCACCAAATGCGGGGCTGGAAAGTTGAACGTCAAAGCGGCTTTAACCCCTTAAAACCTCGAGTTACCCCAACAATTCTGACCTCCCGACCCTTTAAGGTTGGGAGGTTTTTCTTGTGCTGCTGGAGCTTAAAGCCCTTATGACCTTATTAAGGGCTGGCTTCGTATTCTCTGGTCATCAAACGCGGCACGCCGCAGAAAGCAGGAAAAAAATGAACAAGTTTACAAACCGACCAACGGCACTCGCAATCTCGAGCCAGGAGGCAGGAATCATGAAAAACGCAAGAAATGGTTTGCTCAAATTATTCTTCGGCGCATTGGTGGTCTCGAGCTTCGTAGCGTGCAATCAAATTCCAGAACCTGTGGTCTTGGACAACGGCGATACCATCGTTGCCCCTGACGGCTCGAGCCTTAAAATTCCTGGCATGAACCCGGTTGGTGATGTTGCCGAACTGCAACCCAGCGATGCGGTATTGCAAAAATGGGTGTTTCCACAAGAATTTCCAAAAGCTTGTAACACCAGCGCCAACATTGTCAAAAACCCGAAATTCATGCTCGGCGTCGTTGGCTCGAGCAACATGCCGCCAGCCACCATTGCCAATTGGCAGCAAGCCAATGGCACACCGCAAAGCAGCGGTTGGGTGATGGGAGACGGCAATCCTGTCTACGCGCAAATGTGGGGTTACAAAGACGGTGGCGAAGCGATTCGTCAAGTGGGTGTGCCGTTCGTGGCTGGCAGTTACGACGTGTACATTTCAGCGGTGCAATTTAACGAAACCGCCAGCGTCACCCCATTGCGTTTTCGCTTGTTGGCAACCACAGGTGTTGTCGCCAACCCTTGGCTCGGCGCTGGCTCGAATATCATTGATGATGCGGTTTCCACATCCATCACGCCATACCAAACCACTTGGAAGAAATTTGGTCCATACTCAATCACTGTTCCTGGTGGAGCAGATACCATCACCATCGCCTCGAGCAACACTGTGCCTACCGCGCAAGCCGAACCCAGAACCGTTTCCTGGGGACGTTACGATAACGTCTGCATTCTGCCCAAACAACCTGAAAAAGCCGACATCAGCATCAAAAAAGACCTGAAAGCCGCACCATTAAACGCTGGAGGACTCGAGCAGTACGTTTTAACCGTTAACAACGCGGGTCCAGGCTCGAGCAGCACACCCATCACGGTCACGGATGTTCTGCCAGCAGGTTTGACGCTCGACTCGAGCTTCGCCACAACCCAAGGCAACTGGAATTGCAGCGTTGCGGGTTCAACGATCACGTGTGTCAGCAACACCGCCATCTCGAGCGGCGGGTCAGAGCAAATCGTGATTCCCGTCAATGTGACTGCCCAGCAAGGTGCAATCAAGAATTGTGCTTCGGTCAGTGCGTTAAACGATTTCACGCCAGCCAACAACGAGGCTTGCAACACCGCAGACGTTTTACCTAAACCAATTGATCTCGCCATCAAAAAGCAGTTGCTCGGTGCAACCACCCTGCCAGCAGGCGGCACGACAACCTATGGTTTGACTGTTGCCAACTTGGGCGGGGCAATCAATTCGGGTCCTGTGACCGTGACCGACATGTTGCCAGTCGGTTTGACCTTGGCGAGCATTCCCACCCCTGCCAACTGGAATTGCGCCGCCAGCACCCCAAGCATCCTCAGTTGCTCTTACACGGGTTCGTTCGCCATCCCGAACGGTTTTACGGACAACATCGCCGTTGGTGTGACCGTTTCCCCGAAATTGCTGGGCAAAGTTGAAAATTGTGCCCTGGTGAACGTGGCAGGCGACACCCAGCCCGTCAACAACAAGTCTTGCATCATCAACAGCGTCAAGAACAAAGCCATTTCGGATCATTTGGCAACTTCGCTCGAGGATGCAAACACTCAACTCGAGGCGTATCTCGACTCGAGCGCCACCATCGATGAGGCGACACAAAAGGCAACGGTTGGTTTGAAAGACACCCTCAAAACCCAAGTGCGTTTGGTTTCGGGAGTAACCTTAAGCCCAGTTGATGGTCTGGATAATCTGTTCAATGTTTCCGACTCGAGCACCGGCGAAGCGTTGAGCTTCTGGATCGAATGCCACTATTCCAATGGACGCTGGCATTGCAGTTGGGGCATGGGTGATTCACCTGCACTGACAGCCCGAACCGCCCTGAACGATGTCAAGTCACAACTTGTTAGAATTCTCGAGGCGAGCGCAAACCCAGTATCGGACTTTCAGAACCTCAAAGAAATCGTTAAGAGCCAAGTGAAATTGCCCAAAGGTATATCGTTGACCACTGTGACTGACGGTGAGAATGTATTCAACCTGGTCGATGAAGGAACAGGTTCGAGCTTCAAGATCAAGATTTCAGGTTGGGTTTCGTTCAAACCATTCACGATTGGAATTTCAGTCGAGTTCTAAAATTCCTCAAGTGATTCCTCGCCCCTGCACAAATTTCTGTGCCGGGGTTTTTCGTTTTCGATTTGCGTTATGCTGTAAACATATGAATCTCGAGCAACTTCGCGCCTTCAGCGTTCACAGGTCTTTGTGGCGTGAAGCCAAACTCAAAACCGCCATCTCGAGGTTGGGGTTTGTGCAAGCCGACCCGATTCGTGCCCCCGCCCGAGCGCAAGATTTGATTTTGATGCAGCGCGTAAAAAATTACACAGCGGGCGATCTCGAGCAAAAATATGCAAAGCTTGGTGTTGAAGAAGATTTTTTTGTGAATTACGGTTTTATGCCCCGCGAACTCCAAGCCTTCATGCACCCGCGCACGTTTGACAGAACCCTGAGAATCGAAACTGAAGCCCCTGGTTTGACCAATCTCGTGCTCGAGTTTGTGCGTGAAAACGGGGCGACGCATCCAAAAGAATTGACCCAAGAATTCGGCAAGCAACGCGTGGGCAATTACTGGGGCGGTGGTTCGCAAGCCACCACCAGGGCTTTAGACGGTTTGCATTACCGAGGTCATCTGCGTGTCGCAAGGCGCGACAACGGCATCAAAGTCTACGAAGCCGCAGCACACCTGCAACCGTTTCTCGAGCAACCGCTTTCCAATCACGACATGGCAAAAGGTTTGATTGATTTGATCTTAAGCGTCTACGCGCCACTGCCAGAACAAACCCTAAATCAACTCGTCGCTTTTGCGGGTCATTTCGGCGCACCGCATTTAAAACTCGAGATCAGAAAGGTTCTCAAAACCGTTAAGACCGAACTCGAGACACTCAAACTCGATGGACTGAAATATTTTTGGTCTGGCACGGATTCACTCGAGACCGACATCAAACCCGAAGTGCGCCTGCTCGCCCCGTTCGACCCTGTGGTCTGGGACAGAAGGCGTTTTGAGCACCTGCACGGTTGGGAGTACCGCTTTGAAGCCTACACGCCTCCCGCCAAACGCAAGCTCGGTTATTACGCGCTGCCGCTGCTCTGGCAAGACAAAATCATTGGTTGGGGCAATTTAAAAGTCGTGGCTGGAACACTCGAGTCTGAGCTTGGATTCGTGGCAGGCAAACCAAAATCTAAAAAGTTTGACATCGCACTCGAGGCTGAACTTGAGCGAATGCGGGTTTTCTTGGGCGCAAGTTGAAATTTGCAATGTCCGCCTTGTTAAAAAATGATATAGTGCCTTGTTATGACACAAATATCAAACGGTGAAATCAAAACCATCTCCTCGAGCGGACAAATCTCGTTGGGCAAAGCTTTCGCTGGCAAAGTCGTCAAACTCGAGCACTTAGAAGATGGACGTTGGATGGTGACACCCGTGCAAATTATTCCAGAGCATTTGATGTGGGCGTACACTCCAGAAGTAACGGCACGATTGGAAAAACATCTTGCCAAAAATCAAACCTCCACAGAATCTGATTTAGATGCCATCGAAGCACAGATTCTCGGGCAACAATAAATGCCAAAACTTGACTTAAACGATTCCGATTTTCTCAAAGATTGGTTTTCTTTGGAAAAATCAGATCAACTTGCAGTCATAAAAACCTTAAGAAAATCACTGCCCTTATCCTGGGATCAAGTTTATAAAGATTCTGGACTGAATTGGGAACTGGCTCGAGAAGTGCATGGTGAACGGTTTTACAGTATTCGCATTACCCAAAAATGTCGTGCATTGGTACGGCGTAACAATGACTTTGTGGTTTTTGTGAGTTTGCATCCTGACCATGACAGCGCATATTAAACGCCCAACAACGCTTCAACACTCTCAGCACTGCGTTCGTTCGTATGCCCCTTGTCGATAATCCGTCCTTTTTGCATCACAAAAAACCGATCTGCGAACGACCAGGCAAATTCAAAATACTGTTCGACCAACAACACCGCCACGCCAAGTTCTTTGCGAACTCGAGTTAACGCCGCTTCAATTTCGATCACGATGCTGGGTTGAATGCCTTCGGTGGGTTCGTCGAGCAATAACAATTTGGGTTGCGTCACGAGCGCCCGTCCAATCGCAAGTTGTTGCTGCTGACCGCCCGAAAGATTGCCACCCTTGCGGTCTTTGAAATCAAACAAAATTGGGAAGAGTTCAAAAACAATTTCAGGCACGGCTTTGCTCGAGAGTTTCCGCCCCGAGAGTGCTGGCAGCCCCATCAGCAAGTTTTCTTGCACCGTCAAATGTGGAAAAATTCCACGACCTTGCGGCACATACGCCAGCCCGCGTCGCGCCCGTTCATACGCAGGCAAACCTTGAAACAGCGGTTCATCACCAAATTGAATTCGTCCAGTGCTGACCGGATGAATCCCGACAATGCTGCGAAGGAGTGTGGTTTTGCCCACGCCGTTGCGTCCCATGAGTGCCACCGCCTCGCCGTCCTGAACGTTGAGGTTGATTTCCCAAAGCACTTGAGATTTACCATAAGCCGCGTTGACAAATTTTAACTCGAGCATGAGGAACTCCTGAATTTGAATTCTCGAGCATCTGGTTTAGACATGAGCGTGTTCTTTTGCCCGTCCCAAATAAATCTCAATCACCCCAGGGTCGTTCCGAACCTCGAGCACACTGCCTTCTTTAAACAGTTTCCCTTGGTGCAAAACGCTGACGCTCGCGCCGAGTTGTTCGACGAAACCCATGTCGTGATCGATCACGATGATGGTGTGCTTGCCAGAGAGTTTTTGAATGATCTCGGCGGTTTTGGAAGTCTCGAGCGTGGTCATGCCGGCTGTGGGTTCGTCCAGCAGCAGCAATTGCGGGTCGGCGGCGACGACCATGCCAATCTCGAGCCATTGTTTTTCGCCGTGTGCGAGTTGCGCGGCGAGCATCTCTTGTTTCTCAGTCAAGCCGATCAACTCGAGCAATTCGCTCACCCGAGCGGTTTCGGACCGGTGCAAACCTGGGCGCAAATTGTTCCACCAGGCTTTGTCTTTGCGCACGGCAACCGCCAAATTCTCGAGCACGGTGAGGTTCTCGAGCACACCAGGGGTTTGAAATTTTCGGCAGATGCCGAGCCGTGCAATGGCGTGTTCGGAAAGCTTGCTGATCTCCTGTCCGTTGAACAGCACGCGTCCGCTGGCGGGACGAACTTTGCCAATCACGGCATCGCACATGGTGCTTTTGCCAGCGCCGTTCGGTCCGATCACCACGCGCACCGTGCCTTTGGGAACGCTGAAACTCAGGTCATCGACGGCTTTAAAACCATCAAAACTGACGGTGACATGCTCGAGGGAGAGGATGTTTTCTTGAGACTCCATTTGCGTTGCCTCAAGCATCTTGTGTCACCTCGAGCTTGGAATTTTGAGGTTTTGTTTTGGGATTGCTCGAGAATTTGAAAAGTGGAATGGCGAGAATCGGTCGCAGCAAACCCGCCAAGCCTTTGGGCATGACCAGCACCACCAGCACGAAAATCAAGCCCATCACGTACAACCATGCATCGGGCGCGGCGCTCGAGATTCGGTCACGGGCGAGATTGCCGGCGACCATGCCGAGGATTGCGCCGCCGATGCTGTCACGCCCGCCGAGTGCCACCCAAACCACCATCTCGATGCTGGGCACAACGCCGACCATCGCGGGGCTGATCGTGCCGTTGTGCACGGCGTACAACGCGCCAGAAATGCCTGCCAGCAGACCGCCGAGGGCGAAGACAAAAACCTTGTAACTCGAGGGGTCGTAACCCAGAAAGCGCACGCGGTTTTCACCGTCGCGGATGGCGACCATCATTTTGCCGGCGTGGGTGCGGTTGAACCATTTCACGCCCAGGTAAGACAGGATCACAAAAGCCAATGTCACCCAGTACAGACCGTTGTTGAAGGCTTGCCCTTTCAGTTCGATGCCCAAAAAAGTTTTGTAATCGGTGATGCCGTTCGTGCCGCTCGTGACCCCCTGCGAACCAATCAGGAGTGTCGAGAATGCAAGCACCAAGGCTTGGGTAATCAGTGAGACGAATACGCCCGTGATGCGTTTGCGGAACATCAAAATGCCCACAATGGCAGCCACCAAGGTCGGCAGCACAATCACCATCGCCAGCGCAAAAACTGGACTCGAGAATGGACTCCACCACCACGGCAGGCTTTCGACGCCGTTGTAAATCATGAAATCTGGCAGTTCGCCTTTGGGTGTGCCGATCAGTTTTAAGTGCATGGCGATGGCATAACCGCCCAAACCAAAGAACAAACCTTGTCCCAAACTGAGGATGCCCGTATGACCCCAAACCAGCGAAATGCCGATGGCGACCACCGCCAACGCCAGAAAACGTCCGACCAAAATCAGGTTGTAATTGTCTAGCCACCACGGCGCCCCAATCATGGCAAGTACCACCAGGGGCAGCACAATTTCACGGACTGTAATGGTCGTCCCTCGAGAGAACAAGCTCATGAATCCTCCAACGCCCTCGAGCGCACGCTGATGAAACCTTTGGGTCTGATTTGCAATAAGGCGACCACGAACACCAGCACGATCACTTTGGCGAGGCTGACGCTGGTCAGGCTTTCGGTGGCGGCGGTCATGAAGCCGAGCACGATGGCTGAAAGTGCTGTGCCTGCGATACTGCCGATCCCGCCGACGATCACGACCAAGAACGCGTTGACAATGTAACCCTGCCCAACCGTCGGGTTGACGGGTGAGAGCAGCGCCAGTGCCGCCCCTGCAATGCCAGCAATCCCCGAACCGAGTGCGAACACCAGCATGTCCACCATGCGGGTGTTGACACCCAAACTCTGGGCGACTTCACGGTTTTGATTGACCGCCCGCACGTGCATTCCGAAACTGGTTTTTTGCAGCAACCACCACATGGCAAGCAAGACCACCGCCGCCAGCGCCAGCACGAACAACCTCGAGAACGGAATGGCTAAACCGTTTAACGTCCCACTCGAGATCGTGACCGCGCCCGATAGCCAATCTGGGGCAGTCACAGGCACGCCTGTCGGACCAAAAATGCTGCGCCCCGCCTGTTGCAAGATCAGACTGACGCCCCAAGTGGCGAGCAGCGTATCCAGCGGACGACCGTACAAGCGCCGTATCACCAGCGTCTCGAGCAACGCGCCGATGATAAATGTTCCCGCAAAAGACAAGGGTATTGCCAGCCAGATGTAACCCGAACCATGCACCCACTGGCTCGAGAGGTAGGTGATGTAGCCCGCGATCATCAGCATTTCGCCGTGCGCCATGTTGATCACGCGCATCAAACCAAAACTCAAACCCAAACCCAGCGCGGCGAGCAACAATATAGAACCGATGGATAAACCATTAAACAGTTGTTCGACAATAAAAAGTTCGTTCAAGCGCTCACTCCTCTCTAAAAACCCGAGTAAAAAAAATCGGGTTCTCTTTTTGCTGTTCATCCCCTCGCGCCAGGAAACGCGAGGGGACAGGAGGAAAAAAATGATGGGTTCAAATCGTAACTCGAGAAGAAAATGCTGCGTTATCTCGAGTTTGCAAAATCTTGCGGTGAAGCTTTGAGATGATTGGTCGCAGGGTTTCCCTCCCCCAGCCCAAATCGTTCAACTCGAGTTTAAATTACTTCGCTGGGCAGGTTTTGCCTGGGAAGGTCAGCTTGTCGTATGGTTCTGGGCTGACGGCTTTTTTGGAATCCCAGACGATCTTGAATTGTCCGCCCTCGCCGCTCTCGCCAACGTACACGCGTTGGGTGATCGAACCGTTGGGTTTGACCGTGATGGGACCCATTGGGCTGTCTTTGAGGCTGATGCCGACGATGGCTTTGCGCACGGCAACTGGATCAAAGCTCTTGGCTTTCATGACGGCGGCTTTCCAGAGGTAGACGTCGATGTAACCATGAATCATCGGGTCGGTGATGACGGCGTCCGCACCGAAGGCTTTTTTGTAGGCGGCAACAAATTTTTTGTTTGGTGCGTTGTCAAGGCTCTGGAAGTAATTCCAGGCGGCGTACTGCCCGTTCAACAATTCTGTGCCGATGGCTTGGGCTTCTTGTTCGGCTATCGAGAAGCTGATGACCGGAAGTTTTTTCGCGTCGTAACCGGCGGCTTTGTATTGCTTGAAGAATGCCACGTTGCTGTCACCGTTGAGGGTGTTGATGATCACATCAGGCGCGGCAGCTTTGATCTTGGAGATGATCGAAGCAAATTCAGTCCCGCCGAGCGCCATGTATTCCTCGCCCGAGAGCGTGGCTTTTTTGGCGGCGATGTGCTTTTTTAAAATAAGATTTGCGGTGCGCGGGTAAACGTAATCCGACCCCAGCAAGAAGATTTTCTTGAAGCCCTTCTCGAGCGCGTAATCGAGCGCTGGCAAGGCTTGCTGGTTGGGTTGGGCGCCCGAGTAAATGATGTTCGGGCTGCACTCGTTGCCTTCAAATTGCACGGGATAGAACAAGAGGCTGTTGTACTTTTCAAAGACAGGCAACAAACTCTTGCGGCTGGCGCTGGTCCAAGCGCCGAAAACCGCCACGACCTTGTCTTGCTGAATCAGTTTTTCGGCTTTTTGGGCGAAGGTGGGCCAGTCGGATGCGCCGTCCTCTTTAACCGAAGAAATGGTCTTACCCATCACGCCACCCGCCGCGTTGATCTCGTCGATGGCAAGTTGGGTGGCGTTTGCCACCGTGATTTCCGAGATTGCCATCGTGCCCGTCAGCGAGTGCAAGATACCCACTTTGATGCTCGAGTCTTGCGCCAGTGTTGCGCCCAGGATGCCGATGCAGCCAAGTGTACCGAAAGCCAATCCCAAAGCCACGTTCGTGCTGGTGAATTTCTTCATACTGCCCCCTTAAAAATGATGCTCGAGTTTTGTAATTGCATGGTGTTCGTTTTAAATTTGACTTTTGATCAAAATATTGTGAACAACTTGCAAGAAAGATTGAAGCATACTTGGAACAAACCTGTCAATGCTTGCAAGATGTCGCAAAAATTAAGTACACTTTGCAAACAGCAGATATTGTAAACTGACACGGCTCAACTCGAGCCACACCGCCACGGCTGTCTCGCGTAAACTAAAAACCCACGGAGGGAATAACAATGCACTTGACCGAACGAGAACGAGACAAACTGATGATCGTGGTCGCTGGCGACCTCGCACGCCGCCGCAAAGCCAGAGGCTTAAAACTCAATCACCCCGAAGCCATCGCCTTGATTACCAGCGAAGTGCTCGAGGGTATCCGCGACGGGCAAAGCGTCGCGGCACTCATGAATTACGGCGCAACCATCTTGACTCGAGATGACGTGATGGACGGCGTTGCCGAAATGATTCACGACATTCAAGTTGAAGGCACGTTTCCGGACGGCACGAAACTGGTGACGATTCACGACCCGATTCGTTGATGGTTGACGTAGGGGCGCATTGCCATGCGCCCGGGTTCTTGTAGGGTGCGCCGTGCGCACCAATGACACATGCAAAACGGTGCGCACGGCGCACCCTACCTTCAAAAACGGAGCACCCATGATTCCAGGTGAATACATTCTTGCAGACGGTGATATTCAAGCCAACGTCGGACGCGCCACGGCTCGAGTGACCGTGGCAAACACGGCAGACCGACCGATTCAGGTCGGCAGTCATTTTCATTTTTTTGAAGTCAACCGCGCCCTGCGTTTTGACCGTGAAGTCGCGTATGGCATGAGGCTCGAGCTTGCGGCAGGAACGGCGGTGCGTTTTGAACCAGGCGAGGAAAAAGAAGTGAATTTGGTGGCACTTGGAGGCGCGAGGATTGTCTACGGCATGAACGGTTTGGTCATGGGCAGTTTGGATGCGGTTGGCGCGGAAGAGGCGGCGC
>CAXTTL010000056.1:0-22733 GCA_964247135.1 uncultured Deinococcales bacterium | reverse complement strand
ACAAATAAAAACCCATGCCAGCCAGCACCAAACCATGCAACAAAACACTCGCAAACACGGCTTTGCGCTTGATCGGATCGGACAAGTCCAAACTTTGCCACACATTGGTCATGGTCGCTCCTGCACCGCCACCGCCAAGCGCGTCGCCCCAGCGCGTTTGATGGCATCCATCACCTCGACCACCCGCCCATGACGGGCGTCACGGTCGGCACGCAAAGACACGGCGCTCGGCGCACCCTTAAAGACAGTTCTGAGGGCTTGCTCGAGTTGCAAGGGCGTCAAGTTCACGCGTTTTTCAAACAAAATTTGCCCGTCTTTGGTCAAAATCACCTCGGGCGAAGGTTGGCTGCTCGAGGCTTGGCTGGCACTTGGCAAATCCACTTTCAAGCCTCGTTCGGACTTTAAAAAACTGGTGGTGGTCATGAAAAAAATCAAGAGCAGCAGCACAATGTCCACCATCGGCGCAAAGGTAAATATTGGGGCGGCTGGGCGTGATCGGCGGCGACGCATGTTCATCCCCTCGAAAGGCTGGGTTGCAGGGTTTTTGGAGGCTCGAGCGATTCCATTTTGGCACTTTGATAGGAATCTGTTGTGTACAAACCTGCCTCGATCAGGGTGGTGGTCAAAAATTCTTTGCTGTGATCCAAAGCGTTTAAAAGCGAATCATAACGCCTGGTCAAAAAACTGTGACCAACGTGCGACAAGACCGCCACGATCAAACCAGCCGCAGTCGAAACCAGCGCCTCGCTGATGCCGCCAGCCAATTGATTGGGCGAGGGCTGACTGACCTGCGAAAACACGGTGAACGCCCGAATCATGCCAAAGACCGTGCCCAACAAACCCAGCATCGGCGCAACCTGCGCAATGGTTGCCAACGTCCCCAAACCTCGCCCAAAACGTTCCTCCTCGAGCAACATGGCTTGCTGCACCCCAGCCTGTACCGCATCAGCACCGTATTGAACGCGTTCCAAACCGGCAGTTAAAACCTTGGCGGCGGGAGAATCCTCTCGAGCCACATCCGCCAGCGCCAAGCGCACATTGGCAGCCAGCAAATCCGCTTTGATTTGCGCATACAACTTGACTGGACTGGTGGTGGCTTTGGCAAAAACCTGATAGCGGTAAAAGAAGACAAAAGCGGCATAAACCGACACCAGCAGCAACAGTACTGCGACCGGTCCGCCACCTTTAAGTAAGGTCAAAAAATCCATCAACAACTCCAATCTCGAGCAACCTCTTTGGGGCAACCTTCGCATACAAGAGCATGAAAAGGATGATCTGAACTCGGCACAAATTCACCAAGCGAAAGGGATTGACTCGAGCCAGTCTGAATGTTGCAAAAAACACGAGACTCTGGTTAAGAATCTCGTGTTTTTTATTTGGTGGGCCGTGTTGGACTCGAACCAACAACCCGCTGATTAAGAGTCAGCTGCTCTGCCAGTTGAGCTAACAGCCCCAAGCACTGCTCTCGCAGCGTGAAGAAGTGTATCGCCCCAAACAGGGCTTGTCAAGATCAGCAATTGCCGTTATACTCTCCCCTCGAGACGCGAGAGCGTTCGACGGTTCGGGGCATAGCGCAGCCTGGCTAGCGCACCTGGTTTGGGACCAGGGGGTCGCAAGTTCGAATCTTGCTGCCCCGACCAATTTTTCTCGAGCATCCCATAAACTCGAGTTTGTAGTACAATAGTTGTGCTGCGGCTATGATGTAACGGTAGCATGTGACCCTTCCAAGGTCTTCGTTTCGGTTCGAATCCGAATAGCCGCTCCAAAAGAAAACACCCCGTTTTGGGGTGTTTTTTGTTGCTCGAGGTTTTGGGGCATCTCACCAGACACAATGAAGTTCGTCTGATGTTGATGTTGTCGAGGGTTGAACCGTGAGCTTTGGATTCTGCAAGGTAATGTATTTTTGATTGCTGGCTTTAAACTGCCCAGATTTGGCTTCAGAATGAATGGTCATACCGTTTTCTGAATCCATCATGGTGTCCTTGAATTGTTGCAACGTGTAATCCGTAAAATCGAGTTTCTCGAGTTCTCGAGCCACACCAACAACACCAAACCACGTTGCGCTGGTCGTTCCTTCAATCCATTTTGAATGATCCGAATTGGAACAAGAAAATGTAAGGTTTCGTGGCAAAGTCATCTGCCAGGTTGCGATGCCAATCATCAATACTGCTACCAAAGAACCCATCATCAAATTCTTGTGCATCGTCATGTACACCTCCCAGAAACCGAACGAAAGCTTTTGCGGGTTTCCCAGTTGCTCGAGGACTTGAAGTATCGCCATTTCTCGAGAAAAACCTTCAAGTTCGTATTTTTTGCTGCGCTCGAGAATATGCTGCTCGAGTTCTTCACGAATCTCGAGTTTGCGTTTTCCCCAGATATCGCGTGTGGCATTGTTTAAGTATCGCTCGAGGCTGGTCATTTTGCACCCCGAAGCTGATCGATGGCGCTCGAGAATTGTTTCCAGTCGTTGCGTTTTTTCGCCAGCGTGTGCTGTCCTTTTTCGGTCAGCGTGTAGTATTTGCGCCTTGGTCCGCCCAGGTCACTTTCGCGGAATTCGCTGGTCAGCCAGCCCGCCTGCGTCAGTCGGTGCAGGGCTGGATAAAGGCTGCCTTCTTTGAAATCAAAATAGCCATTTGTGCGGATTTGGGCTTCTTGGATGATCTCGAGTCCGTACATCTCCCCTTCCTCGAGAATGGTGAGGAGGATTAAGTCGAGGTTGCCTTTTAAGAGGTTGGGGTCAAGGTTTTGATTCATGATGCTCCTTAGTACCTAGGTTAACTATACAGTTAACCTAGGTAGGCGTTTTGTCAAGTCTTTTGAAAACTCGAGTAGATTAAGCCTCAATGAAAAGCCGTGTTCTGTTTGCCGCAATCCTCACACTCACCTCGAGCATTTCGGCAAATGCCACCACGCCAACTTTGCCACTCGAGCGCATCAACCGTTTTATCGAAGAACGCCGCGTTTTGGCGGGTGTCCCAGGGATTTCTATTGTGATGGTGCAAAACGATGCTGTCGTTTACAGCCACGGTTACGGCTTGGCGAACATCAAAACCAAAACACCCATGACCGATGCCACACTGCTCGAGATTGGGTCAACCACCAAAAGCATGACGGCATTGGCAATCATGCAGTTGGTAGAGGCTGGTAAACTCGAGTTGGATCAAACCGTGGTGCATTATTTGCCGTGGTTTAAGACGGGCGACAGCAACAAGCTCTCGGATAAAATTACGTTGCGGCAATGCTTAACGCACACGTCTGGACTCTCGGACGAATCCATTCCTCACGACGCGGCGCTGGACGATTTGGCGCTCGAGCGCTGGGTGAGAAGTTTTCAGCATTCCAAATTGATGTTCGCGCCTGGAACAAAAACCAAGTATTCCAATTTCGGTTATGCGGTGCTCGGTTTGATCGTGCAAAAAGTTTCAGGCGTAACGTTTGAAACGTACTTGAACGAAAATCTCTTCAAGCCGCTCGAGATGCAACGCACCACCCTCGACCCGCAAACTGCCAGCGAATTGGGCTTGGCGCAGGGCTACCGTGGAACGCCAAGAGGTTCGTTCAAGGCAACGCCACGGCAATTGGGGCGCTTGGGCGTTCCGGCGGGTTCTTTGACATCTTCCAGCGCTCGAGACATCGGCAACTACCTCATCATGGAACTCAATCAAGGGCAGTTTCATGGGCGAAAAATCATCAGCCCAAAATCTTTGCTCGAGACGCAAAAACCGCAGGTGGATTACCATTTTGGAATTGCCACCTACAACCTGAAGCACGAGATCAAATACGGTTTCGGTTGGCGCGTGTTTGAGTCCAGGGGTTTGAATTTGCTCGCGCACAACGGTACGGTTGGAAGAATGGGTTCAATGTTTTTGCTTGCGCCAGATCAAAAACTGGGCGTGGCAATCTTATGGAATCTCGAGGTTGAAGGGCTTGATCTCGAGCTTGCCTTGGGCTTGCTGGACTTTTTGCGTGGCGATGAAAGCGCGATTCTGCCCGTTCCAAGTTCGGCTCGAGTTGCAAAAACCACCACAAAACCCGAGCCGTTCACAGGGATTTACACCTCGGGCGAGGGCAAGATTGAAGTTCGCGTCAACGCCAAAAATCAACTCGAGCTGCAAAAATCCGATGCGATTCTGAAACTCGAGGCGATCAAACAAAACGTTTTTCAAGTTGTTGACGCTGGAGAATTCGACTGGCGTTTTTTAAACCTCAAACTCGAGTTCAAACCAACATCAAACGGCATGAGCCTCTCGCTCGAAGGCAAACCTTACGCAATTCGGAAGTGATTTTACTTGCGCGGAGGTTGACTTGGACGCACCTCGACACGGCTCGGCAAGGTGCGCGGATTCATCTCGAGCAGGTCGAGCACAAGCTGGGCAATGTCTTCGGGTTGAATTTTCCAGGCGTCTTTCTCGTCGGGCGTGTGACCGTTAAAGTACGTCGCCACCGACCCAGGCATGATGTAACTGACTTTGATGCCCAGTTTGCGCAAATCCATCATGATTGCTTCGGAAAAACCGTTCAAGCCAAACTTGCTGGCATTATAAGCCGCACCAAACTCAAACGGGTTTTTACCAGCCAAGCTCGAGATCGTCAGCACATAACCCTTGCGCTTCTCGAGTTCGGGGATGCTGGCTTTGACGCTGTAAAACACGCCCGTCAGGTTGGTGTCGATCACCGAATCCCAATCCTCGAGCGTCAAGTCCTGCACGGGTTTGAAAACCCCGACGCCAGCATTGGCGACCAGCACATCCAAACCACCGAACGAATTGACGGCTTGCGCGACGGCGGCTTCCTGGGCGGCGTAATCTCGAGCGTCGGCTTGAATCCCCACGGCGCGACCTGGGGCGAAAGCGTTCAGGTTGTGTGCCGCCTCGAGCACTTCGGCTTCGTTGCGGGCGGTAATCACCACGTTGTAACCCTTGGCGATCAGCGCCTCCGCGATTGCCAAACCGATGCCTTTGGAGCCGCCAGTGACCAATGCTGTTTTATTGTTCATGGTCGCAGCTTAACCCCGTGGCTTCAGGTTTTGATGTACCTCGAGTAACAAAAAAGACGCGCCGTAATGGCACGTCTTTTGAAAAAGTATTGGTTTAGAACCCGAATTTAAGACCGGCGCGAATGCCAAAACGCAGTTTGTCCGTGGTTTGATTGAGGTAATAACGCGGGTCAGCTTCGACAAACAAACCAAAGTTGTTGCTGAAAGCGATGTTCAGACCGACGATGCCGTTGATGAACAAGCTGTTTTGCAATCCGAAATCGCCACCCACGCCGGCGCCGACGTAGAACGTTCCAAGGTCAAGCACCAGTGCTGGGTTGACGCTGAAGTACTTGGCTTGCAGGCTTGGGTTGGTCGAGTTTGGGGCGGTGGCAAATGCCAGGTAATCGCCCGAGATGCGAAAGCCAATCGGTCCAATAAAACGCTTGAAGCCGATCATGACGCTGATGGCAATGTTGTCGTTTGCCGCACCAGATGGAAGAATCCCGTAACGTCCACCGATGCCGACATAAAAGTTGGGTGGGGTGACAACAGGCACGGGAGTAACATCGGTGGTTGGGGTCGTGACCACTGGTGTGGTGTCAACTGGTGTGGTGGGTGTGGTGGGTGTGGTCGGCGTGGTCTCGACTGGTGTGGTCGGAGTTGTTGTCGTTGGGGTGGTTGGTTGTGCCGCAATTTTGTCTGAAAGTTCGGTCACGCTGGCGGCAAGGTCCTTGACTTGACCCTCGAGGGCGGCAATGCGTTCTTCTTGTGCTTTAATCGTTGTGTCTTGGGTTTTGAGTTGATCGAGCACCGCAGGGTCGGTTGCGCCTGGTTTGATGCCGTCAACCTTGGCTTGCAAATCGGCAAGTTTGGCGTCTTGGGCTTTGATCTGGTCAAGAAGCGCTGGGTCTGTCGCCCCTGGTTTAAGACCGTCAACTTTGGCTTGCAGATCGGCAAGTTTGGCGTCCTGGGCTTTGATCTGGTCAGACAGGGCTGGATCAACCGTGCCTGGTTTGAGCGCATCGACTTTGGCTTGCAAATCGGCAAGTTTGGTTTCTTGGGCTTTGATCTGGTCAAGAAGCGCTGGGTCTGTACCGGCAGGTTTGATCGCATCGACCCGCGCACTCAGGTCTTTGAGTTGCGTCTCGAGTGTCCCAAGGCGAGCGCCCTGATCGGCTGCGGCGGCGCTGGCTGGGTTGGCGCTGGAAATGCCTTGAACTTGGTCTTGTAAGGCTTTCAAGTCGCTTTGCAATTGCGTGACTTGGGCGCTTTGGTCTGTGCCGGTTGGGGCGGGTTGCGCCTCGAGTTTGGCGATTCGAGCCTCGAGCGCGGTGACTTGAGGGGTTAGATCGGCGACTGCCACTGGGGCAGCCACGGCTTTGGCTTGATCCTCGAGCGCACTCACACGGTCTGCGAGTTCGGTGTTGTCAAGTCCAGAAACTTGGTCTTGCAATTCGGAGAGGCTGGTTTCGAGTTCGGCGAGTTTTGTCGCTTGGTCGGTGGTTGGCGCGGTGCCAGCCTGGGTTTTTAAGGTGGCGATGTCGGCTTCAAGTGCGGCAATGCGAGCCGATTGTTGGGCGTCTGGTGCAGCCGCCGTCAGGTCGGTGCGCAAGGTTGCCAGTTGGGTCTCGAGGTCGGTCACTTTGGCTTGAAGCGCAGGATCGACACTTCCAGCCGCCTGTTGCGACTCGAGTTTGGTGTTGAGGGTTGCCAGCAAATCCTCGAGCGACTTGACCCGTGGCTCCAAGTCTGTGCCAGCGGTGGCGGCTGGTTGGGCTGAGAGGGCTTTGAGTTGTTCCTCGAGCGTGCCGAGGCGTCCATCTTGGTTGGTGTTGGTGGTCTCCAGCGCCCCAAGTTGGGTTTTTAAACCGTCCAGTTCGACTTTGACATCGTCAATGCCTTTGTTGATGACCGCTTGCCCGTTGGCATCAACGGTGTTCATGGCGCCAGATTGCAACAACCGGTAAAAGATCAGTGCGGCTTGATAACGCGATAAGGTTTGCTGCCCTTTGAACGTGCCGTCGGGGAAACCGGTGATCAAACCTTTTGCCGTGACGTAATCCACGGCTTCCTGCGCCCAATGTCCGGCAGGTACGTCCTGAAAACGGGATTGAGCAATTTTGGCGATGGTGAACCCCATCGCGGGGACGCCGAGTCCCAGAGCGGTAACGATGAGCGCCTTGACAACGTGTTTTTGCATAAGAACCTCCGAATTTACCTGCTCCTGGAGGCTACGTTCGCAGCTTTCGATCAACGTGAAAAAATCCTGATGTGGCTCATAGAAGCCACTCATTCAAATGAGCGTATGAGAACCTTAAGCATAATACTTCACATTTTAAAAGCTTAAGCTCGAGCCAGACACGAGCCGTAGAATGTGAAATCTTGACCTTTAATCATGTCGGCATCATTTTAACGAACACCACAGTTTAAACTTCAACCCTTAAAATTCGAGATGCTCGAGCATCAAAAGGAGTCAACATGGCATTCGCAGATTGGATCGGTCAATTCACCAAAGTCGAAGTCTGGGACGGTTTAAACGCCAACGTTTTGACGGGCAAGTCGGGACAAGTCGGTTTTTTTCATGCCACACAAGACATTCTTGTCCCTGAGCACAGCCACGCCGGTCAGTGGGGCGTGGTGATCGAAGGCACGGTGGAGCTGACGATAGGCGGCGTGCTGCACGTCCTGAAAACTGGCGAGCATTACAACATTCCAGCGGGTGTGCCGCACAGCGCCGTAGTGATGGCAGGCTCGAGTTTTATTGATGTTTGGGAGGGCAAACGGCTCGAGGTGAATGAGTAATCGGGTTTGGCTCGAGATTTGCCGCGCTTTGTTTGGCGCATGACTTTACAAACGACTGTATCCATTAACAACTTGATAACAACTTTTTCATATCCTTTCCAGCGTGAACGATTTTCTTTTTCCCTTTCGGCAAGGGCTAATTCTGGGATTTCTGCTGTGTCTCACAGCCTGTCCGACCACACCCTCGACCAAAATTCCTGTCATCAGCAGTTTTACCGCCACACCAAACAGCATCAGCGCTGGAGGCTCGAGTACCCTGAGTTGGACGGTGACGGGTGACGGTGTGACGCTCAGCGTCGATCAGGGCATTGGTGTGGTCACAGGCTCGAGTAAAACCGTTTCACCAACCGTCACCACAACCTATATTCTGAGCGCGCAAAATTCGGCTGGAACAGTCACGCAACCCGTGACAGTCACGGTCACACCAGCCACACCAAGCGCACCAGTCATCTCGAGTTTCACGGCGACACCCAGCAGCATTAACGCTGGAAGCTCGAGCAATTTGGCTTGGACGGTCACGGGTTCTGGGGTCACGCTGAGTTTGGATCAGGGCATTGGCGTCGTCACTGGCACGAACAAAGTCGTGACGCCAGCCAGCACGACAACCTACACGTTGACCGCTCAAAATTCGGGTGGCACTGTCAACAAAACCGTGACGGTTACGGTCACACCAGCCAATACCAATCAAACGCCCACCGTCTCGAGTATCGCGGATGTAACTGTTTCGCAGGGTGCAGCCAGCCAAACCATTGACCTGAAAACCAAATTCAACGACGCCGAAGATGGCACGAACCTCACGTATTCTGCTAGCAGTTCCAACTCGAGCGTCGTCAGTACAAGTGTGAGCAGTGGCGTGTTGAGTTTAAGTTTTGGCTCGGCTGGAACTGCTGGCGTGACCGCCACGGGCAAAGACATCGGGAATCTGTCGGTCAGCACCAGTTTTAACGTGACCGTCAACGCCGTGGTGACGGCAAACCCTTGCGATAACTTTGTCAAAGTTACCGCCAACGCCAAGAACAAAGCCAAAGGTTATCCAGACCCAAGCCTGAGCGCCACTTGCAGCAACTCAAGTTTTGTGGTGGCATCCAACGGCATTCCGACGTTTGAATTTGTGATGTCCAACCCGAGCAACTTGGCAGCCCAAAACTATTCGTTTAACATTCCGCGCAATCCAAGCTTTGCCGCCAGCACCACGGCTGTTCCGCTTGGGGGTCCAATCGGAATCACGATCAATGGTTTGCCTTTGTTTGGACCGACCGAAAATCCGAACGATGGTTACAAAGACCCGTATATCAACGGCATTTTGGATTATTGCAACGGACATCCAGCCCAGAAAGGCGATTACCACTTTCACGCCTCGCCAAGTTCAGCCCATCCCGAGTGCATTGCCGACATCACCAAAGTTGGGCAAGTTTTGGGTTATGCGTTTGACGGGTATGCCATGATCTCGCCTTACGTTTGCAGCGATGCCGCCTGCACGACGACCAAAAAATTGACCAGTTCGTGGCGGGTTGTGGCGGGCAAAGACCCCAAAACCAGCAATGCTTGGGACGCCCACGAGTTCGTGTCGGGTTTGGGCGATTTGGATCAATGCAATGGCTATACTCGAGGCGACGGCACGTATGTTTACGTGGCGACCGATGCGTTTCCGTACTTTATTGGTTGTTACAAAGGCACGCCAATCATCCCAAAACCTTGAGGTCAAGCATGTCCTTGCGTTCTAAAATCACTTTGGCGTTGTTGGTTGCCAGCTTGCTGACCGCCATCATCATCAGTGCCATTGCCAAAAACCTGATCGAAAGCCAATTTACCCAAACCATCGTGGCACAGGCATTTGTCAACTATCAAAAAGATGTTCTGAATTACTACAACAGCTATGGTTCGTTTGAAAACGCCAAGCGCTCAGAGACGTTCCCGATGTTTTCCAGCCGCACGGGCGGCACTCGAGGCAACAATCCAAATCCGCCACCAGGTGGCATGGACGGCTTAAACCCTCCTCCGCCACAAGATCAGATGGCATCAAGCCAAGTTGGAAATCCGCCACCACGCCCGCAAGCCCCTCAACCTCGAGATGGGGTGCGGCTGATTCGATTTCGGGTGGTCAGTCAAAATGGCACGGTGATTTTGCCTGATTTTCAGCAAGGGCAGAGGCTCGAGGGTTTCCCTAAAGACAACGCCTTGAAGGTTGGGGATAAAATCATCGGTTATGCACTGCCCGACGGCGTTCCCGAACTGAGCCGTCAAGACTTGGCATACCTTGAAGGACTGAACGCCGCGTTTCGTTTGGCATTGACCATCACGCTGCCGATCACCTGGTTGTTCGGGTTTTTCTGGGGCGGTTGGATCACGCAGCCCATCCGCAGACTCTCGAGCGCCTTGTCCACGTTTGGCGCGGGCAAACTCGGCGAACGGGTGTTGGTGCGGGGAAGCGATGAAATTGCCAATCTGGGCAAGAATTTTAACCTGATGAGCGAAAAACTATCTTCCGCTTACAGCGAACTCGAGCACGCCAAAGATTCTGCCGAATCTGCCAGCCGCGCCAAAAGCGTGTTTTTAAGCAACATGAGCCACGAACTGCGCACGCCGTTAAATGCGATTATCGGTTTTTCGAGGTTGATGCAGCGCAATCAATACTTGAACGCCAGCGACAAAGAAAATCTGCAAGTCGTGTCCTCGAGCGGCGAGCATTTGCTGCAACTGATCAACAACGTTCTGAGCATGGCAAAAATTGAGGCGGGCAAAACCGAACTGAGCCGGCAGGTTTGCGACATTCGGGCGCTGCTGCACAACATCATTTTGATGTTCGAGCTTGAAGTCGCCAAGAAAGGCATTCGGGTCGAACTCGAGTTGCATCCAAACGTACCAACGCACCTCGAGACGGATGAAAGCAAGTTGCGCCAGGTCATCATCAACCTGATTTCCAACGCGGTGAAGTTCACCCATTCGGGCGGCATTTCGTTGCAAGTCGATTTTGATGAGCCGAATCGACTCAAATTTGAAATTGCCGATACTGGCATTGGAATCTCGGGTGAAGAACTGCCGAAACTGTTTGCCACCTTCGAGCAAACCCAAAGCGGCATCGACAGCAAAGCCGGCACGGGTTTGGGCTTGGCGCTCTCGAAATCCTTGATTGAACTGATGGGCGGCAGCATTCGCGTGCAAAGCCAGGTCGGGGTTGGCACGTCGTTTTTCTTTACGGTCAACGCCAATGCCGCCAGCGCCAAACCAAGTCTGATTCTCGAGCGTCAAGTGATCGGCGTGTTGGAACGTTCACCGCGAATTTTGGTGGTCGATGACCGCCTCGAGAACCGTCAATTGCTGGGACGCTTGTTGACCATCACCGGTTTTACGGTCTTTGAAGCCAGCAACGGAGAACTCGCGGTTGAGGCATGGCAACAGCACCAACCCGAACTGATTTGGATGGATTTGCGAATGCCCGTGATGGATGGTTTCGCCGCCACCAAACGCATTCGAGAACTCGAGGAAAACCGCAAGACTGTGATTGTTGCGCTGACCGCCAGCGTCTTTCAGGAGGACGAAGCCAACGTGCGCTCGCAGGGTTTTGACGACTTCCTGCGCAAACCCTTTCAAGAACACGTGCTGTTTGAACGCATGGCGGAACACCTCGGCATCAAATACCAATATCAAGAACCCAGCAAAACCTCGCCACATCAAGACCTCAACCTCGAGCCACTCTCCCAAAACTTGCGTCAAGAATTGTTCGATGCCAGCCAAGACGCCGATTATTTTAGGTTGCAAAGATTGCTCGAGGTGATTGACGCCCAGCATCCAAGCATCGCGGCGGGTTTGCGGCAATTGATCGGGCAGTACCAATATGATGCCATCTCGAGCTTGGCAGCGGCATGAGTTTTGATTCTGCCAAAAAAATTTTGATCGTCGATGATTTGCCCTCAAACCTGACGATTCTGGGCAACGTCTTAAACGCGGCGGCGTACAAAGTTTTACCCGTCTCGAGCGGCGCTCAGGCGTTGAGACTGCTCGAGAACCATCAACCGGATTTGATGCTCTTGGACATTCGGATGCCCGTGATGGACGGTTACGAACTCTGCGAACGCATCAAAACCATGCCGCAGCACCAGCGGACACCCGTCTTGTTTATTTCTGCAAACGACGACATTGGCTCCAAAGTCAAAGCCTTTGCGGTAGGAGGCTTGGATTATATTTCCAAACCCTTTGAAGAAGCCGAGGTGCTGGCACGGGTCGGGACGCATTTAAGGTTGTCCAGCCTGCAACGCGAGCTGAGCGCCAAAGTTCTGGCGCTCGAGGAAGCCAACCGCACCATTCAAGAACTCTCGATTCGGGACGAACTGACCAAACTTCACAACCGCCGACATTTCAACCAGCAAGTGGGTTTCTTGCTCGAGCAAAACAAACGCAACCCGCAACATATCAGCTTGATGATTGCCGACATCGACTTTTTCAAACGCATCAACGACACTTTCGGTCACGGTATCGGCGATGCGGTCTTGCGAGAGGTTGCCAAAGTTTTTCAGGTCAACACTCGAGCCACCGACCTTGTGGCACGTTACGGCGGCGAAGAATTTGTGCTCTTGATGCCCAACACGAATATGCTCGATGCCGTGAAAGTCTGTGACCTGCTGCGCGAACAAATCGAGCATCACAACTGGCTCGAGGTTCACAGCGATTTGAACGTGACCATCAGCATGGGCGTCAGTCAATTTGAATCAACAACAGACTTGCAAACCCTGGTCACTCGTGCGGATGAAAAACTGTATCAAGCCAAGAAGTCTGGCAAAAACAAAGTGTGTTACTGAAAGTCTCGAACATGACGCCTCGCAACAACCCGTTAACAACTTTTCGGTACTTTAAAGCTCGAGGAGCAATTGCAGATGAAACAAGTTTTCTTCGCCAGTCTTTTGATCGGGTCAGGATTGATCGGTTTCAATCAACTTTTACCCGCAGCACAAAGCGCTGCAACTTGCGGCTCGAGTTTTGTTAAAGTCACGGCAAACGCCAAGAACAAACAAAAAGGGTATCCCGACCCCAAATTATCTGTGACTTGCTCGAGCAGCACCGTGATCATTGATTCCAACAACATTCCCAATTTTGAATTTGTGCAAACCACACCCAACCCCTTACAAGCCCAAAACTTACACCTCGAGCTGGCTTTAAAACCCGCGCTCGCCTCGAGCGTCACGGCTGCGCCATTGGGTGGTCCGATTGCGGTGACGGTCAACGGTTTGTACATTTTTGGTCCAACCGAAGCCCCGCAAGACGGTTTCAAAGACCCGTATCTGAACGGAATTTTGGATTATTGCAACGGTCATACCGCCCCTCGCGGCGATTATCACTTTCATGCGCGTCCCGATTGCATTGAAGGCACGAAAAAAGTGGGGACGGTGCTGGCTTACGCCCTCGATGGCTTCCCAATTTTGAGTCCTTATGTTTGCGCGGACAGCACTTGCAAAACCACCAAGAAATTGGTCAGCAGTTGGCGCGTTACACCTGGGCAGGATGCTCGAGCGGGCAACGCTTGGCAGGTGCATGAGTTTGTGGCTGGCACTGGCGATTTGGACAAATGCAACGGCAAGAAAACGGCTGCCGGTTACGCGTATTATGCGACAGACAGCTTTCCGTATTTTGTGGGTTGCTTTGTTGGTACGCCAAACTTGCCGCGCTTGCCTCGTCCTTAAATTTTTGAGGGAACCATGACTCCAAAATCGCGTGTCATCAAAAAAATCTTGCTCGCTTTGGTGCTGGTCTATTTCGTGCCAGCCGTGGCTTTGGGCGCGTATAAGTTCTTGCGTCCAAAAACCATCTCGAGTGGAGCAATAAACTATTTGCTGGCGTGGGACACTTCTGGCGTAAAACGTGATGGCAAGGCTTTGGTATTTCAGACCAATCTTGGTTACAGCGTGAGGCTCGAGCAGGGTTTGATCAACGCTTACGGCTTGCAGTTGATGTCCTGCCCGCACACCCATTCGTGGCTCGAGTCGCTGCTGGCGGGGCTAGAGGTGGTGTCTGGCGTCGCGTTGGCGGGTCACACCCAAGGGCAAGACCCTGCGGCGTTGCAAGCCAATACAATCCAGAACTTGCTCGAGCCTCGAGCCACCGGTTTTAAGGCGGTAGTCGTGCACGAACCCAATTACTGCCAGGGGTATTTTGTGGCAACCCGAGCGACGCCGCACAGCAAAAATTTGAATGTGAACATACTTGGAAAGAGTCTTTTTTTGCGCGGCACTTTTTCTAAAAATGGCATCAAAAAATCATTTTCAATCTCGAGCGAGAATGCCTTTGGTGACGTTCACAAGTTGTTTAACTCGAGTGGCGTGGTTCATGTTGGCATCAGTGCTGACCCAATTCGCGTGAAATTTACGCAGCACTTGAACGGTTTATTTGACAATCTCGAGTTTGAATCCGATTCCGAATTTACCCGCAGCATGACGGTCTTGCGAAACTTTAACAACGCGATCAGTGTGACCGTGCTTTCAGGAAAAGTGCATCCGATATGAAAAGCATTTTGGTGATCGATGACAAAGCGAGTTTAACGCGGATGCTGCAAGAATATTTGAGCGCGGACGGTTACAGGGTTTGTATCGCCGACAACGGTTTGAATGCGCTATACACGGCTCGCCACGAAAAGCCAGATTTGATTTTGCTCGATGTCATGATGCCGACAATGGACGGTTACACGTTCTTAAAAACCTTCAGGCGAGAGGCGCAAACGCCCGTGATTTTACTGACCGCCAAGCACGAAAAAGATGATCGGTTAGAAGGTTTTGGGCTGGGTGCAGACGATTACATCACCAAACCTTTTGACCTCGAGGAACTCTCTGCGCGAATCAAAGCCGTGTTGCGCCGCAGCGAACCGTTGCAAAAAAGCCCGAGCGTCTTGCGGGTCGGCGAACTCGAGTTATATACCGACGAATACTTGCTGCGCCGAAACGGTGAGGCGGTCAGCTTGACGCCCGCCGAGTACGCGATCATCACGCGTTTGATGCAATCGCCCAACAAAGTCTTCAGCCGCGAAGACTTGCTGCTCGCACTCGAGGGCGGTTTGGACAGTTTTGAGCGCACCGTGGACGTTCACATCCGCAAGTTGCGTCTAAAACTCGAGCTTGACCCGAGCAATCCCGTGCTGCTCGAGACGGTGTTTGGCATCGGTTATCGTTTGAGGACAGCATGAGGCAAAGTTTAGGTTGGAAGTTGACGGCGGCAATGGTGCTGGTCAGTTTGCTGGGCTTGCTGACCACGCTTTGGCTTGGACAGACGCTCAGCACAAACGCCTTTAATCAGGCAGTGTATCAGCAACGCTCGAGCGGATTTTTAAAGTTGGTGACAGACCATTACGCCAGAACGGGTTCTTGGGATGGCTTGGAAAATGACATCCCCCGTCAGGGAGCACCGTTGCCCGAACAAGATCGGCAACCTCGAGCTGCCCCAATGCCTCCTCGCGGCGACACGCCCTTTTCGTTGACCGACCCGAACGGCACTGTGATCGTGGCTGGCAAACCGTTCAAACCTCGAGAAACCATCAATATCAATCTTTACACCAAAAGTCCTGTCATGGTGAGTGGACGGGTGGTCGGTTGGGTGATCGAAACGCCTTCTGAGAGCAGTTTAACAGTGTATCAAATCTCTTTTCAAAAGGGTTTGCAATTTACAGTCTGGTTGACCGCCATTGTCGCCCTCGCCAGCGCCAGCCTGATTGGCGTGCTGGTGTCACGCATCCTGACCAAACCCTTAAAAGTGTTGACCGACGGCACTCGAGCCTTGACGAACGGGCAACTTGGGCATCAGGTCAAACTCGAGACGCAGGACGAACTCGGTGTGCTGGCAACGGCGTTCAATCAGATGAGTTTAAAACTCGAGCAAGCCGACAAACAACGCAAGCAACTGACCGCCGACATTGCCCATGACCTTGGCACACCGCTGACCGTGGTTTCGGGGTATGTGCAAAGTATCCAAAGCGGCAAACTGCAAGCCACCCCAGAGCGTTTGGAAACCATGCAGGACGAATTAAAACTGCTCAGGAATTTGATCGAAGACTTGCGATTGCTTTCCCTTGCCGACGCTGGAGAGTTGCGCCTTTCAAAAAACAAACTTCAACCCGCGCAATTGCTCGAAGCCAGCCGCAACGCCTTTATCAACGACGCCAACTCCAAAGGTATCAGCCTCAAGCTCGAGTATCCAGCGCACCTGCCAGAGATTGAAGCCGATTTTGAACGAATGCGTTTGGTGCTGGGCAACATCATCAGCAATGCGCTTCGTCACACCCCAAACGGCGGCAGCGTGACCATCAGCGCCAGTTATCTCGAGCAACAATTGTTACTCGAGGTCAACGACACGGGTGTTGGCATTGCGCAAGATCAACTGCCGTACATTTTCGAACGTTTTTACCGCGCCGACCAGCACCGCAGCGCCGAATACGGCGGCACGGGTTTGGGTTTGGCGATAGCCAAAAGCATCGTCGAATTGCATGGCGGCGCAATTCGAGCCTCGAGTTGGCTTGGGCGTGGGACGAGTGTGCAAATTGCGTTACAGACGGCTTAGCGCGATAAAACTTATGCGTTTAGGGTTTGAAACAGTTGACTCACTCGATCATAAAATCGAGCAAAAGATTGAGATTGACGAGCGAGTTGTAAATCAAGTACAGCAGCAAATTTTTCTTGATGAATTGTTGGACTGTAACTGCCCATTTGTTGACCCAACCAACCCTTGGCATTCCGAATGTTTTCTGGGTTCGTTGGTGGAGTGATTAAATCAGGTAAGCCATGTTTTCCCTGCAACGACTGGATTCCAGCCAAATACCAAGCTTCAAATTCTCTGTTTGCAACAGCAATTACTACAGGAATATCGGGTCGAGCTTCTTGGGCTTTCTGACGGAGAAGAACTCCTAAATCTGCTGGACAATCGTCATCCGCATCAAGAACGATCAGGACTCCCCCACTCATTCCTTCTGCTTGGAATTCAATACTTGCTAGATTCAAAATACGTGCAAGTTCATCCTTTACTAAGCGTCCCTTGGTTATCCGCATGGCTTTGGGAAATTTGAAATTGTGGATTTCCAGTCTGGTTGCAATGCGTCGTAACAATATAGGAACAGTTGTTACTTCACCATACCCTTCTACCACAGAAATAATCATGGACATCGAATCACGCCTCAAATAATTGTTGCGTTTGGGTGATTTGACGTTTTTTAGGAATGATCGGTCGTATCATATCTTGACGCAACAGTTCTCCAACAGTATACAAATGATCTTTTAAGGCAGTCCGACCAACTTGATCTATTGCGCCAATTTGTGTATTCCCTTCGTGGGCAATAACAGCAAGAATTGAATCCGGATGAATATTTTTATCATCCAATAGGTCTGGACTATGGCTCGTAACAAGAACTTGGGTACTCTGGCTGGCAGCACGCAAAGAATCAAGCAAAATACCTGCTGCGCCAGGGTTGAGTGCAGTTTCGGGTTCTTCAATTCCAACCAAGGGCACTGGTTTACTACTGCCCGCAGCTTGAAATAATGCTACTAAAATCCCTAGAACTCGCAATGTACCGTCGGACATATTTATTGCAGGAAATCGCCAAAGGTCTTTTTGTCCTGCAACATATTGCCGAAATATAAGTTCTTCGTAACTTCCATGGACTTTCCTTTCAACACGTTTAACACCAGGTACAACTTTTTCTAAAAATTCCCATATTTTTTGTAACGTTTCTTCAGAATTTTTCTCGAGATTGCCTAGAACACTTGCAACATTATGTCCATCTCGCTCGAGATAATCCTTTGGATTCGGTCTTTGTGGTGTTTTAATCAATTCTGGATTGAAATTATGAAATCTCATTCCCAACAGTGCATCATAGACAGCACGAAATTCAGGAAAACCGGATATATTGACCAGATAAAAACGGTCATTAAGAGCAACAGGTGGTGTTTTGATTGAGCTTTTTTGAACAAAACCATTTTCAACAGCATAAAAATGCTCTTTGGGAGGCTGATCACGCGTAGAAATATGGCATTCCTCTTTTTGGATGGTATACCCACCCCCTTGTTGTGCTCCAACTCGAAAACTAAAAAAGGCATCACCATTTGGCACGGCAAACTCCAGTCGAATTGAAAAGTGAGTGGGATGTCCTCCTGTACGACGACGCACTTCATTGATGCCGCCACGCACCTGAAGGGCATTGTCTAATCCACTTTCAAGCGCATCTGAAATGAAGCGAAGACCGTCAAGAAAATTGCTTTTCCCTGCCCCATTTGGTCCAACCAATATGGTCAAGGGTTGTGACAAACGAACATCACACGAGCCAATACTTTTATAGTTTTTCATTTCAACCCGCCGCAAAAATACGCTTGACGAGTTGGATGGGATATGACTGGGCATGACAGCAGTCTAATACAAAACATTCAGTTGAACTTCACAGGCAAATCGAACTTATGCGCGAATGGTTTTGCCGACCACACCACCCAAACCCTTAAACCTCGAGATGGCTGTCCTGTCGGTACTGATCTCGAGCATTTCGTCGTGAACATCGTCGGCGTAATATGCCAGGGCGGTTAAGCCTTCGGCAAACACGGGGTACAAGAGCGCGGCAATCGGCAATTCAACCGTTAAGGTGATGTCCTCGTCCTCGTCGAGCACGAATTTTGCCAAATTCATGTCGCGGTTGAAGTGCAGCATGGCTTCAAAAGCCTGGATTTTGCAGGTTTCGTCGGTTGGGGCGGGCACAAAGGGGCTGATGGTCATGTACAACCAGGCGTCGGTGAGGCGAATAAAAATCGTGAAAAAACCGTTCTCGCCGCGAAAACCCGTGCGCCAGACGCCATCTTGTAGGGTTTCAAAGGTCCAACCGTACTCGCCAAAATACTGTTCGACGGTTTCATTGCTAATGTTGGGACTGCCTTCAAATTGCATGGTTTATTTTACGACGCAAATCCTCAGACGCAAAATGCTTCAAACCCCAATGCCATGATAGGACTCGAGCAGCAATCTTTAAAGCCGTCTGAGTTTGGCTGAGGGAAGATATTCTCGAGAAATCTTTAATGGGTCGGCAAGTAAAACAGCAGGTCAAGCGACGGCGGCTTGATGCCCTGGGTACGCAGCAGCGCGGCAATCTGGGCGGTGTGCCGTATTTCGTGAATCATGATGTGCCATAGTAGACCGTCGAGCGCATAACGTTCAGTTGGCGAATCGTCCACAATCCGTTTTAAATCTTCATCGGTCAGCGCCCCAAGATAAGTCAGGGTGCTTTGCTCCACAGCCCGCCAGTAATCCAGCAATAACCCAAGCGCAATGCTCGAGGCGTCCTGGGTGCCTTTTAAGACGGGAAACGAATGTTCGACAGGCTCGTCGCACAAAATGGTGTAATGAATCCAGCCGTCCTCGACCGCCGCCGTGTGAAACACCAGGTCTTTGATGCAGCGAAATCGTTCGCCTTTCAGCAGCGGGCGCGATAAAACCTCATCGGGTACCGATTCGAGCCTGCTCCACAAATCCCGACGTGCGCGAACAAGGTAATCGTAGGTTTGGGAAATGTTCATTGGTTGTTCCTTGAGGGTAAATTTCGTTCTTAAGACAATCCAACATTGGTCCGTCTTTTCGCCTCGAGTTTCAGCATAACCAACGTATCGTATTTCGTCAAAAACTAAATATCGTGCCAAGGTTTATCCACGAATATTTTCCGTAAAAAACAGCATCATCGATCCAAAACTGCTTGGGGCAATCTCAAATCGCGTTAAACTGCTCTTCATGCTTGTTAATGTCACCACAACTTCACTCGAGATGCGCGACCAAAGCGAGTTCAAACCATCATCTCGCCACATTCCCAACCTCGAGATCAAACGCGCCGAAATACCCTTGCCCGAACTGAACCGCTTTTTGTACACGGCGGTTGGCGGCGATTACTTTTGGATTGATCGGCTGTCATGGACGTATGCCCAGTGGCAGACCTGGCTCGAGCGTCCCGAACTCGAGACTTGGCTGGCGTACCTTTCCGGCACGGTGGCGGGTTATTTTGAACTCGAGCGGCAAGGCGACAGCGTCGAGATTTCGATTTTTGGTTTGATTCCCAAATTTGTCGGTCTGGGCATCGGCGGCGTGCTGCTTTCGCGCTGTATTGCCAGGGCTTGGGAACTCAAGCCAACTCGAGTTTGGGTGCATACTTGCAGTTTGGACGGTTCGCAAGCGCTGCCAAATTATCAAGCTCGAGGGTTTAAAATCTTCGCCCAAAAAACCGAGAGCGAGAAATTACCCGATCAATCCCCTGGCGCTTGGCTCGGCGCACGTTAGGGTAAAATCTCGAGCATCAAATTTACGCTGGGGTTCAAGTTTTGAATCTCGAGCGATAGATTCACTTGCACATGTAAAACTTTTGATTCTGAAAGTGGTTACTCGAGCTGCCAAAGTATCAACTGTAATTCATGGCTTTGGGTTCAATCCTTGCGTGCCTCTCATGGTTGCTGGTTAGGCTTAAAGTCTCATGTTAGCCCGCCGACTTCCCTTCTACCTTCTGCGCGAATTTGTCCCACTGTACTTGGTCGGATTGGTCACAATTTTGATGCTGCTGATGATCGACTTTTTCGCGTTTCTGGCGGCGTCTTTTATTAATTATCACACTTCAATCGATGTCATGTTTCGGGCACTCTTAGACAGAATGCCGTTCTTTTTGTCATACATGATTGCGCCCAGTCTGGCGTTTGCGGTGCTGGTCGGTTTGGGACGGCTCGCCAAAGATTCGGAACTCAAAGCAGTTTACTCGAGCGGCGTGCGTCCAATCACCTTGCTCGCCCCAATTTTATTCGTGGGTCTGCTGGCAACGGGTTTTAGCTGGGTCAACGAGAACATCTGGCGTCCGGTTGCCGATCAGCGCTTTAAAACCTCGTATTACGCGATTTGGCATTCAGAGCCGCCGAGGGTTCAGGCGCTTAAATCCTATGCCTCCGAAGACGAAAGCATTCTGTATCATGCGGGTTCAATTCTGCCAGACAAGGACAACAAGCAACTCGCCGAACTTTCGGGGGTGATGATCACCACGCCCGAGGGCATTTACACCGCCACCCGAGGGCGTTGGGATGCGAACGCCAAAACCTGGGAGTTGTACAACGTCTATCACACCACCGATACCGAAACCCAGGCGGTCAGCGACCCCGAAGTGCGCCGCGTTTTCCCATTCACCTTGCCCGTCGAACCCGACCTGATACCCCCCGAAGCCCTGCCGCTGCCAGATTTGATGGCTCGAGCCTCGAGTAAAGTCTTGTCACAGTCCGAACGTTACGATGCGCAATTTAAGCTTCACAGGCGATTTTCCGATCCACTTGCCGCCATGCTGATGGCAATTGTCGGCGGGGCGTTGGGTTTGACCATTTCCAACCGCGCCTGGGGCTTTGCGGGAACGATTGGTTTGATTGCCGTGTACTGGGGCTTGTGGCAGATTGGTTTTAACCTCGCCTCGGCTCAAGCCATTGCCGCGCCGTTGGCGGCTTGGTTGCCCAGCGCCATCTTTGGCATCGGCGCACTCTTTGGTTTGCGGAGGCTGCTATGAACACGCCCCACATCAGCACACCCACCGTGCCACCTGCCAAACTCGAGCGTACCCGTCCCAGAATCACCTTGCTCGACATGTACATTGTCGGTGAGGTCTTGCCGATGCTGGCTGGCGGTTTGCTGATCGTGATTGTGACGCTGGTGATGGGCGCATTGTTTGAACGCATCGGGGCGTTTCTTGCCAAAGGCGCAAACCCGTTGTTGGTGGCACAATATCTGGCGTTCAGGTTGCCCGAGATGCTTTCGCTCGGCTTGCCGATAGCGCTGTTGTTTGCGGTGCTCATGAGCCTTTCGAGGCTAACCCAAGATTCGGAACTCAAAGCCGCCGTGGTGGCGGGCATCTCCCCGACGCGCTTGACCATGCCGGTGCTGGTGATTGGTGCGGTGGTGGCGCTTCTGGCGTTCATCAACGCCGAAACCCTGCAACCCAGAGGCATCGAAAACGCCAGCCGAGTTTTGCGCGACATCATCATCTCAAACCCCAGGGTCGCATTCACCGGGGGGCAATTTTTTAAGGACGCGCAAAATCAAGTGATTTACATTCCCGACGGCGGCTTGAAAGCCGGCGGAATCCTCGAGAACATTACAATCATGCAAGGCTCCGAAGGGCAAGTGCCGCTGTCAATCATGAAAGCCCCAAACGGCAAGATTTTACCTGACGAGGGCGCAATCGAACTGACCAACGGCTCGAGAATCACCTACCGTTCCGGCGACGCCCGCCCAGTCACGATTGCCCATTTTGCCAGGGCGGTCATTCCAATCAAGGATTTGCAGCAGGGCGCGAATTTGTCACAAAAACCGATTGACCTGCCCTTGCCGACGCTACTCGAGCGCATCAAAAGTTATCAAAGCCAGGGGTTTAGGACCAACGGCGAGCTGACCGCCTTAAACCAAAAATTTGCCAAACCGCTCGCGTCGGTGGCGTTTGCCCTGTTCGGCATTGCCTTGTCGCTTTACACGCTGCGCAGCAATCAAAGCCTGGGCTTTGTTGGCGTGATGTTTTTAACATTTTTCTATTACGCCACCTGGACGGTTTTTAACGTCATGGGCGAAAGCGGCGCGATTCCCGCCGTGCTCGCCGCCTGGACGCCCGACCTGCTTTACGCCGGAGCGGGTGTCGCCCTTCTCGCAATGGCACGGCGACGTTAACGCATGAAGTTGACCGAACAAAACCATCACAACATGATGCTCGAGAAACCCCAAACGCGTGAGAACAATGGCTTAAATCGTGTCGCTCCTGAAATTGTTTCGGTTGAATGTAGGGACGCTGCTAGCGATCCCGCCCGAAGGTGCGTTTTGGGATCAAGAAGCTGCGCCCTGCCCTTGCCGCCCACCAGCCCAAAGCAAAATCCCAATCATGGTTTCTCGAGATTCATCCTGTTTTTTTTGGCATTGCTCTGCTTTTCAAGCCCTGCCTTCGCCCAGAAAA
>CAXTTL010000055.1:0-22864 GCA_964247135.1 uncultured Deinococcales bacterium | reverse complement strand
CGAGGAGACTTTTGGACCCGTCGCGCCCGTGATCGTGTTCGACACCGAAGCCGAACTTCTGTACGCCGCCAACAACACACCATTTGGCTTGGCAGCTTACGTTTGGACCAAAGATTTGTCTCGAGCCGTGCGGGTTTCAGAAAAACTCGAGTACGGCATTATTGGCTTAAACGACCCGATTCCCAGCACCGCCCAAGCGCCATTTGGCGGCATCAAACAAAGCGGTTTTGGTCGTGAGGGCGGGCATTTTGGACTCGAGGAATACTTGTACGTGAAATACGTTTCGATGGCAATTTAATTTGTGGGGATGATTCGTAGGGGATGGTCTCAGACCATCCCCTACACCGTTCATCGATTTATTTCTCGATGGAAATCACGCGTTTTTCTTGCGCTGAACGTATCGCCTCGAGCGAAAGTTGCAAGCTCTTGATGTTGTCCCGCCCCGAAGTTGCGGGTTCTGTTCCCGTGCGAATCGCTTCTGCAAAAGCATTCAAACTTCCCACACGTCCGACAAACTCGAGGTTTGGCAGCTCGAGTTTTCGTTCTCGCTTGCCGAATTTGCGAATTTTCACCATGTCTGGCGCATTATTATCACGGCTGGTAAAACTGATCTCGCCGTGTTCGCACTCGAGTTTCCATTCGCCTGCCCAGGGGGTAACTTTGCCAGGGCTGACCCAACTGCCTCGGTAGTTGACGACGGTATTGTTTTCAAATCCAATGTTGACGGTGGCGCTGGCGGGGTCGCGGTACAAACTCCAAACAGGATTCCAAGCGTGAGCGTAAAGCTCGAGCGCATCTTGTTGCAGGATAAATCGCATCAGGTCAAAGTGATGGATTGCCATGTCGAGCAGCAAGGGTTGCGCCCATTGCAAGTGTGGCATGTCGGGTGATGGATACATGTTGTCACGGCGAAAATCAACGTGAACCACGCCAACTTGCCCCAAGGTTTGATCGCGCACGAGTTGCGCCACGAGTTGTGGGGCGGGTTGAAATCGGTAATTTTGACTGACCATCACAATTCGTTTTTGAACTCGAGCGACCTCGTTTACAATTCGCGCATCCTCGAGTGTCAGGGCGAAAGGTTTTTCGACCAGCACGTGCAAGCCAGCGTTTAAAGCTTCAATTGCAATCGGCGCATGAACCACCGCCGATGCCGTAATCAAGACCGCATCAACATCCAACACCTCGAGCGCGTTTTTGAGGTTTGTAAAACACGATTTTTTGGGTAATTTCAGGACATTTTGGGCTGCCTCGAGCGCGTCTGGTTTGGCATCGACCCAGCCAACAGCTTTAACAGTTTTGAGTTTTGGAACAACACTTTCAGCCCAACTTCGTCCCCAGCCACCCATGCCAATTTGCAGGAGGCGCAATGGTTTTGATTTGTTCATGCTTTGATTTTACATGTTCCACTTGGGCGCTGACGCACCCAAGCTCGAGGAGCTTTCACTTCCTCGAGCTTGGGCGGTTCAACTTTAAATGGTTTTCAGGAAAGCCACCAAATCTTGGGTTTCCGATTCGGTCAAACCTATCGAAAAGCGTTGGTTGTAAAAATTGACCGCATCGCGCAGGGTTGGTGCCGAACCGTTGTGAAAGTAGGGCGCTCGAGCCGCCAAGTTGCGCAAAATCGGTCCTTTAAACTTCCCAATGTCCGCCCACTTGCCGGTAATCAAGGCGCGTCCAGGGTCGGTGGTTTGGCGCGTCTCGAGGGTGAGCTTGTTTTTGAGGGTGTACAACGGCAAGTCTGGCGTGCGTCTCGAGAGATCGGTCAGTCCAATGTTGAGCGGTGCGATCACCGAGTGGTTGCCCACGTTTGGCGAATCGTGACAGGTGGTACATGTGCCAGGAATGCTCGGCACGCCCAGGTTGTCGTTTAAGCCGTTGACGCCAACAATATTGATGGGTTTGGTGTTAAAAATCTGCTGCCCTCGAGCCACCGCACGCCGCGCCTCATTGAGGTCATTGTCTCCTGTTAGGTTTTGCCAAGGATTGAACAGGGTCATTGCAGTTGGGTCAAAGGCTTTGCCGCTTGGGTTTAATCCGAGCGGGTCATTGATGCCAATAAAAAACTCTTGCGCAGACAATGCCTCGGGTCCACCGTTTGCGCCCTTGGCATCCAAACGACCCGCCTCGAAATCAAAAACTTGGGTCGAGAACAGCTTGGTCTCGAAATTGACGATGCTCTGACGTTCGGCGTTCGTTAAATCCCTGGCACTTTGGGCGTGACCTCGGGTGGCAGAGTTGGATTGATGCGAGAGCGAAGCGTTCAGGTCAATGTGTTTGGCGGCATCAACAATGCTTTCGCGTCCGTCCCACATGGCGGCACTGAGAAAACTCAGGTTGGTGGTCGGCATCGGACGACGAAACAACGAAAGCTCTTGGCTGCTGGCAAAGCCGTAAGGGTCATCGACCGTCTCGAGCGTGAACTCGGCGTTGGCTGGAATCGGCAAACCAACCCGAATCAAACCCTTCTCGAGCAACATGCTGTAGGCTTTGCGGCGGGCGTTCAGGCTCGAGACATCGGCATTGGGTGAGTTCGCGCCGTCCACCAGCCTGAAAATCGGGTCTGTTCCAAGGGAAAACGCAAAGCGCCTTTGAACTCCAGTCGGCGTGACCGTCCAACCTTCACTGGGTTGATGACAGGTGACACAACTGCGCCCGTTTGTGCCAATGCTTTGAAAAAATGCGCCGTTCGTGTCAATTTTTCCCTCGAGCGAGATGGTTCTGGACCAACCGCTTGAGTTGGGAAACGGACGCAAGTTTGGGTCGCCAGAAGCTTGAAAGGACAGGCTCTCAGCCTCGATGTTGGTATCTGCCTGGTTTGGTGCGGCTGAATTACAACTCCAGAGTGCTGCCATAATCAGCAAACTGAACGGTATCCATCGGTTTTTCATCGTAAACCCCTTTCGATCAAACTGCCCTCCACCGAGCGCTTCAAGAAAGGCAGTGTTTTGGAAATGAAGTTGTCTTCTTGTTCAATCAAGCTACTCGAGCCTCGGTCATATTTTGGTCACAAGATTAAAGTTGCGGGCAACGACAACACAAAACCACATGGACAATCATGTGGTTCGGTCAAACTGGCTCGAGTATCTGTCTCGAGCAATCCTGAGTTTTTTAAGGTTTGAAATTGATCAACTGTTCGCGCACACCGACCACCTGCCCGATCACCCACACGGCTGGCGCTTCAACACTGGTTTCACCGTTTGCCACCGCCCCCAAGCTCGAGATCACCACACGTTCTCTGGGGGTGCTGCCGCGTTCAATAAAGGCGCAAGGCTCGAGTTTGTCCCGTCCGAGGGCGATCAAATTTTGGGCAATGTGTGCGCGTTCGCCCACGCCCATCAAAACCACCAGCGTTTCCACGTGGGCGTAATGACGCCATTCGGGGGCGGATTCCTCGGAGTGATGTCCGGTCACCACCGCAAACCCTCGAGCGAGGTTGCGGTAGGTTAAGGGAATTCCCGCCAGGGCGGGTACGGCGAGGCTCGAGCTAATCCCAGGCACAATTTGCACACTCACGCCCAGCGCGGACAGATACGCCCATTCTTCTGCACCGCGCCCAAACACAAACGGGTCGCCGCCTTTCAAGCGCACCACATTTTTGCCTGCCAGGGCGTACCGCTCGAGCAGCACCATGATTTCGGTTTGCACGCTGTCTTGCTCGCCGTGGTTTTTGCCGACGTAAACTTTTTCGGCAGTCTTCGGGATCAACTCGAGAATCGCCGCGCCAACCAAACGGTCATAGAGCACCACATCGGCATTCTCGAGGGCTTTGAGGGCTTTGATGGTCAGGAGTTCGGGGTCGCCAGGACCGGCACCAACAATAAAGACTTTGCCCGCATTCACAAGTTCATCTCGAGTCCAGAAAACACCGCGCAATTTTCGGGTGTGCACCCCTTGCATGGCTCGAGTTTGCAGGCTTCACGTTGCGCCAGAACCCCGCGTTTGATTTCGGCTCGAGCGGCTTCAGGTCTCCCCTCTTTCACCAATTGCAACGCGTTCGAGTCCATCAGGTCGTACCAAAGTTTTTTGCGCAGATCAAAACTCGCAAAACCCGCCGTGATGCTCGAGCGCATCGAACGCAGGATTGCCAGAAATTCCGTGTACTCCTCGCCGTACTCGAGGTTCAGTTTTTGTTTGATGCGCACGCCCAAGGCTGGGGCAGTGCCACTGGTTGAAATGCCAATGATCAAATCGCCACGGCGCACGACGCTGGGCAAAATCAACGAGCAACGCTCAGGGTCGTCCACGCTGTTGCACAGGACGCCTCGAGCTTCGGCTTCGGCATAAATAGCAACGTTGTCGGCTTTGTCTTTGGTATGAGACATGACCAACCAGACGCCAACCAGATCGCCCGCCTCAAAACCGCGCCGCAGCCAAGTGATTTTGCCGTCTTTCTCGAGCGCATCAAGTTCGGGGTGCTGGTACTTTGAGAGCAGGGTTAAATTCGCGCCAGCCTCGAGCAGCCCGCGTACTTTATGCTCGGTTTCCCAACCGCCGCCGACGAACAAGACCTTGCGATTTTTGAGGTTGAGCATGACGGGGTAATAAGACATGGTTTTCTCCAAAAATACCGTAGGGGATGGTCTCAGACCATCCCCTACAAGAATACAATCGTTTTTAATCTGCGGCGTGGGCAAGCTCGAGCACCACCGACGGCTCAAACGCACCCGAGCCGATGCGCATGGTGTATTCGCGCCAGCTTTCAGAACCGACCCGATGCTCGAGAAAACCGAGTAAGACTTTTTCGGAGTATTCCTCGAGTTGCGCTGCCGGAATCACGCTTTTGAGTTTGTCACCGAGGCGTGCCTCACTATCCAGACCGCCCGAGAGGTGAACTTGATAAACCTCTTCTTGCCCGCCGTTGGCGTCGCTGCGGTTCGCGCCCATAAAGCCAAGATCGGCAACTTGATAACGCGCACAGGCGTTCGAGCAACCCGTGAGGTTGATGCTAAAAGCGTGCGGAAAAGTGTTGCCAAATTTTGACTCGAGGTGTTCGACCAGATGCGTGGTTTTGGCTTTGGTTTCGGTCAATGCAAGCCTGCAAAATTCGATGCCCGTGCAGGCGATGGTGCTGCCGCGAAAGAAGTTGTTGGCGTACAAACCGATTTGCTCGAGTTCGGCTATGGCAGCCTCGAGTTTTTCTTGGGGGACATTCACGACAATCACGTTTTGGCGCGGGGTGTTGCGTAGATCGCCAGAACCGTAAGTCTCGGCAATGCGGGCTAGCTCGAGGGCGTGGGCGGTGGTGATTCTGCCGACGGTGGTGGCAAGCCCGATGGCATACTGCCCGTTGTTTTGAGGGATGATTCCCAGGTGATCGCTGGCGTTGCTGGGCGCCCTGGGTGCTTCGAGACCATCTTCAAATTTGCGTCCCAAATATTCGCGTTCGACCACATCGCGGAATTTTTCGGCTCCCCAATCGGCAAGCAAAAACTTCAGGCGGGCTTTCTTGCGGCTGACCCGATAACCATGATCGCGGTATGCCGCCGTGATGGCGCGTGAAACCTCGAGCACGTCCTCTGGCATCACAAACACCCCAAGGCGTTTGGCGAGGTGGGGGATGGCGCCCAGACCGCCGCCCACCCAAACATCAAAGCCGATTCGCCCGTCGCTATGTTGATGCGCGATAAAACCGATGTCGTTGATGTGATGACAAGCGCATTGCTCGGGGCAGGCGGTCACGGAAATCTTAAATTTGCGCGGCAAATCGCCAAATTCGACATTGCCCGAAAAGTGATTGGACAGCGTTTGAGACAAGGCTCGAGTGTCCAGAATTTGTCGTCCGTCCAAACCCTCGAGCGGGCAGGCAATCACATTACGCACTGTGTCGCCACACGCGCCAACCGAATGCAAACCGACTTTCTCGAGACGGGCAAAAATTTCTGGCACATCTTCAATTTTCAGCCAGTGAAATTGAAAGCACTGCCGGTCGGTGATGTCCAGCACGCCACGTCCAAAATCGTTGGCAATCCCGACCACCACACGCATGATCTGGCTGTCGTAACTTCCAGCCGTGACCTTGACGCGCAACATGAAAAAACCGTCCTCTTGCGGGCGTTGCGGGTACAAGCCGTACCATTTGAACAAATCCAGATCATCGGGCGCGATGCTGGCAAAACCTGTTTTGGCGGCATTGTAAATGGCTGCCAGCACCTGATACGGCGGTTTGACCGCCTTGATCTCTTCCATGTAGTTTGTTTTTGCCATTGACCCTGTCCTCTCGAGACAACGGGTTTGATCCCGTCGCTAGACGCTCAGCACCGACCTGAGAATCAGCACTGTTCCAACAATTGACAGCACTGTACCAAGAAGTGGACGGGCAATGTTCTCGGAGAGTTTGGGCGCATAGCCGCTGGCAAGCCAAGTGCTGGGCAGTGCGCCGAGCAGCAACCAACCGACGGTAGGGAAGTCCACGGCGGCACGTTGCGCGTGTCCGGCGGCAGCGACCAACGAAAGCAGTACACCGTGGGCAACATCTGTACCCGCCAGCCTCGAGACTTTGAGGTGCGGCATGATAAAAGTCAGTGCCAGCGCGAGCATGGCGCCGCTACCGATGCTGGTTAAGCCGACCAGTGCGCCGACCAATGCGCCAATCAGGGGCAATGGAATGGGAATGGCTTTCACAACTTTGGGCGGGTATTTCCAACGCCACAAAATGGCGACACCTGTAAAGATCAAAGCAATTGCCAACAAACGCAGCAAAAAATCCACTTTCAGGTGCATCAGGCTGGTGGCATAACCTGCGGGAAGGCTGCCCAACGCCAGCAAGCCAACGGTTTTCCAATCAATCGTGCCGCTGAGATGATGCCGCCACGACGCGCCAATTTTGGTGATGCTGGCGGTCAGCAAGTCCGTGCCAATCAAAACTGGGGTTGGCAACCCAAGCAGCAACAAGGCAGGGGTCAGCAAACTGCCGCCACCAAGTCCGGTCGTGCCGATCAAAAACCCCGTGACCACTCCCAGGGCAACCAGTACGGGCGGCTCAATCATGATTTCGCCTCGAGATATGCGGCACGCAAGACTTCAGCGACTTCTTTGCGGGTGAATTCGGTTGGGAGTTCTTCGCCAGCAGTCAGTTTCTCGCGGACTTTCGTGCCAGACAAAACCAAATGATGGCTGCTGTCGTGCGGGCAGGTGCGGCTCGAGACGAGCGAACCGCAGGTGCGGCAGTAGAACGTGTGCTCGAATTTGATGATTTCAATGCCGAGTTCTTCTTTACTGTACGTGTTAAAAATTTCTTGGGCGTCGTAGGTGCCGTAATATGTGCCAACGCCGGCGTGGTCGCGTCCGACAATAAAATGGGTGCAGCCGTAATTGCGTCTCGAGATCGCGTGAAGAATTGCTTCTCGAGGTCCGGCGTAACGCATCGCGGCGGGATACACGCCGAACAACACGCGGTTTGCTGGGTAGTAACCCTCGAGCAGCACCTCGTAGGCTTTCACTCGAGTTGCCGCAGGAACATCATCGGATTTGGTGCTGCCAACCAGCGGATTCAAAAACAGTCCATCAATCGTCTCGAGCGCGACCTTGTGCAAATACTCGTGCGCACGGTGAATTGGGTTGCGGGTTTGGAATGCCACCACGGTCTTCCAACCTTTTTTGGCGAACTGCTCTCGGGTCTCGAGCGGGGTGTAATGGTGCTCGGGATAATCGCCGCGAGACACCTCGAACAACGTGATGTCTCCCGCCAAATTGACTTCGCCCTGCTCGAGCAAGGCTGCCACGCCAGGATGCTTTTCGTCGGTGGTGCGGTAAACTTTGAGCGCCTCTTCTTGCTTGTCGGGCGTGTACTGTTCAGACACCTCGAGCAAACCAACGGGTGCGTTGCGGTAGTTGAGCAGGATTTGACCCGTTAAAGTTTTTGCGGCTTCGCTCGAGACGCCCAAAGTAATCGGAATGCTCCACGGCAAACCGTTTGCAAGGCGTAAATTCTCGACGATGCTGGCATGGTCTTTGGAACCCACAAAACCTGTGAGCGGCGAATACACGCCCGTGGCGATCAACTCGAGGTCGGCGTAATTGCGGTCGGTCAACTCGAGGGTTGGGAGGTGCGCAAAATCTTTCGGGTCAAGGTTTTCGACACGGTTGATCAGTTTGCCGCCGAGTGGGGTGATGAGGCTGTTCTCGAGGATTGTGGTTTCTAAGGTCAAGGTCATGGGTTTCCTTTGTGGCGGGGGTAGGCTGGTTGCGCTGCCCTCTCATCCCCGACCCGTCTTGCACCTTACGGCAGCACCTGACGGGCTTGGTGCGCTTCTCTCCTAGGAGAGAAGGGAGTTTAATTGATATGTGGTGTGGTGGCATTGTTCGTCTTTTGATTTTTGTTTTGTTGTAGGGGCGCTGCTTGCTGCGCCCTGCCTTTGACGTTGCGTTGTTGATTCTTGCCGCGTCATTGCTTTGTTGCCCTGCTGTTGCTGTGTCTGCATTTTAAATCAATGCCGTCAAATCGCGTTTTGCCCAACCCAAAGTCCACATTCGGTCTTGCCTTGTCCTGCCCAACGTCCCGCTCGAGCGTCCTCGCCTGGGCGCACGGCGCGGGTGCAGGGAGCGCAACCGATGCTTAAAAAACCATCGAAGTACAGTGGGTTGATGGGCAGGTCGTGTTCTCTGGCGTAAGCCTCGAGGTCTTGCCTTGTCCAGTTGGCGAGCGGGTTGAGTTTGACTCGAGCGCCGTGTTCGATCAGGGGAATCTCACTGCGGGTGCTGGCTTGGTCACGGCTGCGGGCGTTCAGGACGGCAGTTGGGTTGTGCTCGGCAAGGTAATTTTGCAGTGGCGCAACTTTGCGTGCGGCGCAGCAGGCGTCAGTGTCGGTCAAGTACAAATCGTCGAGCAGTAAGCCTGCATTCAGCGTGACAAACTCGAGTTGCGGGTATTTGGCTTTCAGGACATCTCGGGTTTGCAGCGTCTCGCGGAAGTGATAATCGGTGTCGACAAAAAGCACTTTTCCCGTGTAACCTGCTCGAGCAGCAAAATCAATCAGCACGATGCCGTTGAGGTTAAACGCGCTCGGCATGACCACATCGGGGTAAGCCGTGAGCGCCCAGCCAATAAACCCGAGCGGGTCTTGGCTGGTTGAAGGTGGCTCGAGAACGGTGTTCATGCTTTGACTGGGACTCGAATTCCGAGGCTGTCGAGTTTCTCGAGTACACGGTCTACGCTTTGCTCGAGGCTTTCAAGGTCGGTGCGAAGGTGAAGTTCGGGGTTTTCTGGGGCTTCGTAAGGGTCGCTGACGCCTGTGAAATGTTGAATTTCGCCTGCGAGGGCTTTTTTGTACAAGCCCTTCACATCGCGGCTGCTGACCGTCTCGAGTGGGGCATCCACAAACACCTCCAAGCTTTTATCGGCTTCCGCCAGCACTTCGCGGCGCGTGTCGCGGTAGGGGCTGATGGCGCTGACCAGGGTCACCACGCCGTGCTTGGCGAGCAGGTTTGCCACAAATCCAATGCGGCGAATGTTGGTGTCGCGGTCTTCCCTGGAAAATCCCAAGCCTTTGGAAAGTGTTTCGCGCACGGCGTCACCGTCGAGGATTTGAACTTTATGCCCCGCCTCGAGCAGCACTGGTTCGAGTGCTTTGACGATGGTGGTTTTGCCTGCGCCTGATAATCCGGTAAACCAAATGACTGCTCCGCTCATGTTGTTGCTCCTTAAAGAAATTGTGGCTGGTTTGAGTTCGGGAAGGGTTGATGCATTCGACATCGTAGGTGTTTTTTGCTGGGCATCAAAATTCCTTTAACGGGCGTGAAACCTTGCGCCTTTTGGGTGATGGTTGATGGTTTGAAAACCTCGAGCGTCAACAAGCCCAACAGCGTGTGACTGTGGACATTCGTGTGTTGTGGTGTTGCTCGGGCATGGCGTCCTTAAATGTAGTTTACAAGATTTATAAACTGACAACTTTTGTCTATCTTAAACGTATTTGTCTACAAAGTTTCGTTTGCTGGAATACAAGCCCAGGGGAATGAGAAACCTAACATCGTTTATCTCGAGCAGCACAATAAAAATGCACTCGAGCGAAGGAACACTCGAGCGACCAAAGAAAGAATAGAATTTGTTGAATATGACGTGTTGTTCTTATTGACTTTTTAATTTGAGCAGTGCTTGACAGGCTTTAAAAGCAAGAGTCTAATACGAAACACGGCTTCATTTTTTGCCTTAGACCGAAAACTCAAAAATCATTTTGAGAAGGTGGATCATGTTATCCAAAAAATTTCAAAACCACGTTTTGGGTGTACTTCCTAAACAGTTGTACTTGCTTTGGTTATGTCTAGGGTTTGTGCTGCTAAGTTCGTCTTGTTTAAGCCCTGGAGTTCGTTTGCCACCGCCTTTTTTTCTGATGCCACAAGAGGTCAAAATCAAAGTTGGTGAAAGTGTGACATTAACGCCAAGCTATTCAATGAGCATGATTACCACTTGGATTTCACAGGATCAACATATTGCAACTGTCACAAATGGAATCGTCACAGGATTGGCAACTGGGTTTGTGACTGTTCGCGCATACATTGGCAGTGATTCAAGTGCTCCAACGACAATCACAGTCAGTCTAAAGTGAATTCAAGCCGCCTCTTTGACCGCCAAATCCACCGTCAAAATCCTGACCAAACGCTCGCGCAACTCGGCATACTCGAGAGTCTTGGTCATTTCAGTGCGGTTGCGAGGACGGGCAAATGGCACGTCGATCACGTCAAAAATTCTGGCTTTTGGACCATTACTCATAATCACAATACGGTCAGACAGATACATCGCCTCGTCGATATCGTGCGTCACCATCACCACGGTTTCGGCTTTGGACTCACCGTAGAGCATTTTGTTCAGTTGCTCCTGCAAACCACCGCGTGTCAGGGCGTCCAGCGCCCCAAACGGCTCGTCCAGCAGCATCACCCGAGGATTGATCGCAAACGCCCTGGCAATCGCCACACGTTGCTTCATGCCGCCCGAAATCTCGTGCGGGCGTTTGTGCCTGTGCTGCCACAAACCGACGGCTCGCAAATACTCTTCGCAACGTCCGACCTGCGTGAGGTTGTCCATCTCGGGACACGATGCCTCAATCGCCTCGAGCACGTTGTATTCAACCGTCAACCACGGCAAGAGCGAATAATTTTGAAACACCACCGCACGGTCTGGACCAGGACCTTTGATCTCCTGCCCCTCGAGCTTGACAAAACCCGTACTGGGTTTCTCGAGACCAGCGATCATGGACAGCAACGTGCTTTTGCCACAACCCGAATGCCCGATCAAACTGACAAATTCACCCGCGCCAATCTCGAGATCAACCGCCTCGAGCGCGGTGTAACCGCCGTTCTTGCCAGGAAAGTGTTTGGAAAGGTTTTTGATTTCGATGCCAGTGTTTGCCTTCTCGAGTTTTAAGGTCATGAAATCCTCCGGTAGGGTGCGCGTCTTGACCATAAAATGCACCTTGCGGGCATGGTCGCCTCGCGCACCATTGTTCACGTGAATGTCGGTGCGCGGGGCGCACCCTACAAACTCCGATACATTGGTTTGATAACGCTGTAATTCAAACCCAAAAAATGACGCACAAAATATGAAATTTCCGCGTAGGGCAAGACGCGTCTAGCCCCTACATGACACCGATTATCCGCCGTAAGAAACTTTTCTCGAGAGCCAATCGAAACCCTTGTCGAACAGCAAACCGGTCAAGCCAATTAAGGCAATGGCGCTGATGACTTTTTCGTAACTTAAGGCGTTATACGAATCCCAGGCGAAAAACCCGATACCACTCGCGCCGGAAAGCATTTCGGCGGCGACAATGACCATCCAGGCAATGCCAAGGCTAACGCGCAAGCCAGTCACGATGTGCGGCATGGCAAACGGTAAGAGCACGCGGCGCACGTAACGGTCGCTCGAGAAATTGAAGACTTTGGCAACGTTCTTAAAATCTTTTGGCACGGCTGCCACGCCAAAATAGGTGTTAATAACAGTTGGCCACAAACTGGTAATGAAAATCACGAAGACCAGGGCATTGGGCGCACTTTTGATGGCGACGAGCGCGAGCGGATACCAAGCCAGCGGCGAGACGGGGCGCAGCACTTGCACAATCGGGTTGACCAGCCGATGAACAAATTGCACCGAACCCATCAAAATCCCGAGCGGCACGGCAACCACCGCGCCCAGAAACCAACCCAAACCGACGCGCTCCAAACTCGAGAGCAACAGCAAGCCAACCCCTTGGTCGTTGGGTCCGCCGTAATGGAATGGGTTTTTGATCAAATCCCAAAAGACAGCAACCGTTGCCAGCGGCGAGGGCAAATCGGTGCCAACAAAAGCCCGCACGATCAACCAGACCGCCACAATCAGGCTCAAGCTGCCGAGCGTGAACGCCAGGGTCGTGAGGCTCGAGCGCAACCAGGCGGGTAAGGCGGGGGCTTTGGGCGTCTCGAGGTTGGAGTTTGAACGGCTGATTTCTCGGTTCATGGCGCTCCTTTCTTACTTGCTGGCGTCTTTGAGGTAGGCGGCTGGGTTGTTCGGATCGAACTTGGATTTGTCCAGGGTCATCGTCCAGGGTTTCATGTCGTCGGTCGGCAGGCTCAAGCCAACCTCTTTGGCGACCTCGGCGTAAAGGTCTTGCATGATGAGTTTGTCGGCAATGGCTTTGGCATCCGCTGGGAAGGGTTTATACCCAAATCGGGCGTACTGCGCCAGAAACCAAATGCCGTGCGCCAAGCGAGGCATCGAAACCTTGCCGCCGCGCGAGAACAACATGCGGTCATCCAAAAATTGCTTTGTCCCAAGCCCGTTGCCCAAATCGTAACGTCCCTCGAGCCTCGCACCGATCACATCGGGGCTGGCGTTGACGTACTGCGCCGAACCAATGGTGGTGGCGGCTTTGCGAATGTTACCGACCTCATCGAGCCAGGCAGACGCCTCGAGCACGGCTTTCATGATCGCTTTGACTTCATCTTTTTGGCTGCTGAAGGCTTTGTTTAAAACCAAGGCTTTTTCGGGGTGATGCTTCCAGATTTCTTGGCTGGTGATGGCGGTAAAACCAATTTTTTGTTGCACCGCAACACCGTTCCAAGGCTCACCTACCGAATAACCGATCATGTTCCCGACCTTCATGTTCGCCACCATCTGCGGCGGTGGAATCGTGATGATGCGTTGCTTGCCGGTCACGCTGGCATCAACGCCCGCGAACTCGAGGTAATTGCGCAACCACATGTCGTGCGTGCCACCTGGGAAGGTCATGGCAAAGGTGGTGTCTTTGCCGTCCGCGACGAGTTTCTCGAGCGCCCCCTTGAGTTTTTTCGGATCGCGTCCAACTTCACCGAGGGCGTTTGCCAAGGTAATGCCTTGACCGTTGTTGCTCAAAATCATGGCAATCGGCATTTCCTTGCCCGCCTGCCCGCCAATGCCCGAGTAAACACTGAACGGCATTCCAAACAGACAGTGCGCACCTTGAATGTCGCCGTTTAAAACACCGTCACGAAGCGCAGCCCATGATGCCTGCTTCACGACCTCGACATCGACGCCGTACTTTTTGTACAAACCCAATTCTTTCGCCATGATGATGCTGGCGGAATCGGTCAGGGCGATAAAACCCAGTTTGATCGTACTGGCGGCTTTGGATTGAATCCAGATGTTCGGCAGGGCGAAACTGGCAGCCGTTCCAGCCGCGACCTTCAAAAAATCACGGCGGGAAACACGGGACTCGAGCAACACTTTTTTCTTGGTCATGGAAACTCCTTTGGATTGATGTAGGGGATGGTTTCCATCCCCTACGGGACGACGATTTTTACGGCACAAACCTTAAATTCGGGCATTCTCGAGGTTGGATCAAGGGCGGGTGAGGTCAAACGGTTGATGGCTTGGGTTCCCGCGTAATGAAAGGAAACGAACACGGTGTCTATTCGCATCTTCTCGTCGTATAAAACTTTAAAATCGCCCACGCCACGCCTTGTCTCGAGTTGCACTGCTGCGCCATTCTCGAGTTTGTGTTGCGATGCGAGGCTGGGGTGCATTTGCGCCAGGGCGTGCGGGCTTTTGGCGTTTAAACTGCTGCGCCGCGTTTGCGTGCCGCTTTGGTAATGGTTGACATCGCGCCCAGTGGTTAAAAAAAGTGGGTACTCGAGGTTCGGTATTTCCGCGCTGTCACGGTATTCGACGACCGCCAAGTGCGCCCGTCCGTCTTGATGGGCGAAAAATTTGGCAAAAGGTTCTGGCGTGCCTGGATGATTCGGGTGCGGACAAGGCCAAAACACGCCTTTCGTCCCGATTTTCTCGAAGGTCAAACCCGAGTAATCGGCTGGCGCACCTCGAGTTGAAACCACAAAATCCTGAAAAATCTCTTCAACACTTTGGTACAAGAATTTCTCTGGATGCCCCAGCCTCGCGCCAATTTCGCAAAGGATTTTCCAGTCTTCTCGAGCTTCGCCTGGGGTGTCTTGCACCTTGCGGCGACGCAAGACGCGCCCCTCGAGGTTGGTCATCGTGCCGTCTGTCTCGAGCCACATCGACCCTGGCAGCACGACTTCGGCAAGTGCGGCGGTTTCGGACAGGAAAAAATCCACCACCACCAGATGCTCGAGTTTTTTCAGGTTTACCTCGAGTTTGCTTGCGTCGGGGGCGCTGACCACGACGTTCGAGCCAATCACGAACAAACCTTTGACGCTGCCGCCACACGCCTCGAGCATCTCCTGGGCGCTCAATCCCTTGCCGGGCAAGTCGTCCTCGTCGATGCCCCAATGTGCGGCAAAATAACCTCGAGCCAACGGGTCTTGAATGCTGCGGTAACCTGGCAGTTGGTCGGCTTTCTGACCGTGCTCGCGCCCGCCCTGACCGTTGCCCTGACCCGTCAACGGCGCGTAAATGCCGCCCAAACTGAGTGCCAGGTTGATGATCGCCTTGATCGTGTCCACACCCTTGGATTGCTGCTCAGGACCGCGCCCGGAGAGAATCACCAGACCGCCGAATCTCGCATCGGGCGCACTGACGGCTCGAGCCATCAGACGTGCGGTATCACGAATAACTTGGGCGTCCAGTCCACACTTTTCGCTCGCCCATTCTGGGCTGCAATCGATTACAGATTTCATAACAGATTCCCAGCCGACCGTGCGTTTCTCGAGGAACGCCCAGTGTTCGCGGGCTTCGGCAACAATCACGTGCAGCAACGCCAACGCCAACGCCAAATCGCCGCCTGGTTTGACCGGCAAATAATGCGTCGCCAGGCTCGAGGTGCGGGTTGGGCGCGGGTCGATCACGATGATCGGCGCTCCCGCTTTTCTGGCTTTCAAAATGTACTGGGAAACGGGCGGCAAGGTTTCGGCGAGGTTCGCACCCCACAGCACGATGCAGTCTTTTTCGGTCAGTTTCTCGAGCGGAAACGGCAAACCGCGATCCATGCCGTAAACGGCTCGCATCGCGGCGGCGGCGGTGCTCATGCAAAAGCGTCCATTGTAATCGATGTTGGCGGTCTGCATGGCGACTCGAGCGAATTTTGAAAGTAGGTAAACGTGTTCGTTGCTGAGGCTGCCGCCGCCAAACACGCCATAAGCGTTGGCGCCGTGTGCCGCCCGAACGGATTTCATGCCGTCCACAACTTTGGTCAGGGCTTCTTCCCAAGTTGCAGGCTCAAGGGTCCCATTTTTGCGCACCAGTGGGGTGAGAAGGCGCTCTGGGTGGTTGACCAACTCGAGCGCATTCAAGCCTTTTTTGCAGACCGAACCACCCGCCACGGGGCAATCTTTGGTGGGTTTCATGGCAACGGCTGCGCCAGTCTCAACGGCAATGTCAAAACTGCATTGCACCGCGCAGTAAGGGCAGGTCGTGCGAGTTGATGTGCGTTGTGCCAATACCACTGGAGAAACTTCGAGCAATGCGGCGCTCACGCTTGACCTTGCTTGGTTTTTGGCGTGCGCAGACTCGAGGTCATGAATAATTTCCTTCGTTTTGAACGGTATTTTTTAGAATTTTTGTGATTTGGTATACAAAAATCTTCTCGAGGTCAATCTAAAACAACAATTGCAAAGTGTCAAGCAAAAACTTGCATTGTGTACAAAAATTGATGTACAAATTGCAAATGCAAAATTGGCGGATTCGAGTCGATTTGGTCGCTTGAGTCGCTCAAAACTTGGATAAAAAACCAAAAATAAGCCTTGAATGCCACCAAATATCTAAATTCTCGAGAAAATTTTTATAAATCTCGAGCCTGAAAGAAGCATAAAGCTTTGACTTGGGGTGTACATCATAAAGTGACACTTGTGCATATTTTGATTGACAGTTTGCAAAAATTTGACTAACATGTATCCAAGGTCACGATTTACGCGTGGCAGGAGGTCAAAAATGGCGCATCAAGCAATCGTTGTGATCGGCAACGGCATGGTCGGACACAAGTTCCTCGAGTCCCTGATGGGTTCGGGACAGCGCTTTGACATCACCATCATCAACGAAGAGGCACACTTGGCGTATGACCGCGTTCACCTTAGCTCGTACTTCGAGACGCCCGCCCCAGATTTAAGCCTTGGGCGGACCGCCGATTACGAAGCCTGGGGCGTCAAGGTCGCCTGGGGAAAAGCCAGCAGCATCGACCGCGAGACCAAAAACGTTTACGTCGGCGACCAGCGTTTTCCTTACGACATTTTGGTGCTGGCGACGGGTTCATTCCCGTTCGTGCCGCCTGTTCCAGGCAAAGATTTAAACGGTGTTTTTGTCTACCGTACCCTCGAGGATTTGGACAAGATCAGAAATTACAGCCAGAACAGCAAGGTCGGCGTGGTGATCGGCGGCGGATTGCTGGGACTCGAGGCGGCGGGTGCACTGAAAAACCTTGGATTGACCGCGCACGTCGTCGAATTTGCACCGCGTTTGATGCCCGTTCAGGTGGACGAAGCCGGCGGCAAAATGCTGAAACGCAAAATCGAGGACATGGGCATTGGCGTTCACGTTGCCAAAAGCACCGAATGTATTTTTGACGCGGACGACTCGGGCAGGGTCGCAGGCTTGAAATTTGCCGATGGTCAAACGCTCGAGACCGACATGGTGGTCTTCAGCGCGGGCATTCGCCCCAGGGACGAGCTGGCTCGAGCTTCGGGCATTGAAGTCGGCGAACGCGGCGGCATTGTCATCAACGATTCCTGCCGCACCAGCGACCCCAGCATTTACGCGATTGGCGAATGCGCTTTGCACTCTGGACGAATTTACGGTCTGGTCGCCCCTGGTTACACGATGGCTCGGGTTTTAGCCGATGTGCTGACGGGCGGCGAGCAACGCTTTGAGGGCGCTGACCTGAGCACCAAACTCAAACTTTTGGGCGTCGATGTCGCCTCGTTCGGTGATTCGTTTGCCAAGACTCCAGGCGCGGAAGAGATGAGTTTCATTGACCCAATTAAGGGTTCGTACAAAAAAATTGTACTCTCGAGCGACGGCACAACATTGCTCGGCGGCGTGCTGGTGGGTGACACCAGCGATTACGGTGCATTGGTGGCTCAAGTGCAAGCCAACACTGTTCTGAGCAACCCAGCCGAATTGATCGTGCCAAGTTTTGACGGTGCTCGAGTCAAAGCCGCATTGCCTGACAGCGCCATGATTTGCTCCTGCGAGAACGTTTCCAAAGGCGCAATTGTGACTGCCATTCGTGACGGTGCGAGTGATATGGCTGGCATCAAAACTTCGACCAAAGCCTGCACAGGTTGCGGCGGTTGTGCGGCGCTCTGCAAAGATGTCCTCAATGCCGAACTCGTGGCAATGGGGCAAACCGTCAACAACCACCTGTGCGAACACTTTGAATACTCGAGACAAGAACTCTACGACATCATCCGCGTGCGCCAATACCAAAACTTTGATCAAGTCCTCGAGCATCATGGACATGGTGAAGGCTGCGAAATTTGCAAACCTGCCGTTGCCAGCATCCTCGCCAGTTTGTATGAGGAATACATCCTCAAAGACGGACTCGAGGTGCTGCAAGACACCAACGACCGCTTCCTCGCCAACATGCAGCGCGACGGCACGTACAGCGTCGTGCCGCGCATGGCGGGCGGCGAGGTCACGCCCGAAGGTTTGATCGCCGTCGGCAGCGTCGCCAAAAAATACGGTTTGTACACCAAACTGACCGGCGGGCAACGCGTGGACATGTTCGGCGCGAGGCTCGAGCAACTGCCTTACATTTGGCAAGAATTGATTGAAGCAGGTTTTGAGAGCGGACACGCTTACGGCAAAGCCTTGCGTACCGTGAAAAGCTGCGTTGGCAGCACTTGGTGTCGCTACGGCGTGCAAGACAGCACGGCGATGGCGGTCTTGCTCGAGAATCGGTACAAGGGTTTACGCGCCCCGCACAAACTCAAAAGCGCGGTTTCGGGGTGTACTCGAGAATGCGCCGAAGCCCAAAGCAAAGACTTCGGCATCATCGCCACCGAACGCGGTTACAACCTGTTCGTCTGCGGCAACGGCGGAATGCGCCCGCGTCACGCCGACCTCTTTGCCAGCGACCTCGACGACGAAACCTTGATTCGTTACATTGACCGCTTTTTGATGTTTTACATCCGCACCGCCGACCGCCTGCAACGCACCAGCGTCTGGCTCGAGAAAATGCCAGGCGGCATCGAATACCTCAAACAAGTGATTCTCGAGGATTCGCTCGGCATTTGTGCCGAACTCGAAGCCGACATGGAAAAGCACGTTCAAAATTACCAATGTGAGTGGGCTGCGACGCTCGAGAATCCAGAAAAGATGGCGACCTTCAAACACTTTGTCAACTCTGACCTGCAAGACGACAACATCGTTTTTGTCAAAGACCGCGACCAACACCGCCCGATCTACGATTTTGAAAGGCTCGAGGCGCTGCCGATGTTGAACATTGCCAACGATTGATACAAAAAATGTCCACGATCTCACCTGAAGCTCTCACCCGACTCGCCGAGGCTCGTCACCCTCTCTCGCTGCGCGAAAGAGGGTTCAAAACACCAAATTCCCGTTTCTCGAGAAAGCAATAAAACTCCCTTCTCTCCTGGGAGAGAAGGGTCGGGGATGAGAGGAGAGAAAGCAACCAAACCCAAAAGGAGTCCACATGCCCACCACAATCGCAGCAAAACCACTCGAAACCACCTGGACGGACATCTGCAAACTCGAGCAAATCCCCGTGGCTGGCGGCGTGAATGCCCTGGTCGAAAACACCCAAGTCGCGGTGTTTCGCACCAGGGAGAACAAGTTGTTTGCGGTTTCCAATTTTGACCCGTTTTCCAAAGCCAACGTCATGTCCAGGGGGATTTTTGGCAGCACCAAACGCGATGGACGCGATGTTTACAAGATTGCTTCACCGATTTTAAAGCACACGTTTGACCTCGAGACGGGTCAGAGCTTCGATGACCCAAGCGTGTTCTTGCGGGTTTTTAACGTGAAACTCGAGGCGGGGCGGGTTTTGGTTGGCGTACAGTAAACTGCGTTTATGACTGTCACCGCAAATTTTAATGGCGCAACCGTTCTCGCCCTCGAGAGCCGTCGTGCCAGCGACATGCAAACCCTGATTGAAAGTTTGGGCGGGGTTGCCACGGTTGCGCCCAGCATCCGTGAAGTGCCGCTCGAGGACAATGCGGAATTGCTCGAGTTGAGTGATGCGTTAAAGCAACAAACGATCACAGATTTGGTCTGCATGACTGGTGTGGGCACAAAATTTTTGCTTCGCCAATTGACGCCCGAAGCCATCGCCGCACTCAAAAATGTGAATTTGGTCTTGCGCAGCAACAAAGCCGTGGCGGTCTTGCGCGAACACGATCTGACTGGAACGCTCGTTAGCGAACCGCACACCTGGCATGAGGTGCTCGAGTATTACCAGAACATCGGTAACCTCGAGCAACGCCATATTTTTATTGCCGAGTTTGGCGAGGATACGCCCAAAGCCTTTGTCACCGCCCTTCAGAATCTTGGCGCGAGGGTTCACTTGCTGCCTGTCTACCGTTGGGCGTTGCCCGAAAACACCGCGCCACTCGAGCGAGCCGTGCGTGATGTGATCGCGGGCAAGTTTAAATGGTTGCTGTTAACGAGTGGCGTCCAACTCTGGCACGCGGTCGATTTTGCCAGAACTTTGGGTTTAATCACGGACTTCAAAACCGCGCTCGAGAAGCTCCGAATTGCCAGCATTGGACCTGCCTGCGATGAGGCGATCCTCGAGCTTGGATTTAAGCCAACGGTGCAAGCTCAACCTCACAAAATGGGTGTTCTGGTCAGGGTTGCAGCACTCAAACATTCGGAAATGTCAGTCTGAAGATTCATTTTAAATCAGCCAGCATGTCTTTCGCATTTTCCAAAGCGCGTTTCTCGAGATAGGTTTCAGCTTCGAGTTTGACCGCCAGCTCGAGTTGGTTTTTGGCTTGATTGCGGTATTTTTGTTCGTCCAGTTTGAGCAGGGCTTTGGCGTAAACCAAACGCACCGTAACTGATTTTGGTGCGACTTGAACGGCAGTTTCAAATAACGAAAACACCTTCTCGAGGTTGCCACCGTACAAAAACCCAACCCCTCGAGAGACAACTTCGGCGTGCCATGACCCAAGTGCGATCATGGATTGAACGTGCTTCGGGTCGAGCGCGATGGCTTTCTCAAAACTCTCGCGCACGGTCACCGCCACGCCCGAGGCAAAGGCATAAGCCGCGCCGCGCAAAACCCCGAGTTGCCCAGCCGTTGATCCCACCTCGAAGTACGCGTCGGCATTTTTATCGTCAAGCTTCACGGCTTTTTGAGCGTATTTTTCGGCTTGCTCGAGAATTGCCAAACGGGATTCTTTGGGTTGCTGGTTGGAATATTCAAACAAGCTTCGGGCAGCAAACGCATAACCCGCGCTGCTCTCGAGCGTCAGGGCGACTTTGGCGGCTTCTGAGAACTTGCCGTTGTTGAACAAAGTTTTGGCATCCTCGAGCGAAGAGGCTGCGAATACAGTGCCAAGCATAAACAACAGTGTCATTAGCGTTTTCATGGCTCGAGTTTAAAGGGCGTTAATGGCTCGAGGATGAGATGTGCACGTCAGGGTTAAAGCTGTCACGAACTCGCGCTGGTGTAATTCCGAAGCGCAAATTTCCAGAACAACCTCGAGACCACCAGCAACAACAACGCCACACCCAAAGCGCCAATCGCCGTCTCGAGTTTCCCGCGTCCAATCAAAGCTTCGGCGGGAACGGTGGTGATGAATGCCACGGGAATCACGAAGGTAAACAAAATGCGTCCCCAACCTGGGAAGGCGGTCACGGGGAATTGTCCAGCGCGAAAGAAACCCCAGAACAATTCGGTGATGTTTTCGACGCCGACCCACCAAAAAGCGGTGGTGCAGAGCATCAGCCAGATCGAATAGACGGATGCAAAACCAGCCAGAATCAGCAAGACCGCAATCAGAATTCCAGGCGCTTGCACGCTCGAGAGTTTCAGGCTGGCGTAAACGATTAAACCCGTGCCAATGAACAGATCGGCGACGCGCAAAATATTGACGTTGAGGCTCGAGACCAGAAATTGCGAGTCGAGCGGTTTTAAGAGCGTAAAATCCATGCTGCCCGTGCGGACGCCCTCGGCAATTTTATTGAGGTTTGGGTACAAGAACATGCCCATGTAGCCTTCAATCAATGTGAACACGCCAACCACCACAATCGCCTCGAGTTGATTCCAACCGCCGAGGCTCGAGCCGTTTGAGAGCAGCACCGACAAACCAAACAAGCTGCCGACAGCCGTAAACAGCGATCCAACCAAGTTGACAATAAAATTAGCGCGGTACTCGAGTTGAGCGGCAATGCTCGAGCCAGCAAAAATGGAGATCAGGCGAAAGTAGCGTTTCATGCGCCCACCGCGCCGTACTTTTTCAATCCTGCCCGCCAGAGGACAGCTCGCAAGATGGTGAAAAAGACAATCCAAGCCAGCAAAATACCGATCAGGCGCAGGGTTTGGCTTGGCTCGAGTGCACCAGTGAGGACTTTGGCGGGGTAATAGACCATGTACGGAAATGGTGTCCATTCGACCACGGCGCGGAGTGCGGGCGGGAAAAACTCGAGCGGTGCAAAACCGCCCGCCAGAAAGGTTAAAAGTACGTAATAAAATTCGTCGAAAGCGGTGGCGTTTTCAAACCAGAAGCACAGCGTACCGATGCAAAAGGCGATCATAAAACGCATCAAAAACGCCATTTGAATCACCAAAAGATACTCGAGCACATGCCAAATATCTGGGCTGAGGCGGGTGCCTGGGACAATAAACGTTCCGGCGATCACGAACGCCAGAATAAATGGACCGCGCACAAAACGTTCGGTGAAATGCCGAAAGAACTGCTCCCAGAACGGGTCCATCGGGCGCAGGAGCCTCGAGGAAAGTTCACCTTGCCGAATTTGAAAATCGAGTTCATACGCGACCCAAGCCACGGTCAGTTGTTGCGAGACCCAAGCCGCCAGGAAGTACGCGGCAAAGCTCGCAGGACTGAAACTCGAGAGGCTGCCACCGTTGGCGCTCGCCTTGCCGATCCAGACACTCATCATGATTAAGGGCACGACGCCCGAGAGCATCCAGATCAAAATCTCGGCGCGGTAGATGGTCATGTGCGCGAAATACACCGTGAACATGGCTCTGGATTTGCGCCACATGTTCTCAAATAAACCCATTTGGGTTCCAGTCTTGAGTTTCATGGTTTCACCGCATTACTTTGAAACAGTTCGCCAATGATGGCTTCAATGTCTGGGTCTTCAATCGTCACGTCTGCCACTGGTAGTTCGGACAGAAGCCGCCCAGAGACTTTGCTCGTCTCGAGGCGCGGTACGAGCAGTTCCGCGAACAGACCATCGATGCTTTTGACCGGTGCATACGATTCCAGAATTTCTCGAGGAATAACTTTGGAAAGCTCGAGTTTGACGATTTTGGCAGGGCTGGAGCGTTCAATCAAAGCCGAGAGGTCGCCGTCAAAA
>CAXTTL010000054.1:0-22914 GCA_964247135.1 uncultured Deinococcales bacterium | reverse complement strand
GGTTTTATCTGCGGCAAACTCAATCTGGTTGCCGAGGCATTCGCCTGGGAAATTTTGGTCGAATTTATCGACTCGCTCGAGGTGCTCGCGCCGCAAAGTTGGCGAGAACGGCTTGCCCGCGTTGGTCAAAAGCTTGTGCAAAAGTATGGGATTGAGAAGGAATACAAAATTCCAAAGTAATTTATGGAACGAACATCAAACGCACAACATCAAAACCCTTAAGGAAGGCATCTCTCTCGAGCGTTTTTTCGTGTATCAAACGTGAAAAGATACCCAATTTTGAGATTTGACATTTGAACCACCAACGCGCTAAGGTATTCAAACAGTACCAGAAACGAACATGATCGTGTGCGAAAGTTTCCCCACTTTCACATCACTCGAGCCAACTCGAGGGGTCACATTGCATGTTTTGATTTCAACACTGTGGAGGAGCGTGAACATGAAACGCAAGGTAATGATGATTGGTATGGCATTGCTTGGAGCTGCCGCCGTGGCAAGCCTGAGTATGACGAGTGCCCAAGGCAAAACCTACAAGATTGCATTGCTCGTGAAAAGCCTCGGCAATGGTTTTTTTGAAGCCGCCCGCGACGGTGGACTTGAAGCCGCCAAAGAACTGAAAAACGTCGAAGTCATTTACACCGGACCCACCACCGCCACCGCAGAAGGTCAGATCGAGCTGATCAACTCGCTGGTCGCGCAAAAAGTGGACGCCATTGCCATTAGCGCCAACGACCCGAACGCCGTGGTTGCCGCCCTGAAAAAAGCCAAATCTCGAGGTGTGAAGGTCATTTCCTGGGATTCAGGCGTTGCCAAAGAAGCCCGTTTGATGCACCTCAATCCGTCCAACACGGCACTGATTGGACGCAAGCAAATCGAAATGATTAGTAAAACCATCGGCGGCAAAGGTCAAATCGCCATTTTGTCTGCCACCGCCCAAGCAACCAACCAAAACGCCTGGATCGCCGCCATGAAAGACACCCTCAAAGACCCCATGTACAGTGGTCTCGAGCTGGTGGACACCGTTTACGGCGATGACCAATCCGACAAATCCTACCGCGAGGCACTGGGCTTGTTCAGCAAATACCCCAACCTGAAAGGCATCATCGCCCCAACCACCGTCGGCATTGCCGCCAGCGCCAAAGCCGTGATCGACCAAAAACTGGTCGGTAAAGTCTTCGTGTCCGGTCTTGGCTTGCCAAGCGAAATGATTTCCTACGTCAAAGCCGGATCGGTGGACACCTTCGCGCTTTGGAATCCAATTGACCTGGGTTACTCCGCCGTGTACGCCGCCTACCAATTCGCCACCCGCAAAGCAACCAGCAAAGTGGGCGCGAAAGTCAGCATTGGACGCATGGGCACCATCACCTTGGACGCCAACCTCGAGGCGCCAATGGGTGATCCGTACACGTTCAATAAAGACAACATCGATAAGTTTGCCAAAGCTTTTTAAACCGTAGGGGCGCAAGGCAATGCGCTCAAGCTCGAGAAACCTCAACGCATAAGCACACGGAATTGTTCTTCTCGCCCCTGAAGCTCTCACCCGACTCGCCGAGGCTCGTCACCCTCTCTCGCTGCGCGAAAGATGGACTGAAAAGCAATGTTTCGGCTTCTTAGAAATCAATGAAACTCCCTTCTCTCCGAGGAGAGAAGCGCCCAAGCCCGAAGGTGCTGCTTTAAGGGCAAGACGGGTCGGGGATGAGAGGGAACGAAAGCAACTGTTACTTTTCAAAAGCTCGAGAGAGACACCTTCGGAGACGGTCTTCGTTTTTAAACCGTCTCCGTTTTGCTCGAGCATAAATGAAAATCACAAACTCGAGAAACCAATTTTATGACCAATCATTTTTTGCAAATCAACAATTTGAATAAACGTTTTGGCGCGACGCAAGCCGTGAACGACGTGTCTTTTGGTTTGAACAAAGGCGAGGTTCTGGCGCTGATCGGCGAGAACGGCGCGGGCAAATCGACGGTGGTGAAAATCTTGACAGGCATTTACCAACCCGATTCGGGCAGCATCGTGTTAAACAATGAAACCTTGCGTCTCTCGAGTCCCCAAGATGCGGCGAAGGCGGGAATTGGCGCGATCCATCAAGAAACCGTGATGTTCGATGAACTTTCGGTGGCGGAAAATTTATTTGTCGGAAATCATCCAGTCACGTCCAAGTTTTTTGCGGGCGGTTTGGTGAATTGGAAATCCATGCTCGAGCAAGCCCAAACCGTGCTCGAGAAGATGGATGCGAAGATTGATCCTGAAACGCCGTTGAAGGAATTGAGCGTGGCGCAAAAGCATTTGGTGCAAATTGCGCGGGCGTTGTCCCAAGACTCGAGCGTGGTGATCATGGACGAACCCACCGCGTCGCTGTCCAAAGCCGAGATCGAGGATTTGTACCGTATCGTGCGGCAACTTCGTGACGCGGGCAAGGCGGTTTTATTAATCACCCACAAGTTCGATGAGGTTTTTGCGCTGGCGAGTCGTTACGTGGTCTTGCGCGACGGCAAAAACGTTGGAACGGGCAAGATCACCGATACCTCGAGCGAGGATTTGATTCGTCTGATGGCGGGGCGCGAGGTCGGGGCACTCTTCCCAAAGCTCGAGTCCAAACCTGGGGACGTGATGCTCGAGGTCAAGAATTTTGAGCACCCCACCGAATTCTCGAGCATCAATTTTAGCGTTCGTAAAGGCGAGATTCTGGGTTTTTACGGTTTGGTTGGCGCGGGGCGCTCGGAGGTGATGCAGGCGGTGTTCGGGTTGAATGCTGCGTCAACGGGTTCGGTCTTGATCGATGGCAAAACCGTGAGCATCAAATCTCCCGCCGATGCGGTCAAAAACGGTTTGGTCTACGTTCCCGAAGACCGCCAGATTGCAGGCGCGATATTACCGATGAGCATTTTGCACAACATCACCCTTGCCAGCCTCTCGAGCATTGGGAATATTCTCAATCGGGGTAAAGAGGAATCTATGGCGATGCCACTCGCAGAACGCTTGTCGCTTCGTGCGGCGAACCTCGAGCAGAATGTGTCTGAGCTTTCGGGCGGCAATCAGCAAAAAGTGGTGCTCTCCAAATGGCTCGCCACCAACCCCAAAGTCATCATTCTGGACGAACCGACCAAAGGCATCGACGTTGGCGCGAAAGCCGCCGTGCATTCGTTCATGAGCGAACTGGTGCAAAACGGTTTGGCGGTGATTCTGGTCAGTTCCGAACTGCCTGAGATTATGAACATGAGCGACCGCATTCTGGTGATGCGCGAAGGGCGCCTTGTGGCAGAATTTGAGGCTCGAGTTGCCACCGCCGAGGAAATCGTGTCACAGGCGGCAGGCAACACGCGGGAGTTGGTCGCATGAAAATCTGGAAAACCTATCAACGCGAATTGATTTTGCTGGCTTTGCTGGTGGCGCTGCTGATTGGCGTGGGCATTCGTGCGCCGTCGTTTATCAGCTTTAAAACCTTCGACGCCATCTGGCACGACAGCGCCCTGTTGATCGCGCTGGCGTTAACGCAAATGCTGGTCATCATGTCTCGAGGCATCGATTTGTCCGTTGCCGCGAACCTGGCGCTTTCGGGCATGTTGGTGGGATTGCTCGCCAAAGCCGTGCCAGGCATTCCAGTGCTTGCCCTGCTTGCCTTGGGCGCACTTTCGGGCTTGGTGCTCGGCATCATCAACGCCAGCCTCATCAACTTCCTCGAGATTCCACCGATTGTTGCCAGCCTGGGCATGATGAGCGTTTACCGTGGTTTGACCTACGTGGTTTCTGGCGGGCAGTGGATCAACGCCAACGAGCTTCCGGTCGGTTTGGTGGATTTTCCAAATGCCAGATTCTTGGGCATCACCGGACTCGAGTGGGTCAGTTTGATCGCGCTGGTGCTGGGTTGGTTTTTGGTGCATCAATCGCGTTTCGGACGTGAAATTCGGGCGCTTGGCGGCAACCCGAACGCGGCGAAATACGTGGGCATTCCCGAGACACGGCGTTTGTTTGCGCTGTACGCCCTTTCAGGCACAATCGCTGGTCTGGTCGGCGTGCTGTGGGTGGCACGGTTTGCGCTCGCCAACACCGACATTGCCAGTGGCTTCGAGCTTCAAGTCGTTGCCGCCTGTGTGCTCGGTGGCGTGAGCATTGCCGGTGGCGTCGGCAGCGTGCTCGGCACAGCCCTCGGCGCAATTTTCCTGACCACACTTTACAACGCCTTGCCCGTCGTCAACGTCTCACCGTTCTGGCAAACCGCCATCGTCGGCGTTGCGATTCTGGTCGCTGCCATCGTCAACCAGGGCGCATCTCGAGTTAAAGGCAAAACCATTTTGAGGCGAGCATGACCGAGCAACGTTCCACCCCCGTTCAGGCTCGAGCACCGTTTAAACTCTCGAGTTTGCTGCTGCGCTGGGAATTGCTGCTGCTGGTCATGCTGGCAATCGTGATGGTCTTGAATGGTCGGCTGTCCGAGTATTTCTGGGATGCCGCCAACCTCGGTGATGCCACCCCGATTTTTGCCGAGAAGGGGATTATGGCGCTCGGCATGGCACTCTTGATTTTGTGCCGCGAGATTGATCTCTCGGTGGCGTCAATCATCGCGCTCAGTTCGCTCTTAATGGGCTTTGCGGCGCAATCGGGCGCGGATTGGCTCGTCTTGCTGCTGGTTGGTGTTGGTACGGGAACAGTCTGCGGTTTTTTAAACGGTTTTCTGGTGGTTCGGTTTGCCGTGCCAAGCATTGCCATCACGCTCGGCACGATGTCATTGTTTCGCGGCATCGCCCAAGCGGTTTTGGGTGACACCGCCTTGACCGCCTATCCAGAATCTTTTGGTAATTTGGGGCAAGGTTATGCACTGCCGAACTTACCGATTTCTTTCGTAACCTTTTTGATCTTGGCGGTTTGCGTCGGCGTGTTCTTGGCAAAAACCCGTTGGGGGAGAAACCTGTACGCCATCGGCAACAACCCCGATGCGGCACGTTTTTCTGGAATTCCCGTTGCACGTTACCGTCTGGCATTGTTCACTTTTTCGGGAATGCTCGCAGGTTTGTCCGCCGTGTTTCTCACCTCGAGAATCACCACCACCCGACCCAACATCGCCCAAGGCTGGGAACTCGATGTCATCACCATGACCGTGCTTGGCGGCGTGAGCATCGCCGGTGGCACGGGCAACATTTTGGGCGTGGTGCTATCAGTTTTATTGCTGGGCATGATTCAGTTCGGCATGGGTTTGATCAACATTCCAGGCATCGTTGCCTCGATCATTATTGGTATCCTGATGGTGCTCGCCATCGCCTTGCCGCCAATCATCAAACGATTTGTTAAACCAGGGACAAAATCATGAACACCGTCGATCCTGCCGCCGCCCTGCGCTCGAGACACGAATTTATTTTGCAGCAAGCGCTGGCGCGAAAAATTGTGCGCACCAAAGAACTCGCGCAGCACCTCAGCGTCCACGAAATGACGGTGCGCCGCGATCTGGATTTACTCTCCGAACAAGGGCTGCTCGAGCGGGTGCACGGCGGTGCAAGGTTGCAAAGCAAAGCCAACGACGAGGTTGCTTACAGTTTGCGCATCAACGAGCATCTCGAGGCGAAATCCAGCATTGCCCGCAAAGCACTCGAGTTAATCCAAGACGGTGATACCATCGCGCTCGATGCCAGCACCACCACATTGCAACTCGCGCAATTGCTGGGCGCAAAAACCGTCAACACGATTGTCTCGAGCCTTGACGCCGCCACGATTCTGGCGGGGTTAAACTTGCCGTTCACGCTGACTGGCGGTGAATTTCACGCTCGAGCACGGTCTTTTGTTGGGGCGCACGCGACAGGAACGTTAAAACGCTTGCATCCCGATAAAGTGTTTTTCTCGAGCAAAGGCTTCAGCCCGCAAACCGGTTTTACAGACGCGCACCTGCCCGAAACCGAAATGAAAGAACAACTGATTCACTCGGGGCGTTTGATTGTGGCGCTCTTGGATCACACCAAATTCTCGAGGGTGGCGTTGCACACGATTGTCGAAATGGACGCGGTGGATGTGATTGTGACCGACCTTCAACCCGATCTTGAAACCCGTGAAGCGCTCGAGGCGGCGGACATTCGCCTGCTGGTGACTGGGGTGTAACGTGGACATCACCAACGAATTGCTCGAGAAATTGATTGCGGGAAAACATGTAGGTGGCTCAAAAAGCGCCATCAAGAATGCCCTGCACGACCTCGAGCGATCCAAGCACATTGCGGTTGAATCTGATGATGGTTACGGCAGCGGTTACGCCTCATACCTGGATGTTTTTTGCTACAAAAAAGACGGTTCATCCTCTCGGGTCTCAGGTTTGAGCACCACCATTGAAGGCATTGCGTTGTACCTGTGCAAACTTGCACCCGTCGCCGCGATGGGTGCAATGACCAAAACAAAAAGCAAGCACGGTGGCAGCTCAGGTTTTTTGCGCCCTGATGATCTCAACAAATTCCCTGCTGGCGACTGGGATGCTGTAATTTTAGAGATCAAACACAAACTCGAGAAACAAAATGTTGTGCTGCTTGAGCCGAAAGTTTTAAAGCAAAAAATGCCGTTTGAAGCCAAGATTCCAACCATTTTTGGCTATCCTGAGTATCAAATTTTTGACCCGTTTTTTTATCGGGAAGATTGAATATTTATTTCGCACCTATCATTAAATTCACCGTCAGCAAGGGTGAACACAAGCGACCATGCCCGCCAGGTGCATGATTATGGTCAAGAAGGTTCACCCCTACCTCCAAGGGAAAACAGAAAGGAAACTCGAGATGCCAAAATTCGGAGCGCACGCATTCATTTGGGCTGGAGACTGGAGCGACGAGGGCGCGGAAAAAGTGATTGGCGGCGCGGCAGCCGTCGGACTCGACTTTGTTGAAGTCTGCGTGTTGCACCCTGCGAGTTTCAACATTGCCCACACCAAAGCGCTGCTCGAGCATTACAACATTGGCGCAACCTGTTCGCTTGGGCTACCCAAAGACACGCATTTGCCAGCGAATCCCGAAAATGCAAAAGTCTTTCTCGAGGATGCGTTACGCGTGACGCACGGCATTGGCGCTACCGCACTCTCAGGCGCAATTTACACGCATTTGGGAACACTGACGGGCGCTCCACCTCGAGCCGATGAACTGACGAGCGTTGTGACGGTTTTGAAATCCGTGGCGAAATCTGCCTCAACACTCGGACTCGAGATTGGGATTGAAGCCATCAACCGTTACGAAAATTACCTCATCAACCTTGCCAGCCAAGCGCTCGAGATTGTGGAACGTATCGACGAACCCAACGCTTTCGTTCACCTGGACACGTACCACATGAACATTGAAGAGAAAGGGTTTTTCAAGCCGATCATCAATACTGGCGCAAAAATGCGTTACATTCATTTGTCCGAGTCGGACCGTGGCACTCCAGGCACAGGCAACGTTCACTGGGACGACGTTTTTAAGGGTTTGAAAGCCATCAATTACGACGGGGCGCTGGTGATGGAATCCTTCGCCGCCATCAACCCCGACATTGCTGGTGCGACCTGCATGTGGCGCGATGTGGTCGGCGATCCGCAAGCGCTGGTGCGTGATGGTCTGGCGTTCTTGCGCGGTAAAGCTCGAGAACACGGGGTTATGTGAATTTCCATGATTATAAAAGGAGTTTGTTCAGATGGCGAAAATGACCTGCCGATGTGGAAATTTGTTGCATGACGGAAGTTCAAAAGACATACGTTTGTTTGTCTATTCAGAATGGGATTCAGAACTCATTAGCGAACTCATCAATTCCTACGATACAAAACAACGGTTTATGCCACAGCCAAAAAATGATGTATGGCGCTGTCCAGTGTGCGAAAGACTCTATTTTTTTGAAGAAAACAGAGTTATCAAAGTTTATGCACTTGAGCCAGAACTTCAATCTGAAATACTTGGAGGAAACTCGATATGAAAGTCTCAAATTCAATCCGTGAAGCCCTGAAAAAACAACACATCGAAACGCCCTCGTGGGGTTACGGCAACGCGGGAACGCGCTTTAAAACCTTTCCCAGCCCTGGCGCGGCGCGTGACATTTGGGAAAAACTCGAGGATGCGGCAAAAGTCCACGAGTTGACGGGCATTGCGCCGAGCGTGGCGTTGCACATTCCTTGGGATAAAGTGGAGGATTTTGCAAAGCTCAAGAAATTTGCCAAAGATCGCGGAATTTCCTTGGGCGCAATCAACCCAAATGTGTTTCAAGCTGAAGAATACCGCCTGGGTTCGATTGCCAATCCCGATAAAAAAATTCGTAAGAAAGCCATCAATCACATGCTCGAGTGTGTTGAGGTGATGAAACTCACGGGTTCAAGGGATTTGTCACTGTGGTTTGCCGACGGCACAAATTACGCTGGGCAAGACGATTTCCGTGAACGCAAACACCGCACTCGAGATTCGTTGACCGAAGTTTACGCGGCACTTCCCAAAAACACGCGTTTGCTGCTCGAGTACAAGTTTTTTGAACCCGCTTTTTACGGCACGGACCTGCCCGATTGGGGAACGGCGTTCGCGCATTGCACGGCGCTCGGCGAAAAAGCGCAAGTGCTGGTCGATTTGGGACATCATGCGCAAGGCACGAACATTGAACAGATCGTGGCGTTCTTGCTCGACGAGGGCAAGCTGGGCGGGTTTCACTTCAACAACCGCCGTTACGCCGACGACGATTTGATTGTCGGCAGCACCAACCCGCTCGAGTTGTTCTGCATTTTTGTTGAACTGGTCAGCGCCGAACAATCCAAAGACAAACTGGCTGTGAATACCGCGAAAAACGTGGCGTACATGATCGACCAATGTCATTACCTCGAGAATAAAGTCCAAGCCATGCTCTTAAGCGTTCTAAACTGTCAAGAAGCCTACGCGAAGGCGTTGCTGGTGGATCGTGCGGCGCTGAAGGTTGCACAGGGTCAAGGCGCGATTTTAGAGGCAAACCAGATTTTGATGGATGCTTTCCGAACCGACGTGCGACCACTGCTGTCCGAAATCCGCGAGGAACAAGGCAAACCAGCCGAACCAATGAAAGCGTTAAGGGCTTCGGGGTATCTCGAGAAAACCGCCAAGACTCGAGGGAAAGCGAGTGCGGGTGGGGGATTTCCAGAATGAAAGACAATGGTAGGGTGCGCCGTGCGCACCAGGGTTTAAATGACGGTGCGCACGGCGCACCCTACGGGTTTTGCGTTTTGAAGATCAATGTATTTTGAGCGATTCTCGAGAATTTGAAATAAAAAGTCTATGATGCTCGAGATTCCAAACCAGAGGTGTTCATGCGCGTAAGTTTTTTTGTGACCTGTGTGGCAGATCAATTCGGCTCGAGTGCGGCGGCTGACAGCGTGCGGTTGCTGCGAAGGTTTGGCGTGGATGTCGGTTTTCCACAGGATCAAACCTGTTGTGGACAACCCGCTTACAACGCTGGTTATGCCGATGATGCCAGGGAGCTGGCAAAGCATTATTTGAATGTGTTTGAAAAGGCGCTCGAGACCAGTGATGCTGTGGTCGTGCCTTCGGGTTCGTGCGGGGCGATGGTGCATCATTACCCAGAACTCTTCGCGCAAGACCCGATGAATTTGCGCCGCGCTTGGGATGTCTCGGGTCGGGTGTTTGAACTGACGCAATTTCTGGTTGAGAAACTGGGGGTGACACATCCTGGCGTTGACCTTTCTGGCGTTCGCGTGGCATATCACGATTCTTGTCATGCGATGCGCAACATGGGCGTGAAACAACAACCACGGATTTTGCTCGAGGCGGCAGGTGCAACCTTATTGCCCTGGGATGAAACGTGTTGCGGTTTTGGCGGCTTGTTCAGCGTGAAATTACCCGAACTCTCGAGCGCGATGATGGACCGAAAATTGGATTCGCTCAAGATGGACGCTACGGAGGCGGATGTTCTGACCAGCACCGATTTGGGCTGCCTGATGCAACTCGGCGGCGGCTTAGGCAGACGCCAGAACACGCCACCCGTGGTTCATATTGCCCAGTTATTGTTGAATGGCAAAGCCGCACTCGAAGCGCGAGTAGCCCGTGAGCGGTTTCGCCCGTCAGGTGCGTCTTGAAACCAAGAAGGTGCTGTCTTACGAGCCAGAAGCCCAACCCGCATAGGAGTCAATCATGGAAATCAGCATTCACGATTTTCCGCAGGCGCACTTGAAAGCGCTCGAGAACACGGGCGTTCGCGGGGCGGTCAAACGCGCCACCGAAACCTTCAACCAAAACCGTACCGCCGCCTACGCCGAACTGCCCGATGTCGAAGCCTTAAAAGCCTACGCCGCCACCGTCAAAGACCACACGCTCGAGCATCTGGATTATTACCTGGGGCGCTTGGCGGACAACATCGAATCGCGGGGCGGTCACGTGCATTTTGCGCATGATGCTGCGGATGCCAACCAGATTATTTTAGGCATCACCCAAGCCGCGAACGCGAAATTGATTGTCAAATCCAAAAGCATGGTCACCGAAGAAATCGAACTGAACAACGCGCTCGAGCAGGCTGGCATGAAGGTGATCGAATCGGATTTGGGCGAGTACATTTTGCAACTCGAGGGTGAACACCCGAGTCATATTATTGGACCCGCGATTCACAAACCCAAAAGCGAGGTGGACGAACTCTTTCATAAACTTTACGACGTGCCGCTCGGCTCGAGCGCCGATGTGCTGGCAGGCAAAGCCCGCGAGATCATCAGAGAAGATTTCTTGAACGCCGACGTTGGCATTTCGGGCGTGAACTTTGCCGTCGCCGAATCGGGCAGCATCGTGATCGTCGAAAACGAAGGCAACGCCCGACTGACCACCTCGCGCCCGAAAGTACACATTGCCGTGATGGGACTCGAGAAGGTCATCCCCAACATTCACGACCTTGGCGTGTTTTTAAAACTCTTACCGAGGGCTGCCACGGGACAGCGCAGCACGGTGTTTGTGTCTTTGATTTCTGGACCCAAATGTGACCTCGAGGTTGACGGACCCGAAGAATTTCATTTGGTTGTGCTCGACAACGGACGCTCGAGTGTGCTTGCCGATGATGAGATGCGAGCCAGCCTGCGCTGCATCCGATGCGGCGCGTGTCTGAACACCTGCCCCGTCTACCAGCAACTCGGCGGTCACGCTTACGGTTGGGTATATTCAGGACCCATCGGCAGCGTGCTTGATCCTGGTTTGCTCGGATTGCCCGAAGCCAAAAGCTTGCCCTTCGCCTCGAGTTTGTGCGGGGCGTGCGGCGATGTTTGCCCCGTTAAAATTCCGCTGCCGCAAATGCTCGTCACCCAACGCACTCGAGCCGTTTCGAGTGGCTTGATGCCAGCCGTTGAAACTTTGGGCATCAAAGCCTTCAAAAATTTGATGAAAAATCCTGCGCTGTACCGACTCTCGAGTAAAATGGGACGCTTTGTCAACTGGGGCAAAACCATGCCGAACTTTGGCATTGCGCCACTCTCAAGTTGGCAATCCACAAGGGATTTTCCTGCTCCCAACCAAAAATCGTTTCGGGATTTGTGGAATGAAGGCTTGAACACCGAAGCCGCACCGAGACTCGAGGTGGCTGATGATTGAAATTTCTCCTACTGATATCGTTTTTTTTCAGTCAAACACAGGGGGAAACGACTGCTTTGTCTTCCCTCATCCCCGACCCTTCTCCCAACATAGGAGAAGGGAGTTTGATTCTTTTACACGTTTGGCTCGAGGTCTTTACTCTTCTCCAAATAGTGCATTTTGGACACAGTTTTTCATTGGATTTAATGCCATCTGGAAGGATTTTAATCACACAACAAAGCGCCGAAGCTCCCTTCTCCCGTGCGGGAGAAGGGTCGGGGATGAGGGTGGGACAAGAATTTGTTCATCTCAAATTCCCGCCGAGGTTTCATCATGAATCGCGCCGATTTCCTCGCTCGAGTCCGTGACGCCACAGGACGCAACCCCAAAGCCCCCATCACCAGACCTCCAACTCATCCAAGCCTCAACGCAGCTCAGGACGCTCGAGTTCTGGCAGAGCGCTTTAAGCTCGAGAATGAACGGGTGTTGGGAAAAGTGCATTTGGTCGAATCGTTGCAGGACGCTCGAGAGAGCTTGAAAGCCTTGTTGGTTGGGAAAACGTCTTATGTCAGCTCGAGTCACGAGATTCTAAAAGACTTTTCACTCGAGCAAAACGGTTTGACGTCGCTTGCGCCCAAAGATGCGGATGTTGGCATCACAGGCGCGGATTTTGCGGTTGCTGCCACCGGCAGCCTCGCGTTTTCCTCGAAGCATGGGCGGCTTGCGACACTACTGCCGTTCCATCACGTCATCCTTTTAAAAGCCAGCCAAATCCTGCCCGACATCGAAGACTTGTACGCCAAACTCGGCTTGCTCGAGCTTCCCAGCGCGTGGGGGATGCATACGGGTCCGAGCAAAAGTGCCGACATTGAACAGACGATGGCGCTTGGCGTGCACGGTCCTGGCAAAGTGGACGTGATCGTGATTTTGGATTCTTAAGCGCGTATCATGGGCGCATGAACATTCCAGTCATTCCTGTTACCGATGAGGCTTTTGACACCGCGCTCGAGCGTTTTGCGTTCATTGATGAATCATTGGTCGAAAAAACCACGTTGGCGGGACGCAAACTCGACCGCGACGAAATTTTGGACCGCTATCAGTTCACGTCCTTGGTCGAGGCGCTGCGCAGCGAAGAATTTGGTGAGGATGCGCTCGAGACGGTGCAAGACCTCGAGCTTCCCGATGTGTTCGAATCCGAAGATGCCGCGTGGGAAGCGGTCAAGGAATTTTATGCCGACCGCGATTGCGTGTTGTTGCACGTTGGCGATACCGAAGAGTTTATTGTCGGGCGTGAGATTGCCAGCCATTTGGGGCTTTTATAACCAGGACAAAAGCTGTTCTGCACGTGCTTTCGATTAGTTATAAAGCCCAAAGGAAAGGCGTAAAGATCATTGGTTGTAAATGCTCAGAAGTGTACCTGTAATATCTTAAACCAAGACAATATTCTAAAATCTGACCCAAGAAATTGACATGGAACTTCACAAGACTTTTCAACGTACTTAACGTATGCCTGAGATCAGTGAGTTTTGGAAACTCGGGTAAAACGGAGGTGTGAAATTCAAATGGCAGAAACCATAGCTCAACTAAGGGAACTTTCAGATGACAATTTGATCCAACAGCATGACGTGCTAGCAAAAAGTACTGTGGTTGGCACAGCACATTATTTAGATGAGTTGCATCGAAGAGATCAACAGAAGACGAGTGAAGAGATGCTCGAGTATACCCGTGCAATGGATCGAATGACAAAGAGAATTACTTTGTTAGCTGTCATAACCACTGTGGCTACGCTGATTACTACGGTAAAGGTTATTGTTGATTGGTTTACAGTGAAATAGATTTTTTCTTGTTTCAAGGAGTTGCATGAACCTCAAGCCATTTCGCATCGAGCATTATTACGCCAAGTACGAATTCAGTGCGCAGTTCATGCTCTCGAGTTCGGACGCGCAATCACGAACCGTTGCCGAGTTGCTGGCGCTCGAGCCTGACGCCAAAGAACGCTTTGACGAGCACTGGCTTGGCTATACGGAATCTTCTGGTGCTCCGTTTTTGCGCGAGGCGATTGCAGGAATTTACCAAGGTATCTCGAGCGATGATGTATTGGTGATCTCGAGCGCCGAAGAGGGCATTTTTCTGGTCTATCACGCACTCTTGGCAGCGAATGACCATGTGATTGTCGAGACGCCATGTTACGAAAGTGGACTCGAGTTGGCACGAAGCACTGGCGCGGAAGTCAGCCAGTGGCAACGGCATTTTGAGGACGGTTGGGCGCACGATCTGGCGGCGCTCGAGGCACTGATTCGTCCGAACACGAAAATGATTTACATCAACACGCCCTCAAATCCGACGGGCATCAACATGAAGCCTGAAGTTTTTGCGGCGGTCACGAACCTTGCCAAAGAACGCGGCATCATCGTGTTTTGTGACGAGGTGTACCGCGAACTCGAGCATGACCCGAGCACGCGACTTCCTGCGGCTTGTGAGGTTTACGAGAATGCAATTTCGCTCGGTTCGATGAGCAAGTCTTACGGATTGCCTGGACTGCGTTTGGGCTGGTTGGCATCGCGCAACCACGACTTGCTCGAGAAATGCCTGCATTTCAAGTATTACACGACCATCTGCTCGAGCGCCCCGTCCGAATTTTTGACCGCCTTGGCACTGCGGCAACGCCAAACATTGTTGACCCGCAACCTCGAGATTGTGCATCAAAATTTACCGCTGCTCGAGGCATTTTTGGCGCGACACTCGAGCTTGTTTTCTTGGGTCAAACCGAATGCCAGCCCGATTGGTTTTCCTCGAGTGAGCATTGATGGGGATGTCACGGATTTCTGTGAGGAGATTGTGCGCGAAACGGGCGTCTTGTTGCTACCTGGTGGCGTCTACGATCAACCAGGGCACGTTCGGATGGGTTATGGGAGGCAAAACATGCCAGAGGCACTCGAGAGGCTTGAAGATCACTTGAACTCGAGGATCAGGGCGTCGGGCGGTTGACTATAACCTCAGCCACCAACGGACGATGGTCTGAGGCTCGAGTATTAATCACAAATGCTCGAGTCGGTTTGACGAAAGGATTTGTCCACACGTAATCAATCCTCAGCAACGGCAAATCTGAGCGAAACGAATAGCCAAAGCCCCAACCCGTCGTTGCAAACGCATCCTCGAGTTGTGTTTTGAGAGCACCGTACAACGTTCCTCGGGTTGGCGTGTTGAAATCCCCCAAGATCAATAGCGGCAGGTTCGTGTTTGCTGCAATCTCGAGCAAAATGTTGACGGCTTCCCGCCGATCTTCGATGGATGTGCTGACCCGCCCTGCCATAGATTCTGGATGTTTTTGATAGTAGCTTCCACCTTGAATGTTCAGCGTGTTGAAATGAACGTTGACCACGCGAACAACTGTGCCGTTCACATCAAGATCAGTCTCGAGGATGGTGCGCCAACTGCGTTTTAAATGCTGTACTTTGGTGGTCAGAATTGGGAATCTCGAGAAGGTCGTGACCTCACCTTCATGCGCCATAAAATAGTTTGGCAGCGCTTGTTGAAGGGCTTTGAGCAAGTTTTGATCTCGAGATTCTTGAACACAAATAATGTCTGCATTTGCGGCTTGTAAGACTGTACTGGTGGCGGTTTTACCAAACAGGTTGTAACTCATGACCCGCAATGAAACACCGTTTTGAACGGTATGGCTCGAGCCGAAAGGAATGTTGAAACCAAAAAAGTACACCAACAGCAAGACAAGGCTGGGCAACTGCAATAACACACCTCGAGCATTGCGTTTAACAATTGCCCACACGACCAAAAAAAGCGTCAGTAAACCGAAAGGATGCTGCGGAACGTAAGCGAGAATGGTGATCCACCAGTTGCGTTCGGCAAAACGCTCGTCGATAAACCACAGCAAGACCAGCAATAACAGATTCAATATTGAAACAAAAAAGAAGGCTCGAGTATTTTTGGGCGGCATTCAATAAATCTAATTCGGAATCCATGAGCGTAAACTCATCAAACCTTCTCGAGCGTCAACGTTTTAAGAATCTGCGCCGCAACCCTGCCACCTCTTGCACCTGCAACACCGTGCAAAGCCCAATGTAAACCGCCAATGCCGCACCGCCAGCCAAACCCAAATGCAGTGCGCCGTTGATAAACCCGCGATGCAAGGGAATCAAGCTCGAGATGAAATTGGCAACCAGTGCTGCCGCGAGCGCCGCGATTGAAACCTTGATGATGTGTCCAACCAATTTTTTCCAGTTCAGTTGCACCTGCGCGGTCAGCGTCACCAGGTAAACAATCACGATCAAACAACCCGTCAAGGTTGTGCCGTAATTCATGCGTTGGTAATGCGCGAGGGCATCGTTCAACAAAATTTGAGCCTGCGCGGGACTGACCCCCTTGAACGCCAACGCCGTCGGTGCGCCCCTCGAGAGAACGTAATACATGGCAGTGTTGAGTAAAAAGCCTGCGACGTTAATCACGATGGCTTCACGGGTTTTTTGCCGCACGTAAAAGGCGCGAACCAAAAATTGGTTTAAACCCCAGGTAATCATGGCGAGCGCGAGCGGTGGCAGTGCCGCCACCGTGAAAACAAATTTGTCGTTGCTGATGCGTCCGGTCAGTTCAAACATGGCACTCGTGACACTTGGCGCGAGCACAAAAATCACGGCGGTCACGGGGGCGGTCAAGAACACCACGAGCCTCGAGGCGGACAGCAGCGTGTCGCGGAAACTGGTCCAGTCTTTGGCGGCGCTGTACTCGGCGAGGCGCGGGTAAAACGCCAGGGCGGGTGAAACCGCGAACAGACCCAACGCCAGCAAGAATATGGTGTCGGCGTTGGTGAAACCCGTCATCGCGCCAATTGGAAACGAGGTCAAAATGCCCGTCAACACCACCGACAGCAACTCTCGAGTGCCCGTGGTGAAGGTAAACGGCACCATCAGACCCAAGGCTTTACCGAGCGCGGGGTGCCAGGAAAACTCGAGTTTGGGCATCAGACCAAATTTTTGCAGGCTGGGAATTTGCACAAAAAACTGCGCGAAACCGCCAATCACGGTCATGACGGCAAGCATGACGGCATTGTTTGGGAATAATAAAAACCCGATGATCGAGACCACACTGAACGCCAACGGACTGAACGAGGAACTGCCAAAATGTTCAGAGGCGTTCAAGAGCGCCATCGCCAGGGCACTGAAGGAAATGCCCGCCAGAAATGGCCAGACGATGCGCGTCAGTTGCAAGGCAAGCGCAAAATTGATGCTCGAGTGATCCGCCATGCGCAGTCCAACCACGAACGGCGCGAGCAGAATGCCAAAGCCGACCACCAGCAAATTCAGTCCCGCCAGAGCGCCTGTTAAACTGGCGGCAAATTTTGGGCGTTCCTCGAGTGGCAAAGATTTGTAAACCGGAATGATGCTGTTGGTCAACGCCCCCTCGGCGAGCAGTTCGCGGAAAAGGTTTGGAATGCGGTAGGCGAGGTTAAACGCATCGGTGATTTCGGAATTGAACAAACGGTTAAACAAGGCTTGGCGCAGCAAACCCAGCACGCGGCTGGCGAGCGTGCCGCTCATCACGGTCAGGATGTTGCGGGCGCTCGAGCGGCGAGGCGGCAGGGTTTCGATGATGGGTTCGGTGGTTGTTTCAGTCATGAATCCTCGAGAACGCCCAAAATGCGAGCGCTCGAGGTTTAGACTATCAGTTTTGCGGTGAGACAGAACTCACGGTTTGGCAAAAACCGCTGCAATCTTACAAACTCGAGCATCAAGACCGTAGAACCCAATTTGCTGGAAGCGATGCTCGAGAAATTCTTGCGCTTTCACAACCCAGAAACTTCTCGAGCGCTGGTTTTATTTTGGTTCTCAGATAGAATCTCGAGCCTGCTTGGAAGGCGCATCAGACTTTGTTGGCGGCATTGCGCGTAACGACCCAAAGAACGCCCGCACATCACCAACGAGCAAATCGGGAACTTTATGGGCGGCAAAGTGACCTCCACGGTTGAACGTTGACCAATGAACGATGTTCTAATGATCCCGATCCGCGAAACGGCGGATGCCACTGAAATCACCCGCGAATGCCGCCAGACCGATGGGTACTGTAGTCTGTCCACTCGGCGGTGTCGCGTGGGCATCTTCGTAGTAGAAGCGAGCCGCAGACGCGGCGGTATTGGTTAACCAGTAAAGCATGACGTTGGTCAAAACAAAATCGTCATCGAATTCATCCCCGAAGAGTTGGGCATTCCAGGCGAGCAGACCTACCGGAGAATCCGATAGCGCAAACGCCAGCGTCTGAGGCTGCTGGGACATGAGTGTGTTGAAGGAAAGTTTGTTCTGGGAGAACCATTGCAGCGTTTCCAGTTCGCGCTGCTCTTCTGGGGTCAGGTCCGCCATTTCTGCCGGAGCGCCGGATGGGAACGAGAAAATCTGGGTGACGTGAAGCCCAGTGACATGCTCGGGGTCGATCCGTCCGAGTTCGGGATTGATCATCGATCCCGCGTCGTTGCCGACTGCACCGTAGCGGTCATAGCCCAGTCGCCTCATCAGTTCCGCCCAAGCTGTGGCGGTCCGATAGCGGTTCCAACCGGTTTCGTGCGTGGGTCCAGAGAACCCGAATCCTGGGAGCGAGGGAATCACCAAATGAAAGGCGTTTGCCGGATCACCGCCGTGCGCTCGAGGATCGCTGAGCGAACCGATCACGTCGAGGTATTCCACGACCGAGCCGGGCCAGCCGTGCGTCAGAATGAGTGGCAGCGCACCAGGTTCTGGGGAACGCACGTGCAAGAAGTGAATGTTCTGACCGTCGATTTCGGTGGTGAACTGCGGGTATTGATTCAGTCCAGCCTCGTGTTTGCGCCAGTCGTAGCCGTCCAGCCAGTACGCGACGAGGCGTTTGATGTAGCCGAGCGGTACGCCGTAAATTCCTTCAACACTGGCGAGTTCATCGGGCAAGCGGGTGCGCTCGAGACGGTCGCGCAGGTCGTCGAGAACGGTTTGTGGAATGTCGATGGTGAACGGATTGATCTTCATGATTGCCTCCTGAGCTGGCTGACGTGTCAACGCCCAGATGACTGTAGTGCGACCACCGCGTAACGGTCTTGTACGAAAACGACAACCACTCAGGGCTTGCTTGGCGGGGTAAGTTGCGACGGTGTGTAACCCGTCATGTGTTTGAGCGCCTTGGTCAGGTGCGCCTGGTCAAAGTAGCCTGCCTGGTAAATGGTGTCGGCGATGGACACACCTTGCCGTAGAAGGTTTGCGGCGTGAAGCGCCCGTTCAATTTTCCGGATATAGGCTTGGGTCATTCCTGTGGTTTTCAAGAAGCGGCGCTGCACCGACCGAAGCGATTCTGGGCTGGGTTGTTCTTGTAAGGTCGCCTTGACCATTTCATCGTGGGTGATCAGACCGTGACGCTCGAGTCGCTTTATAAAGACATCTGCATCCTCAAAGTCGGGCAGGGGCAACGCGGTGTCGTGCAGCCAGAAGGATCGAGCTGTGGCTGAGGACAGCAAGGTCGTCGAATCTAGCATGGTTTCGGGCGGCAACTGCGGCAGGAACGCACCCACCGCGAGGCGAATCCCGATGAATTCCATGCCTTCTTTGTAGAAAATAGGTGCGGCTTTGGTGCGCGTCCCAGAAAAGAATATCCGCGATTCGCCGCGCTGTTTGATGATGATTATGTCTGGGCTGCCGTCAGCAATCGCCATCAAACAGCCGTCGCCCTCGAACCGAATACGAAAGATCGTTCGTGCAAAAGGCGAATCTCCCGCTCTTTCCTCCTGATGAAAGCTCATATTCGACCTTCTTGATTCGTAGCTTTTCACCGTGTTAAATCCGTGAGTGGACGATAACAAACTGGATTGCTCGAGATCGATTTCGACACTGTAGCATTTCTAAGCTTCAACCCGTGTGCTCAGGTTCGTCAGACCAGTGGGTGCGCTTCAGTCGGGCGTGCAGGTCAACCAAATCTGCGTTGGGAATGTTTATTTGAAAGGAAGAATTTTTTTTAGAATTGCTCATGTGAATCTCTACTATCCCTATGATCGGTCATGATGCGCCTTGAGGGACGCGATCAAGCGGCATTTTTGCGCGGTCTTATTGCACTCAAGATGTTCAGACCGACTTCAGCCAGCTTTGTACGGGCGGTCCCAAAGCAGCATCGCTCGAGTTTTTAGAGGGTTCTGAGATGGAATCGCTTGACATACTCTTTGCTCCTCGAGTCATGATCGGTGATTGCAAAGAATTTCAGGATACTCGAGAACAGAATTGGGTCAAATGCTCGAGGTCTAGCCTATCAGTTTTGGGGTGAGACAGAACTCACGGTTTGAGCACGGCAGGGCATCATTGAATGAACGACTCGAGAAATTCCTCTGAGTAGGCGTTAACCCATGACCGACCCGAACAAACGCCGTTTGACCAGTTCCACCAACCCCAAATAAGTCAGCGTCGCCACGCCCAGAAACGCAAAATAAAGCGCTGGCAAAGGCACAAAACCAAGAATTTCGGCAAGTGGTGTGAGGGGCAAGATCACGCCGACAAGCACCACACCCAACGCCGTGAGACTCAACGCTGGACTTGCCTTTGAGCGGAACGGATTGCCGAAGGTGCGAATCACAAAAATGACCAGGGTTTGGGTTGCCAGCGATTCGACAAACCAGCCCGTGTGAAACTCGGCTTCTTTGGCGGCAAAGATTTTTAAGAGCACAAAAAAAGTCAGAAAATCGTAGACCGAACTGATCGGACCAATCCAGAACATAAAACGCCGAATCAAACTGATGTCCCAGTGGTGCGGTTTCTCGAGGAAGGCAGGGTCCACGTTGTCGCTGGGGATGGTGATTTGTGCCAGGTCGTACAAGAAATTGTTGACCAGAATTTGGGTCGGCAGCATCGGCAAGAACGGCAAAAACAACGACGCGCCAGCCATCGAAAACATGTTGCCAAAATTGGAACTCGTGCCCATGAGAAGGTACTTCATGACGTTGCCAAACGCCCGACGACCCTCGAGAATGCCGCTCAGGAGCACCCGCAAACCAGGCTCGAGCAAAATAATATCGGCGGCGTCTTTGGCAACATCGGTGGCGTTCGCCACGCTGATGCCCACGTCGGCGGTGTGCAAACTGGGCGCGTCGTTGATGCCGTCGCCCATGTAACCGACCACGTGTTTTCTGGCTTTGAGTGCCAAGATGATGCGGTTTTTTTGGGCGGGCGCAACCCTGGCAAAGACCGTGTTTGCGTCTGCCACCTGAAGCAGTGCGGTGTCGGTCATGCCCTCGAGTTCGCTGCCCAGAACAATTCTACCAACATTCAGTCCGACCGTTTCGCAGACGTGCCGCGCCACGAGTTCGTTGTCGCCCGTTAAAATTTTGACGGTCACGCCTTTCACCGCCAGCGCGTTCAAGACTTCTTTGGCATCGGGCAGCGGCGGGTCAACGAAGGTGACAAAACCTGCCAGCACCAGATCGTGTTCGTCGCTGGCATGGTACGCGGCTTGTTGTACCTCGAGCGGCATGTTGCGGTACGCCACGGCAATCACACGGTAGCCTTGAGCGGAAAGGTTGTTGACCACGGTTTCAATTTTGGCTCGAGCTTCGGAAGTCAGGGTTTGAACTCCATTTTGTTCAAAACCCGTGCAAAGGTTCAGGATGCTTTCCGGTGCACCCTTGGTCAGCATCAGATGTTCTTCGCCGGCAGGGGTCGCTCGAGAGACCACCACCGACACGCAACGCCGCTCGAAATCGAACGGAACCTCGTCGAGTTTCGTGTAATGTTTGACGTCTGGATGGTCAGATTTGAGAATGGCAAGGTCCAGCGGATTGGCGTCTTTGGTCTCGAGAATCGCGGTATTCAGCGGGTTGGTGATCCCAGTTTCAAACAGGCTGTTCAGATACGCCAGCAAAAAAACCGTGTCGCTGTCAGCGCCGAACGGGTCAAGCCGACCCTCGAGCGTCATGATGCCACTGGTGAGCGTGCCGGTTTTGTCGCTGCAAAGCGTGTCGATCTGTCCCAGGTTTTGAATGCTCGAGAGGTTCTTGACGATCACGTTTTGCTTGGACATCCGAATCGCGCCGTTGGAGAGCGTGATGGTCGTGATCATCGGCAAAAATTCTGGGGTTAAACCGACCGCCAGCGCCACCGCAAACAGCAGCGACTCGAGCGGATCGCGTTTGTGAAAGGCGCTGACCGCGAAGACGAACAAGACCAAAAACAGCACAATCTGCACAATGAACAAACTAAAAGACCGCGTGCCGCGCTCGAACTCGGTCTCTGGGGCGCGACGAGCCAGGCTGGTGACAATGCCACCAAAGGCGGTGCGCGAACCCGTGGCGGTGACCAGCGCTTCGGCGTTGCCACTGACCACGCTCGAGCCGACAAAGACGAGGTTGCTGGCATCGGCTGGATTCTCGAGATTTGGTGTTTGCTTACTATCGCTCACGTTTTTTTCGACGGGCATGGATTCGCCCGTCAAGGCGGCTTGTTGAACGTGCAGGTCACGCGCCGAAACCAGTCGCCCATCGGCGGGCACAAGATCACCCGCCTTAAGTCGAATCAAATCGCCTGGAACGAGTTCTTTGCGCGGAACCTCGAGCCACGAGCCGTCGCGTTTGACGCTGGCGGTCGGTGAAACCACGCTGCGAAGGCGTTCGGCAGCCACGTGCGAGCGCTGCGTCTGGACAAAATCGAGCGCGACGCTGCCGACCACGATCACGACAATAATAATGGCGTTTAACCAATCGCCCGAAATCCCAGAAACGAGCGCGGCAATCAGCAAAATCGCCGTGAGCGGTTGCACGAAGTACGACAACCATTGCAGCAACAATGGACGGGTTTTGACGCTCGAGAGTTCGTTCAGACCGACTTCAGCCAGCTTGGCACGGGCGGCTTGGCTTCCAAGTCCCAAAATGGGATCGCTCGAGGTTTTAGAGGGTTCTGAGACGGCATCGCTTGACATGCTCTTTGCTCCTCGGGTGGTGACTGGTGGTTGTAACGAATTTCAGGATACTCGAGAATTGATTCAGCTCGTCACCTTCAAACGGCGCATCATCGAGGTTTTTTTGTTCTGATGCGACTTCATGCGCTTTAAAACGTTGTCCAAAAATGAGACCGCCTCGAGAATATACGGTCCTTTGTTGAGCATCACGCACTCGGCTCGAGCCGACATCGCGGCGTCGGTCACCTCGGCGCGGGTGGGCAGACCTTGATTGGCGAGCGACTCGAGCACCTGCGTCGCCCAGATGACCGGAACGTGTGCAGCCTCGCAGAGCCAGAGGATTTCCTCCTGAACCTCGGCGAGCCGCTCAAAGCCGATTTCGACCCCAAGATCACCTCGAGCGATCATGACCGCGACGGGTGGATGCTTGAGTGCCGCCAGCAGCAGCTCGGGCAGGTTCTCGAAGGCGCTGCGATTCTCGATCTTGAGCACAATGCCGATCTGACCTCCGCC
>CAXTTL010000053.1:0-23103 GCA_964247135.1 uncultured Deinococcales bacterium | reverse complement strand
CGTTGGTCGGGGGAACAGTCGATAAAGCATGACTGTTCCCCGCAATTTGGTATGATTCCCGCACCTTGAGGTTCGATTTCTTGAGAAAAACAGATTTTCACACAAAAAGTCTGTCAGCAAAATTCTCGAGCCAGACATGTAAAGACTTAAGCTCCCTTCTCTCCGAGGAGAGAAGCGCCCCAAGCCCGAAGGTGCTGCCGTAAGGGGCAAGAAGGGTTGGGGATGAGAGGATGGCTCGAGCAATGGCTGATTTTCGTGCGAGAAAAGGAAATTGCGCCCTGTCCTTATTTTCCCAAAATCCCAATGTTTTGCAGATAGCTCAAGAATGGACTCGAGTTTGTAAAATACGCAGTCATTGCGCCCAGCGCCAAACCAGGTCCAAATGGCAGTTGCGAATCTCCGGTGCGGGCTTTTTGGATGATACCAAAAATCGCGCCAGCAAACACGCCAATCAAAAATCCGAAGATCGCGCCCTGCCAGAACAGCACCACACCGACCGCGCCCCAAAGTTTGACATCGCCAAACCCAAAGGCGACGGGATCGCCGTCTTCGCTTTCATCGTCCTCAAATTCGGGGGTGAACCACCAGTACAAGCCTGCCAGCAATGCCATGCCGCCGGCGGCTTGCAAGGCACCGTAAGCGCTCGAGGCGAGGCTATGGTTGTGTAAGACGCTGCTCGAGACAAAAATGCTGATGATGCCGCCGCCGAGGGTCAAAAAGTCGGGCATTGGAATCACGCGTTTAAAAATCAAATTGAGAACCGTCAAAAGCACGCCAGCCGCAACGCCATAAATAGGTCCGAGCCAAGCCCCGACCAGAAACGCCAGGTGAATGTTCAAATAACCAACCGGAAACGATGGGAATTTTGGTTCTCTAAAACGGCGCAGCACCCAGGCGAAAAAACCCGCAACAAACGCCAGAATGCCAGCACCAAAGATGGCTCCCTCGAGCGCCTTGTAAAACCCTGGGACGCCGCCGATCCAGACCGAGAGCGCCAAACCCACCAGCAGTGGCAGCAAGGTAAATTCGTCGGGCAGCAGTTTCGTCTCGAGGTCAATTGCCGAACCGACCAGCAGGCAGGTGTACAAGAACATCATGCCGAGCGCCTCGAGAATGTAATTGCGCTCAAACCCGTATTGCAAGCCGAGGCTGTAATTGCCGTAGACCTTCCAGGCGATCAGGGCGTAACCGATGCCCGAAATCAGTTCGATGATCGGATAACGGCTGGAGATCGGATGTCCGCAGTAACGGCATTTGCCACGCAAGGCGAGCCAGGAAAAAATCGGGAACAGGTCGAGCACCCCGAGTTGATGGTTGCAGTTGGGGCAATGGCTGGGCGGGAAGGCGACGCTTTCCTTGCGGGGGATGCGGTAGATCAGCACGTTGGAAAACGAACCGATCAGTGAACCAAAAAGAAACGCAAAACCGATGATGAACAATTCCACGCCCATCATCATAAACCGTGCGGCAGCTCGAGTGCGTCAAAACTGAGCACTCGAGACGTTCGGTTATTTCCCGAGTATGGCTGGCAATTCAGTCTCAAGTTTGCGTTGCTCGAGTTGAAACGTTTTTTTCATGGTCTCTGGGTTGCCCGTGTTGCCGGCTTTCATCATGGCGTACTGGTCTTTGGTGATTGGGGCGATGGCAGGGATGACGTTCATGAGCGGAACCATGATGTCCATGATCGGCAGCGGCACGGGAACGACCGGCTTTTTCAGACCCAGCACGGTTTGCATCAGTGCCGAGAGTTCTTTGAAGGTGAATTCTTTGGGTCCGACCAATTCAAAAATCTTGCCGACAGTGTCGGGTTTCTCGAGCGCTTGAGCAAAGCACTGCGCCACGTCGCCGACCCAGATGGGTCTGAACAAGAACATGCCATCGCCGATTTGGGGCACGATGGGCGCCTGAGACACCAGGTTTTTCAGAACATGCCCGAAAAAATCGTCACCGACCCCAAAGACCAAACTGGGTCTAAAAATCGTCCAATCCAAGTTAGACGCCCGAACCAGTTCCTCGGCTTGAAACTTGCTGCTCGAGTAACCACTGACGGCGTTGGCGCTCGCACCCAGGGCGCTCATGTGCAGGTAACGCTTGACGCCAGCGGCTTTGGCAGCCTCGAGCACATTGCGTGTGCCCTCAACGTGAACGCGGGCAAAGGTTTGCAAGCCCTTCTCGGCAATGATGCCGACCAAATGCACCACGGCTTGGACGCCGTTCATGGCTTCTTTCAAACCGTTGCCGTTGCTGACATCGCCTTGGCGGTATTCGACGTTGCCAAAAATCTCGAGTTGTGCGCCCGAGGCGGTTTTGGTTTTTCCTGCGTCCCGACTGACGCTGACCACAGAATGTCCAGCCGCCAAAAGCGCTTTGACCACATAATGTCCGACGTAACCTGTTGAACCTGTAACAAGCACTTTCATGATTTCCCCCAAAAATGGTGTCTCGAGCTTTGTCTTGCCTCGAGACACTGTAAGACATATTGCTGATTGCCGGTTGAACCGTTATCAATCGTCGTTGTCGAGGTCGGTGGCTTCTGAAAGCTGCTCGAGAATGACCACGTTTAACAGCGTAATGCGTCTGTAACCGCTTTGCACCAGGTTTTCACTGCGCAGTTCGGTGATGATTTTGCTGACGCTCTCACGGGTGCTGCTGGTGCCCTCGGCGATCAGTTCGTGCGTCGCACGGACAAAGGGATGACCCTGTTCGTCGATGCCGCCGAGTGGCGTCGCGGCGAGCTGCATCAAATACCGCGCCACGCGTTGACGCAAATCGCCAATTTGCAAGTGGTACTCGTAAGCCATCACGCGTTGCAGTTGGTCGGATAGGCTGCGCGTGACCGATTGCAGGTTCTCGACATTGATACCGTTTGGGTCGAGGCTGGATAAGGTGGCGTCGGTCAGGGCTTCGACTTGATGATCGCGCAGCATTCCGTTGAAGGCTTCCTCGCCGAAGTAATCGCCAGGCAACACGTGACGCACGGTCAAAACCCGACCTTTGGGGGTCAGTTTGGCAATTCGCACCAAACCGGTTTCGACTTTAAACAGGCTGAGCGCTGGGTCGCCCTCGAAATAAACGGTTTGACCACGGCGGTAACGAATCTGATGCGGACGGTTGTTGGCAACGAGTGTCATAAATGCCTCCTGTGGCGTTGAAGCGGCGCGGCTGACGAAATTGGGATAGGATTTTTTGTTCGGCGGTTTAAAGGTCAACTTAAACTTCCCTTTCTGACGTTCTTTGAACCGTCGCCCTTGTTTTGATGAGCTGGCGTTTGCTGCTGCGGTAGGCGTTAAAGCCGCTGACGGCAACGCCCAGTGTGCCCTGCCCTGGGAAAATGGTTTCGCCCGCCAGGTACAAGCCTGCAATGCCCGAATCGTGATGAATCGCGTTCAGGTTGGCGCTCGAGATGGTTTGCGGAATACCGCCGACGCGACCAAAGCCGTGCAATGTAAAACCTTGAAAGGTTCTTGGCGTGCCCATCTCGAGGTGAACGATGCCCGCGTGAAAACCTGGGAAAAGTTCCTCGAGACGCCCCAAAATACGTTTCCCGAAGGCGGCTTTTTTGGCTTTGTAATCGGTTTCGCTTAGCCCAAACCAGTCCGTGGCGCGGACGTGGGTGCTGATCGTGATGGCGCGAAAGCCTTTGGGTGCGCGGCTGGAATCCCAATTGGGGCTGGTGCTGACCAAAAAATTCTCGAGGATGCCAGATTCGTTAAAATCGGTGATTTGTTCAAAACAGCCAAAGTCTTTGGGCAGAGCGGATTCCTGAATGCCGATGTAAAGCGTGAACGCACCCCAAATTTCGGCTTTGTCGGCAAAATCTTGCTCAAGTTTTTTCGGTTTGGCATCCCCCAAGAGCGCCAGCGTGTCCGGCACTGGTGCGCTCGAGATCACGATGTCTGATTTGAAGGCTCGAGCGTGGGTTTGAACGCCGACCACACGGTTTTTTTCGGTCAGAATCTCGCGGGCGCGGGCGGCGTAATGCACCGCGCCGCCATTATCGACAATGCTGTTCGCCAAATCTTGGGCGATGCTCGAGAGTCCACCAGGCACGTACTGCGCCCCAAAACGGTACACTTCGAGCGCATATGCGCCGTTGGGCAGGGCGCAACCGTTTGAGACCACCTGCATCGAATCCAACAACTGACCGTCGATGAATGCCTTGTGCGCAGGGTCTTCTATGCCGTGCCCATCGAGCAGTTGCGACACGGTTTTGTTTAGCGACAGTAAGACTTTTGGCACGCCGATGTGGATGCCTCGAGCCGTGTCGAGAAGGTCGTAAACACTTTTAAACGGCATCGATGGAAAACGTTTGGCGACGTGGTGCATGGTGTCGGCAAGGCTTTGCAAATCTTGCCAGAATTTTAGTTTGGCAGCCTCCTGTCCTGGAAATGCCCGCAGCAATTCGGTTTTCCACAGGTTACGGTTGTGTGATACTTCGACCGCCTGGGCATTCAAATGCACCCGCATGATGCGCTCCAGGGCTTTTCCTGGCGCGTGAAGCCCGAGTTTGGCGTAAATGCCGTGCAAGATGCCGCCAGGCTCGAGACCAGCCGCGACGGTCGCACCCACGGCGAAGCGAAAATCTCCTTGCGGGGTCGTGCGGGTAAAGCTGGCGGCGCAACCGCCAGGGTGAACGTCGCGTTCGAGCACCTGAACTTTAAAACCGTCTTTGGCGAGCAATGCGCCGGCGGTCAAACCGGCGAAACCAGCCCCGATGATCGTGACATCGGCATGGCTATCGGGGGCACGATTTTTGGTTTGGCTCGAGGGAGCCACAGCCGATTCCAAGACGGGAATGATTGGATTTGAAGGCAGTGGCGCACGAACTTGGGTCATGATGCAAACCTGGCGATCAGTGTCTCGAGGGCAACTTTGGCGTTGGCGCCGTAATACTCGCCGCCGAGTTCGGTTGCCAAGTTTGGATTGGCGTTAAAACCGTTGCCGCCGTAAATCACGATGCCGACCGCCTCGCGCAGCAAGTGCGCTTGAGGGCGCATGTTTTCGATCACTTCGCTGGTGCCAGCCGAAACCATGACCGCGCTGGCTTTGATCTCGCGGGCGAAACGCGCCAAATCCGCAATCGGCGTGTTGGCGCCCAGAAAGTGCGTGCGAATTCCGGCGCGACGCAAGAAAATCGAAATGGTGAGCGCCCCAATTTCGTGCCATTCATTTGGTGGGCAAGCCACCACCACAGTTGGACCGTGACGCGGCGAACCCGCCATCTCGAGCAAACCGTGCAATTTGCCGCGCAGATAAGCGGTGGCTTGGTGTTCGTGGGCAATCGTGATTTCGCCTCGGTGCCAACGCTCGCCGATTTCGACCAGGGTCGGTTGGATCAACTCGAGCAGCACATCTTCAACTGCCAAAGTACTGTGGGCTTGAGCCAAGATCGCATCGCTTTTGGCGCTGTCGCCTTGCAGGGTCGCGTCAATCAAACGGCTCACCAGGTCGTTTGGGTTGGTGGCTCGAGGGTACTGCATGTTTTGCGGCATTTGATTGTTGCCGGCGGGTAACGATTGCTCGAGGGCGTAAAGTTGCGCCGCCCTGGAGGCTGGAATGCCGTCTGAAATGCGGTTTTTAAAAAATTCGATGCAGGCGATATCATTTTGGCTGTAAAGCCGGTAGCCGCTTGGCGTGCGTTTTGGGTTTGGCAAACCGTAACGCCGTTCCCACTGTCTTAACGTTGTGGCAGGCACGGCGGTGCGATGTTCGACCTCGCTGGCGGTAAACAGCGGCGTGTCTTGGGATGCGGCGCTGTTTGGGTTGTTGGTTTGAAGGCTTATGCTCATGTCAGACCTTTGGGCAATCTTGATTTTGTACACAATCCGTAGAAGGTTTGTATAAACTTGGTCGCATGTTAAGGGCAGGTCAAACAAAAGTCAAGTCACATTCATCCCAAAGCCATTTATCATCTCCAAGACGGGTTTTCTCGAGCTACGCTTTTCCAAACGGCTCGGATGAAGCCATGAAAATACTTCCGTTTTACCTGAGGTCGACAACCATTGATGTCTAAGGTTGCACAAACTTTGACACGTGCAAATTGAGTCAAAGCTTACACGTTTCAGATCGAATCAAATCACCACCCTCAGACACCCGAGCAAAACATCAAAACACCCCAAAGTTCAAGGTTTCACAAAGACTGCTAGACTCGAGTCATGACCAATTTAAAAATGCCAAATTTCCAACTCGAGCGTTCCGTGGCACTCGTCACCGGCGCAGGATCAGGACTTGGACAAGGGTTTGCCGCCGCCCTCGCCGCCTACGGCGCGGATGTCATCATCACCGAACTGCCAGGCAGGCTGGACATGGCAAAACCAACCTTGGAGCTGATTCGCAGCCACGGTCGTAAAGGCATGGCACTCGAGCTTGACGTCTGCGATGTGCCCTCATGCACCAGAATTGTTGACCAGGCGATAGCCGAATTTGGGAGGGTGGATATTCTGGTCAACAACGCCGGCGTGAACCGCGTTCAATGGGCAGAAGATGTGACCGAAGAAAATTGGGATTTGGTGCTCGACACCGACCTGAAAGGCGCATTCTTCATGAGCCAAGCCGTCGGGCGGCATATGATCGCTCGAGCCAAAGCGGGCGACGCTGGCGGACGAATCATCAACATCGCCTCGCAGATGGGTGTGGTCGGCTACTATCAACGCGCCGCCTACGGTTCTGCCAAGGCGGGCTTGGTCAACCAAACCAGGGTCCTGGCGTTTGAATGGGCAAAACACGGCATCACCGTCAACGCCATTGCGCCGACCTTCGTGCGCACCCCACTGACCGAACAGACTTTTGCCCAGCCCGAGATCAAAGCCGACCTCGAGTCGCGCATTCCGATGGGCAGGATTGCCACGGTGGACGACATGCTCGGCGCGGTGGTCTTTTTGGCGTCCTCCGCCGCGAGCATGGTCACAGGGCATACCTTGCTGGTTGACGGCGGCTGGACCGCAGTCTGAGAGCCTGTTTATGAAGTCGATATCGGAAAAAAGTGCTCAGGGTTTGAGGTGGTTTTGGCTCTAAGCTCCAAACTCTAAGGAACAGCGTTTTTGGCTTACAGCTTGGAGCTTAAAGCTTATAGCCCTGCTCGAGAAACCCTTCATAAACACCCTCTGAGGGTTTTGCCGCTCGAGCCTCAAAACCGCTAGACTAAAACCATGACCCAAGACCTGATCAAACTCTACAAGCGCGACCTGGCAAAACTGGTGATCGAACTCGAGGCGTACCCCACCGAGGACAGCCTTTGGCGGGTTGCGCCCGACATCAAAAACCCTACGGGCAACCTGGCATTGCACTTGGTTGGTAACCTCAACCAATATGTTGGCGTTGACCTTGGCGGTACGGATTACAAGCGTGACCGCGAGGCAGAATTCAACCTTAAAAACGTTCCTCGAGCCGACTTGATTGCGATGGTCAAAGCGACCTCGGGCATGATCGAAACAGTGCTGGGCAATTTGGACAGCCTTAAACTCGAGCAAGGTTTTCCCAAAGAAACACTGGGCTACCCGATGAGCACGGGTTATTTTTTGCTGCACCTGTACGGGCATCTCAACTGGCATTTGGGACAGATCAACTACCACAGACGGCTGATCGCCGCCTCGAACGATTGAGGATGTTCTCAAAGCTTGGATTTTTGGTCGGCTCGAGGTGAACATGTGCTCGAGATCAGACAAATCACTGCAACGCGCATGGTCGCTTCTTGACCATAAAACGCACCTAGCGGGCATGGTCGCTTCTTGACCATAAAACGCACCTAGCGGGCATGGTCGCTTCTCGAGCTAAAACCAAAACTCCCTTCTCTCCTGGGAGAGAAGGGTCGGGGATGAGAGGTGAAAGCACAAACTTTAAAACTCGAGCCTAAAGCTTTTGAACTTCAGTTGCTTTGCTGCACACCAATCCCGACACTCGAGGTGTTGGCGCTCAGGTCAAACGAGATGCCCAAATCGCTGGCGGTGCGTCCGGTGGTTGCACCCAACCAATCATCGAAGGCGGTCACTCGAGCGTACACGCCTGGTTTTGTGATGTCGGTGCAGCTTGTCGTACCGAACGACACCACGCCGACTTGCCTTGGGGTGGCGCTGTCGGTGAACAGCGGTCCGCCGCTGTCACCCTGGCAGGATTCGCGCACGGTGGTGTCGCCCGCTGGGGTTTGGGCGCAGAGCATCTGCGGCGTGGCATTCCAGGTGCTTTGGCACAGGGCATCCTGGGAAAGTTGTTGAGGAACCTCGCGCAAGACATTGGTCGTGCCCGTTTCGGTTCTGCCCCAACCGATCACGCGCACGGCTGTGCCTGCGGCATTGAGGTTCGTGTCGCCGCCTCGAGCGGGAACGATCAGGCTGCCCTGGGTGGCTGGGGCGCTCAGTTTCAGCAGGGCGATGTCGTTGTTTGTGCCGCTGCCTGCGGGCAACAGGTACTGTGGGTGGTTGATGATTTCGCTGACATCGATGGTCTCGCCGTCTTGGGTGCTCAGGTCGGTGACCCCAATTCGGACTTGAACGGCGGCGGCAAAAGTTGTTTGCTTGCTGTCGGTGTAAAAGCAGTGCGCCGCCGTCAAGACCCAGCGCGGCGCAACCAAGGACGCACCACAAAATTGAGCGCCATCGGCTTTTTGAACCAAAGCAACCTGAAATGGGAATTTATCTTTGCCAGGCACAGTCGTACCGTTGATGATTTTGGGATCGATCAAGCTCGAGGAGAGCGGCACAACATGGACGGCGCTGTAACCCAAACGCATTTGCACCCCTATTTTGTTCGCGCCAATTTTCACGTCGCCAAAGCTGTAGGCGCCCGTTGCACCCGTCACGGCAGTCTTCTCGCCGGCGTCGAGGCTCGAGTTGCCGTTGGCGTCCACGTAAACCGTCCAGTCTTTCAGACCTGGTTCGCCCGCATCGCGCAGGTTGTTTTTGTTGAGGTCGTCAAACAGAATGCCACCCAAACTTGCAGACGCCCCGCCTGGCGTTGAGCCACCGCCGCCGCACGCCGCCAGAGAACCTGCCATTAACGCGATGATGACCGATTGAGCAATCCATTTTTTCATGGGTAAATCCTCCATTAATTCAAGCCGAAATGGTATTTCTGGCTTGCGAGACAAAACGCTGAGACGCACTTGAGCAGCCGCGAGTCGGACTTTGTTGTTTGGTTTCGCAACTCCTTTCTTGAATTGATTCCTGAGAATCAGTTTGCGAAAAGAGGCGTCGCATGGGCGTCGCACGAGCCAAGTTTTGACGCGACGCTCTTTTATCGTCAGAAATTCAATAAAACCCAACTCGAGAAATTCTGGGCAGACCAAAACCCAATCTCGAGCTTGACTTGAGACACAGATTTCGGACTCGAGTGTTGAATCTGGGTGAAAGCTCGAGTCGGCAAAAAAATACAACCCCGTACCGTTAAAGGTGCGGGGTTGCCTCCACTGAAGGAGTTAATCCGTGCGACGACGGAAGCTTAACAGAAAATCGCTGAAGCCGCAAGTTTCATTTTTTAACACCCACATGAATCGCCGCCAGCCCTGCGGTCAGCACCTGAAAGCGTGCCTCAAAGCCAACCTCGAGCATGAGTTTGGCTAAGGTTTCTGGTTTTGGGAAAGCGATCACGCTCTCGGGAAGGTAGCGGTAGGCTTCGGGACGACCCGAGATCACACCGCCAATAAACGGCAGCACGTGCCGAAAGTACAAGCCGTAGACCTGCCCGAGCAGATTTTCTGGCGGCGGTGGAAACTCGAGGATCACACAACGACCGCCGGGGCGCAAGACCCGATAAAATTCCTGCAAACCGCGTTTAAAATCCGCAAAATTCCGAAAGCCAAACGAGCACGAAATCGCATCAAAACTCGAGTCTGCATACGGTAAATTCAGCGCATCACCTTGCTCAAACTTGATCTCGAGGTGTTGCTTTAAAGCTTTTTCACGGGCAATCTCGAGCATGTTGGCGGCAAAATCGCTGCCGATGACTCGGGTTTCGGGACTGATTTTTTTGATGGTCAGGGCAAAGTCACCAGTTCCCGTGGCAACGTCGAGCACGTCTTTGGGGTTGTTGGCGAGGACTTCGGCGGTGGCAGTCGTGCGCCAACCCCTGTCCACGCCCATTGACAGCACCCGGTTGAGGAGGTCGTAACGCCCGGCGATGCTGTCAAACATCGCCTGAACTTTTTCGCCCTTTTCGCTGTTTTCACCCACCGGCGGTGCGCTTTTCACACCGTAAATTAACACGCCAGCATCAGGACAATTTTCAGGCTCGAGGTTGTTGTACGGCATTGTCTCGAGCGTCATAACTCGCTCGAGCTGTTAACACTTGGGGCATGTTCTGCATGGACCAAATCGCCATCTGGGTGATGACCTCGTCGAGGCTGTGTCCAAGTTCGGTCAGGTTGTACTCGGTGTGCGGCGGCACGACGGGGTACACGGTGCGTTTGACCAAGCCGTTGCGCTCGAGCGAACGTAGGGTTTGGGTCAGCATTTTTTGGCTGATGCCTTCGACGGTGGAATGCAGTTGGTTGTAACGCATCGTGCCATTGAGTTTTAGGGCATAGGCAACCAGCACCGTCCAACGGTCTGCGACCATGTCCAGCACGCTTTGTGAAGGGCAGTATATGCTCAGGCAATTGATTTCTTGGGAGTCGTTCAAAGTTTGGCGTTCCATTTTTGTACAATAGCACACAACACGCACCAAATCGTGTGTATAAAACTTTTTGGTATGTACTTGTAATTTAGAGCGCAAAGTTTTACATTTGCTCTCGAGGGTTTCAGACCCAAAGGAGAAAACCATGATCTTCATCAGCACCGCAAACGGCAAGGTCGGCAGCGAAATCGTTGAGCAACTTCTGGCAAAGGGCGAAAAAGTTCGGGTTGGGGCGCACAACGTCGCCAAAGCCGAAGCAAATTTCCCAAACGCACACGTGGTTCATTTTGATTACCACGACACCGACAGCATCAAAGCCGCACTCGAGGGTGTGGACACCTTGTACCTCGCCTCACCAGGCGACTTTCCAAGCGACCCTGAAAAAACCACGGTTGACTTGGCAAAAGCCGCAGGCGTCAAACGCGTGGTCAAACTTTCGGGAATGGGTGTCGAAGCCGACGACAGCATTCCACTTCGTCAAGTCGAAAAACACATCGAAGCCTCGGGACTCGAGTACACCATTTTGCGCCCGACCTGGTTTATGCAAAATTACTCGACGGGCATGGCGCAGGGCATCAAAGACGGCACACTTTACGAACCCGCCGAGCAAGCCAAAACGGGTTTTATTGACGCTCGAGACATCGCTTCTGTTGCTGTGAAAGCGTTAACCGAAAATGGGCATAACGGACAAGCCTATGTCCTCACTGGGAGCGAAAGCCTAGACCGCAATGCGGTCGCCGCCAAAATCTCGAGCGCCACCGAAAAAGCCGTTCAATACGTGCCAATCAACGATGAGCAATTTCGCGGCGCAATGCAGAACGTGCTCTCACCCAGCTACCTCGAGTTGATGAGCAGCCTGTACACTGGCGTTCGTGCGGGTTGGACGGATGCCACCACCGACACCGTCAAGAAAGTTTTGGGACGCGATCCAATCAGTTTCGATCAATTTGCGGCGGATCACAAAGACGCCTGGTTATAAACAAAGCCAATCGAATCACGCGTGGGGGATGGTCTGAAACCATCCCCCACGAAACATTCTCCAAATCGTTTAGAATTGCGTCATGCCCTTTTTTGACCTGCCGCTCGAACAACTCGAGAACTTCAAACCCGCCCGCATCGAACCCAAAGATTTTGATACCTTCTGGGAAAACACGCTCTTGGAGGCTCGAGCTTACCCATTGAACGCAACTTTTGAACCCGTCGCACCCGAAATCAAAACCTTAGAGATTTTTGATGTAACCTTCAACGGTTTTGCGGGGCAACCCATCAAAGCCTGGTTGGTGCTGCCCAAACACCGTGACGGCAAACTGCCCTGCGTGGTCGAATACATCGGTTACGGCGGCGGACGCGGCTTGCCCATCGATCATCTGGGATTCTCGAGCGCGGGTTTTGCATTTCTGATCATGGACACCCGAGGGCAGGGCACAACCTGGCGCGAGGGTCACACGCCCGACATCGAAACCGAACCGGGCAACGCCCAATACCCAGGCTTCATGACCAGGGGTATTCTCAAACCGAGTTCGTACTATTACCGCCGCGTCTTCACCGACGCCGTGCGTGCCATCGAAGCCGCCAAAGCGCACCCTGTCGTGGACGCCTCGAGAATCGCGGTCACGGGTGCCTCGCAAGGTGGAGGCATCAGCATTGCTGCCGCCGCCCTCGAGCCGAGCGTCGAGATTTGTATGCCCGAAGTGCCGTTCTTGTGCGCGTATCGCCGCGCTACCGAAATGATCGACACCATGCCTTACAATGAGATCACCAATTATCTCAAAACCCATCGTTCGCACCTCGGAGTGGTCTTCAACACGCTCTCGTATTTTGACGGTGTGAATTTTGCGGCTCGAGCCAAAAGCAAGGCACTGTTCAGCGTCGGGTTAATGGACACCATCTGCCCACCCAGCACGGTCTACGCGGCGTACAACCAATGGCGGGGCGCAAAAGAAATGCGGGTGTACCCGTACAACAACCACGAGGGCGGACAGAACGTGCATTTTCTCGAGAAGATACGGTTTTTGAACGCGAACTGGGTTTAAATCAAATGTTCATCCCAGATGATCAATTTTTTGCAATTGCTTTAAGACATAAGAATGCTCGAGGTGTTCTTGCTCCAAACGCAAATTTTGGGTTTGAAGCTCAGTAAACACGCTCCATTCTTGGTCGTTGAGGTACCCGAGTTGGGTGGTGCTCAGGTGAGCGCTTGGAACAATAAATTCTCGAAATGCTTCGAGGGTCGCGCGATCCATCATGACGCTTTGGGTGTTTGGAAAATGCTTTCGCAAACCCGATAAAATCCAGAACCCGTGCGCATCCAAGTCGCCCCAATAACGCAATTGACAATTTGACAACCACGCGGCGTGCCGCAGCAGATGTACTGCATTGCCATGTCCCCAAATGGCAATGGTTTTTGATAGTGTTGGCAGGGTTAAAAACGTTTGCTTGTTTTCCACGATCAAGCACGCTAGATTCTGCCAACCGAGCGTCACGAATTCGGACAGTGGCGTGCTGACATCCGAAATTGGGAAACCCAGTACGGTTTGCAATTCACCATCTAAAATTCTGAATCGAATTAGAGGTTCTGTGAAACGCAAGCCAAAGCGCGATTCAAAAGTCTCTGCTTTCCGGTCAATGGTTTCTGGCGGTAAAACCACCTCGAGCAGACGTTGCAACACGGCTTGGTTTTGGTCAATAAATTTGGTATGCACCGCTATCGGCAATTCTCTGGCGTAACGGTTTGGGCGCGGATGAGCCATAAAATACTGGCAGACCCGCAGCAGCTCGAGCCAGATGCCATGTTGTTCGATCAAGACTTTTGGTTGTTGCTCGAGGTAACTGAGCAAGATAGGCAATTGGTTGCGAATCAGTTGGGCGTCGGTTTGGGCGTTCTGAAATTCTTGTTTTTTTCCAATCAATCCCAAAAAATCATCCTGGGCATCAAGCCAAATTCTTCGGGCAATCGTTTGCGTGCCATGTGATCGGGTTTGCATGATCTCGCGTTCGATGCGACAAAACTTTGGCGTCTCGAGCCAGGTTTCTTGATGTGCTCGCAACTCGAGATACTCAAAGCTTGGCTTGGGAATGTTTAACCCAATCGGAGCAAATGGCTGACCTTGCAACCACGCCCTGAGCACGTTGGGGTAGAGCTTTAAAAGCCGTGCCGTCAATTCTTTGGGCGTCATGATTCGTTTGCCCAGCGCTGCTTTTGAGTCTCAAATTCGCTTTGAGTCAGGTTGTAAACTCGAGAATCGTTCTCTTCGGCGTTGTTGGTGACAAAATGGCAACTTTGAATAAACGATTCGACCACATGGGTTTTGTCTTTGGGGGTCACGACCAGCAATTGCAATTCCAATTGCTTAAACAATTCGAGTGCATAACTGGCGTTGGATTCGTCTAGTTTACTGAACGCCTCGTCAACCACCACGAACCTAAAAGTTTTATGGCTCGAGGCACCTTGCTCGAGTTGATACTGATACGCGATTGCCGAAGCCAGAATGGTGTACGCCAATTTGGCTTGTTGTCCACCCGATTTGCCGCTCGAGCCTTCGTAATAATTTTTTTGCTGCCCCGTTTCGCGGTAACGCTCTTCGGCGGCAAAAACCCGCCATTGACGCACGTCTGTGACTTTGTTTGTCCAATTTTCAAAGCTGCTAAAACGTTCGATCAACTCTCGGATTCGGGCAAAACTGTTCTCGCGCAATTCTTGGTTTTGCAATCCACCATCTGGGGTGCAGGCACGCAAGGCATTCTTAAATTCCTGGATTTCAACGTCGGTGTTGCGTTTTGCCTCGAGTTTAATATAGGTGGCTGGCGTGTAATCGATATGCTGCAACGAGCTATTCAGGGCGGCAATGCTGGACAGAATATCCTCTTCCTGAGTCTCGAGGTGGCGTTGAAAACTTTTGATGGCGATGGTCATTTTGTCGTTCAGAAAAGTCTTAAATTCTTCACGGTGTCTTGGCAGGTCGTCGCGTTCCAAACGTTCAAACAACCTGCGGTATTCGGGAATGGACTCGAGCGACGAGTCAAATTCGCTGCTGTCCTCTGGGTACGAATCGCGGAACTTGGACATTTTAAGACTGATTTCGGTTTCGAGTTTTGAAGCTTGACCACGGTAAACGTTGGCGCGTTTGTTGAGCGAATCATTCAAGCTGTATTGCAGGTCGCCTGCCGTCTCGAGGGTCAGCGTTTTTTGCCGCAACTCGGTTTCGATTGTTGGGATAAAAGCTTGCCAGATTTCAAAAGGATGCTCCTTTAAAACAGTTTCATGCGCTCGGCTTTTGTGTTGATGATCGTTTAAGTTTGTCTCGAGCCTTCCCAAATCTTGGTTGAGTTTCTGTTGGACCGTTTCAAGGTTCAAGATTCTGGTTTGGCAAACCTCGAGTTGTTGTTTTAGCGTTTGCAAATGATTGCTGTCCTGTTCGAGTTTTTGCTTTTGCAATTCCAAATCATCGAGAACTTTAACCTCGCTGTGCCAATCGATCTGATCAAAGTTCTCAAAACCGATAAATTGCTGCAAGGTGTATTTGCGCTGCTCGAGGTTTTTGCCCTCAAGTTCGAGGTTTTTGATCTCGCTTTGGGTGGTGCTCAGGTCGCTGGTGAGATCCAAAAAGGCTGCCTCCAGCACCTTAAGTTTCTCGAGGTTGCTCCAACCCAGCACGTAACGGCTGCGGTCTCCGAGCACACGGCTGTCGTCTTTTTCGTGACGGTTTTCGTTGTGCTTGATTTGTCCGCTGATGGTCAAAGCACGCCGTTCACGTCGGAATTGCTCTATCGAATCACAACAGACGTAATCCCAGCGTGTCATCAATTCGGTTTTGAGCCAAGCCTGCATCGGGTGGTCTGGCTTTACCTCGAGTTTGGCAATCAACAGATTGGCTTCAAACTCGAGAGCACCGAGCTTTGAACGCTGCGGTAAGGTGCGCAGGTACACCAAATGTCCGCGCAATTTGGTGCGGTTCACAAAATCGCTGACATCATGGTAAAGCGCCTCTGAGACCAGCAACTGCCTGCCGAGCGGGTTGAGCAGGCGTTCAATCGCCGCTTCCCAGGGGCTTGCATCGGGTCGAACCCGAATCAACTCGCCAGCAAACGGCAGATGGGTTTCTTGAATGCCAAGACCAACCGCGATTTGTTCACGAATTTGCAAGTTCGTGATTGGAATGTTGCTCTGACGCGATTTTAAAGACTCAATTTCATGTCGCAGCTCATTCAACTTTTCGTTTAACTTTTCTTTTTCAATCTCGCCCTTGATGATTTCTCGTTTGATCCTTTCAATGTCTGGCTCGAGCGCTTCAAGACGTTCTATCGCGTGTTGACGTTGCCCTAAAAAATCGATTTGATTGTCGCTGGGCGCAAAACCCAAACGGTTCAATAAACTTTCATATTGATCTGCCTTTTTTTGTTTTTCGGCAATCGCTTTTTGTTTTTGGGCAATATCGCGTTCCAATTCGGTCAATCGCCGTCCAACATCGTCGTTTTGCAGCGCGATCTGCAACTCGAGTTTTTGGTTGCGGTCGGATTCCAGTTGTTGCTTTGTTTGCTCGAGTTGCTGTTTTAAGGCTGTTTGCTCGGTTTGGCAGTCCCTGATTGCCGTTTGGCGCAAATCCAGTTGCGCCTTGGCAAAATAGAGCGGCACGACCTCGAGCAACAGTTCGGTCTGATTGATCTGCTCTCGTTTTGCCGTGTGCTCATCGGCTTCACGCAATAAGGGGTTGAGCAAATCGATTTGCTTTTCGGCGCGTTCGATGGCTTCATGGGCTTTGGTTAGATTCTGGTATTGCCCACGCAGTTCATTGATTTTTTCCAAGATATCGGTTTTCTCGAGCATGTGCGTGCGGACAAATTCGTTTAAACTTTCAATCGATTTGATCGAAACGGTTTGGTTAAACAAATCCAGGGCTTTTTCTGAACGCAAACCAAAACCCTTGATGATGTCGCGGCTGTACTTGCTAAACTCGTCGTACACCTCTGCGCCTTGATTGCGAAGTCGTTTTTTCAGGCTCGAGACTTCACCTTGCACCGCAAAATCCTCAGAAATGCTTAAGGCTTTGCTTGCCACGACAAAAAATTTCTCTGGGCGGGGATTGTTCGCCCAGTAAAAAACGCTGGCGAGGGTCACGATTTGCTTGGTTTTCGCCTCAACAAACCGCGCCAGCAAAACGCTGTAACTGTTCTTATCGCGCAAGTATCGAATCTCCGAGCTTGTCTCACCGTCCGAGGATTTGCGTTCAAACGCACCCCGCACATACGAGGTTTCGTTGCGTTCACCACGTTTTGATTTCTCGCCGGAAGCTTGATTGTAATTTCGTTTTTGCGGCGGCACGAGCAGCGTTAAAAAAGCGTCCACCAAAGTCGATTTCCCCGAGCCGTTCGCTCCGACCAGCAACGCCGTGCCGCTGCCAACCTCGAGTGACCAGACTTGATCTTTGAAGGTTCCCCAGTTGTAGACCTCAAATTTCTCGAGTCGAAAACCGTTGTTCATGGCGCATCCTCAAAACCTGGGCTGTCTGGCGTGGCAGCGTCGAGCAAAGACTTTTTTAACTCGAGCAATTGCTCGGCGCTGATTCGGGCTTTGATGATTTGACGCACCTCAAAACGTTCGGTGTTGCTGATTGGACGCAAAAAACCCAGCTTCACCACGACCTGAATCGTTTTATCAAACCGATTGAAGAGCGTGCGTTCGTCACCAAGCTCAGTGGCAAAAGGACGCTGCAAATCGCGTAAATCCTCTTGGGACAACAGCAAACGATCCGAATCTGGGGTGCTGTTCTCAAATTGATCGAGGCGCTCTCGAAGCAGCAGGCACAACAAGGTGACATCACGGCTCAAACGATGACGGCTGATCAGCCGAGGCAAGGCGATGGCTTCGCCGTCTTCGGTCTCGAGTTCTGGTTGGCGTAAAAAAGCGTAACCATCGGACTGAACAAAAACAAGCTCGAGTCCGATTCGTGCAAAATCTTGACGCACCATTTTTTCATGCAGGATTAAGGCATTCCAAGTGTTGCGGTCATCAAATTCAATCGCGCCCTGCAACAAACGCAACATCACGCCCGCATGGGGTTCTGGTTTCATCATGATCTCCTAAACGTCAACCCTGGAATGCGCCAATGTTGCAGCCCGTCTTTGACCTGCCACGTCAACAGCGTGTTGGCATTGTGATCCAGACTGTGGCGCGTATTACGACCCGCAATCGCCATATAACCCAAGACTTCGGGCAAGCCCTTGGTCAAGGGAAAAACCTCGAGCACCTCGGACAGTGTACAACTGCCCTTTTCTGCAAGCACGACCTCCAGGTGGTTTTCCAATTCGGCTTCATTGACCCAAAATTGCTGGTACAACTCCTGAAAAATTGGGTCTGTCGCATCAACGATTTTTGCCGCCGTCGGACGGACTGTGATCTTTTGAACGCTTGAAGCCTCCCACAAACCGCGCTCGAGTGGGAAATTCATTTCAGGGTCGCCGTCCAGTTCTAAGCTCAATAGTTCAGTGTCGTTTTGCAATGCCAGTTGCTTTATTTCGCTCAGCAATTCACGAACCCTGCGCCGTTCAGCCAAACTGCGCTCATCCAATAAGCGTCGCAATTGTTCGGACAGGCGTTGATTGGATTGCACCACTTTCTCGCCAGCCTCACCCAAATAGCGAATGATGCGCCGCAACAAATCTTGTTCCTTGCTGATGTCTTGTAACGCCGGCAGGGCATATACCGCCTCGAGCATGGTGCGCAATTCGTCGCGCTTGCGTTCGGAAGACAAAAACTCCCAGAAGGCATAAAAGCTTTTCCCCTGGTCAGAACGTTTTAATTCGCTGTCCGCATCCAGCACAAAACCGAGCAACGCCCCTTTGCGAGAATCGGGCTGCATTTGCCGTTCTTGCAAGGTTCGCGCCAAACCACGAAAATTCTGTTCAATCGCCGCAAAATCCCGCAGCAAATCCCGCGCAAGGTCGCTGGCTTGCAAAAAACGTTCGCGCAATTGCGTGTCCGAATACGGTTCGACACGGTTTTGCTGAACAATCAAATCAATCTCGGCTTGAATGGCATCACGGTCGCGCTCGAGTTGCCCAACACGCACACTGACCTCCTCGGTGCTTCTGGCGATCATTTCTTGCAGCAAACCAAAAATCGATAAAAAACGCGATTCTGTCCCGACAAACTGATGCTGGTACAAACTCTCAATCCAAGCAATACTGCGCTCGGTGTCTGGGGTCAATTCGACCAAATCGGTGTTGTTCCTGTTGAGCACCCGTAAAATTCGGTGCTCCTCGTTGCTCCATTCTTTTAAATACATGCTCGCCGATTTTGGAAAAGCATCTGGTTTGGCTGCATTGATCTCCTCGAGTGCGGTTTCGAGAAACCCGACCAGATCGTCCCAGGGGACAACAAGACGTTGCGCAATTTTGAACTGGGCATACAAGAAACTCAGAATCAAAGGCGCATGTGGACTGCGAAGCAAACGAATGCTTGGGGAATGCAAGAATTCGTGCTGTAACCTGTAATAGTCCATGCTGGTACGAGTTTACAGCTTAATACCCTAAATCTCGAGTATCAGTGCGAATCACAATTTAGATCTGAAAATGAAAGCAGATTACTCGCAAAAAAAAAGACTTGCCGTAGGGGCGAGCCTTGTATTCGCCCTTTGCCCTGGGCAGCTTCTTACGGTATGCTCGAATTCGATGAGCACGGAAATCAACTCAAAACCTTCAACCTCGAGTTCTCGCCGTATTGGTCCGAATTTCATTACGGAAATCATTGACCGCGACCTCGAGCAACAACGCTACAACGGTGTGGTGACGCGGTTTCCGCCCAACCCGAATGGTTTTGCCCACCTTGGGCACGCGTTTGCAAGTTTACTCAATTACGGTATCGCCAAAGATTACAACGGGCGTTTTGTGCTGCGGTTTGATGACACCAACCCGCACACCGACAAACCCGAATTTGTGGAGTCTATTTCCAAAGACCTCGCGTGGCTTGGTTTGGATTGGGGACTCGAGATTTCTTACGCCTCGAGTTACTTCCCAGAACTTTATGCCGATGCCATTCGTTTGATCGAACGTGGTCTGGCATACGTGGACAGCGTGAGCGCCGAAGAGATGGCACGGCTTCGCGGGACAGCCTTCGCGCCTGGAACGCCCAGCCAGTACCGTGATCGCAGCGTGAACGAGAACCTCGAGATGTTCAAGAGAATGCGTTTGGGAGAATTTCCTGATGGTTCGCACGTGCTTCGCGCCAAGATTGATTTGGCTAACCCAAACTTTAAACTTCGTGACCCAGTCTTGTACCGCATCGTTCACGCCACGCATTACCGCACGGGAAACGAATGGTGCATTTACCCAAGTTACGATTTTGCTCAAAGTATCACGGATGCGCTCGACGGCGTAACGCACAGTTTGTGCTCGCTCGAGTTTATTGACAACAACGCCGTGTACCGTTGGTTGATGGACAACCTTTGGGAAAAAGCCCCACCAATTCAGTACGAGTTCGGGCGCAGGAGTCTCGAGTACACCGTGGTCAGCAAACGCAAATTGAAAAAGCTGGTCGAAGGTAAGCACGTGCTTGGTTGGGACGACCCGCGAATGCCAACCATCGCGGCGCAATGCAGGCGCGGCGTGACACCCGATGCCATCCAAAAATTCGTCTCGCAAATCAGCATCAACCGCACGAACCGCACCGTGGATTTGGCGATTCTCGAGAATGCGATTCGGGACGATTTGAACTTCATTGCACCTCGGGTGATGGCAGTCTTGCACCCGTTAAAAATTGTGCTCTCCAATGTCGAGGTGGATTTAGAACTCGAGATTCCGTACTTTCCAAGTGACGTGATCAAACTGTCACCCGATGGACTTGTGCCGCTTCCAGATGGAACTCGAGTAACCCCAGAAACCGCAACTCGAGCAGTCAAACTAACAAAAGAAATTTTTATTGAGCGTGAAGATTTTATGCTCGAGCCTGTAGCGGGTTTCAAACGTTTATCCCCGAACGGTCGTGTGTTCTTGCGTGGTGTTGGCGTGATCGAATGCAACGATATCGTAAAAAATGACGCTGGCGAAATTCTCGAGCTTCACTGCACGCTGCTCGAGGAAGCCGAAAAAGCCAAAGCCGTGATTCATTGGGTCAGCGCCAAATACGCCGTGCCAGCCGAGTTTAGATTGTATGACCGATTGTTCAAAAGTCCTCACCCCGAAGCCGAAGCCAAAGAACTCGAGGAAGATGACGATGGTGAAGAGGTGGATTTCCTGCATTTCTTGAATCCCAACAGCCTCGAGATTTCGCACGGTTTTGTCGAACCCAGCATTGAAAATGACCCGCTCGAGACTCGGTATCAGTTCGAGCGTCTCGGGTATTTCTGGCGTGATCCCGTGGACTCAAGCGCGGAAAAGTTGGTGTTCAACAGGATTATTTCGCTTCGGGATTCATGGTCAAACAGTGCAACCATTGATGTCGCAGCAAGTGGTTCAACTCGAGCAACACCAACCAGAACAGTCATGGCGACATCTCACGGACATGCGAGCAGTTCAACTCAAGCAAACGCCGAAGTTACAAAAGCAGAACTCACACCTGAGCAACAAATAAAACTCGAGCAATATCTCAAACTCGAGATTGGCGAATCTGAAGCTCGAGTGTTGGTGCGAGAACCAAAACTCTCGAGCTTCTTGGACGCATCATTCCAGTCTGGCGTAAATGCTTCGACGCTCTCGAATTGGGTGGTGAATGAACTCGGCACGCACCTACGAGAAACCGATTCCCCTCGAGTCTCCCCTGCTCAACTTGGCGAACTGGTGAAGCTGATTTCGGACGGTACGATTTCAAACCGCATTGCCAAAACGGTGCTCGAGAAAACCATTGAAACAGGTGTTGATCCGCTCGAGATTATTGCACGTGACGGATTGAAACAAGTTTCGGATTCTGGAGCGCTAGCGGTGATTGTGGACGCGATCATGACGGCAAATCCTGACAAGGTTGCGGCGTACAAATCTGGTCGCACGGGCTTGCTGGGGTTTTTTGTCGGTCAGGTCATGGCGCAAACCAAAGGCGCGGGCAATCCGCAAATGGTGCAAGAATTGGTCAAACAAAAACTCGAGGCTTAAAGCCTTGCGCACCAACAACGCATGTCCAACGGTGCGCAGGGCGCACCCTACACAACCTCGAGATTCTGGGTTTGAGCCAGTGGCGAGGTCATGATTTGACCATCGACGCTCGAGCCGACATTTTCGTCGTTTAAGGCTTGAATGAACGGTTCGACCAAATCGGGCGCGAATTGCTTCCCAACCTCGAGACGCAAAATTTCAAAACCGCGCTCCCAGGTTTTGGGCGTGCTGTACGGACGGGCGGTGGTCATGGCGTCGAAGGTGTCTGCGAGGGCGATCATGCGGGCAAGCATGGGAATGGTATCCCGCTCGAGTTTGTCGGGATAACCGCCTCCATCCCAGCGTTCGTGGTGGTGTCTGACGGCGCTCAAAATGGCTTGATTTTCGGGCATCATGGTCCTCAGAATGCGCTCGCCAATCACCGAATGCTCTTCGATGATCTCGCGTTCGCCAAAGCTTAAGGGTTCTTTTTTAAACAAGAACTCGTCTCGGATGCCAATTTTGCCAATGTCATGCACCCAACCGGTGAACAAGGCGCGTTCCTGGTCGGCGGCTTTCCAATCCAGCACCTTGGACAGCTTGAGGGTGTAATCGCCGACGCGGTTGGAATGCCCTGCGGTGTACGGGTCTCGAGCATCCAGGGTGGTCAGCATGGTTTTGATGAACGCCACGTTACGTTCATGGTCTTGCTGCACGCTGCGAGCCAAAATGACCGCAACGCTGGCTTGTCCGGCGAAAGTCGCCAATACTGCGGCATCAATGTCTGAAAACATGCGATGGTTGAACAGGGTATCGACGTACAAAACGCCAATCACTTCGTCTCTCGAGCGCAACGGCACTGCCAGAACACTACGAATGTCGAGCGCCAGAATGCTGGCGCTGGAATTCATGCTCGGGTCTTCTTGAACGTTGGTTGAGACCAGCGCCTGACCGGTTTTGACGACCCGCTCGAGGAAGGTCTGCGAAACCGTGACATCGGCGTCAGAATCCCTCGAGCGGCTGGCAACCACGCGCAAACCCGTTTTTTCGACCAGTGCGAGCGCGGCACGGTCACCCTGCATGAGCACCACAGCCTCTTTTAAGACCGCCTCGAGCAGCGCCGTGGCATCAAAGACATCACGCACGCCTGAGAGCTTGTTACCGATGAATGACAGGGCATTGAACGCCCCGCGCTCACCCTCGAGCTGTCTGGTGACGGCGTTGAGTCTGGTGCTGACCGCGCTCGGTAAATTTTTGGCAATGTCTTTTAATTCTTGAATGGGTTCTGCCTTCACAAGCGCTCGATTCGTGCCGAAAGCCATTATTCTGCGCAAGCCATTCTCCCGATTTGCTCGCAAAACCGCCTTCGATTGAACTTTAGGCTAGCATCATTTTCACTTTCAACTTGGTTAATTGACTGCTTGGACACGCACAAAAGAG
>CAXTTL010000052.1:0-23278 GCA_964247135.1 uncultured Deinococcales bacterium | reverse complement strand
TTTTATCCCCCCCCCCTCCAGCGCCGGAAACGGTTCTGACCCAACCTCCGCCAGCGGTTCCAACGCCGCGCCCAGCAATCCAGCCTTGATCGAACGCATTGCCACGAGCGCCAAAGACATTGCCGCCCGAGACGGCGTGACCCCCAACGACATTCCAGCCGACCTCATCACGACCAGCGGCTCTGGACTCGACCCCGACATCAGCCCAAAGGCGGCAGAAATTCAGTTGGCTCGGGTGGCACGCGCTCGAGGCATCAGCGAGGCGGCGGTGCGGGATGCCGTCGCACGCCATACCCAAGCTGCGACCTTCGGGGCTTTGGGACAGGCGCGGGTGAACGTGCTCGAGTTAAACCTCGATTTGGATGGGCAGAAATAAGTTTTAATTGGCTTGCTCGAGAAATTTCTCGAGCAAGCCACGCAAGTTTTGCATGGCATCCTTGCCGAGCGCGTGTTCATATTCAGCCTCGAGTTCTAATCTGACGCGGTTGGCATCTTGACAAAATTGCCAACCGCGTTCGGTGAAGCGCACCAAACTGGCGCGGTTGTCGCTGGGGTCGGGCAGGCGCTGCACATACCCGTTTTGCTCGAGGTCGGTCACGAGTTGGCTGACCGATTGCTTGGTGATGCCCAACCGTTCTGCCAGCGTGGTCAAACGTGTGCCGTCTGCGTCAAGTTGTGCCAGCAGCGTGCCTTTGGCGTTGCCAAAATCGGAATACCCCAAAGCGCTTAATTTGGCGTTTGTTGCTGCAAAAAATGCGCGGTGGGCACGAATCAATAAGCGTCCAAAGGGTTGAGGTTGCTGGCGCAATTCCTCGAGTTGCGCGATTGGGATGTTGCGTTTGAGTTTTGCCATGATGATGATTCTAACAGATGGTAAGCTTACTTGACTAAATTGGTCAGGTGGGCTTAGTATTCTCGAGTCTCTGATCAGACGACCCACTCAATTTTAGGAGGGTTCATCATGCGTATCCAACCAGGCATACCTGCCCCAGATTTTCATGTCTCAGATCACTTGGGCAATCCGATCAAACTTCAAGATTATGCTGGAAAATGGCTATTGCTTTCATTTTTGCGAAACGGCGCATGTGCCATGTGCAACTTGCGGGTGCATCAACTGATCCTAAAATTCCCAAGCCTTCAAGCCCAGCACCTCGAGATCATCACGGTCTTTGAATCACCAAGCTCGAGCATCAATCAATATGTGGGCAAACAAGATGCTCCGTTCCCAATCATTTCTGACCCAGAAGCAAAACTCTATGCACTGTACGGAGTCGAAAGCAGCGAAGAAAAAGTCAACGCGACAATGGCAAAACCCGAAACGCCAGCCATGATCACGCAAGCTGCCGAGAGCGGTTTTGCCTTAACCCCAGAAGAGGGCAGCAACTTTTACCGAATGCCCGCCGATTTTTTAATTGCCCCAGACTCGAGCATTCAGATTGCGCAATATGCCGAATTTGTTTACGACCACCTCGAGTTTGAAAAGCTTGAGGCTGCAATTAAAGCCTGAAACTCGAGCTTCAACGGTTGCAAGCCTCGGTCAATGCCCTCAAACGCTGCGCTAAGGCATCACTTAGCACCGCGCTCGAGTAACGCCAGCCCCAGTTGCGCCCCCCCAAGCTGCCTGGCAGGTTCATGCGGGCGATGGTGGGCAACTCGAGCAAGTCTTGCAAGGTGGTCAGTGCCATGTCGGCGTTTGACTTCCAAGCGGCAATGATCAAATCCCAGACGATACTCGAGCCGTCGCTTTGCAGGTACTCGCGGACTTTGTTTTTGGTCAGTTCAGGTTCGGATTCCCACCAGCCCAGCGTGGTGTCGTTGTCGTGCGTGCCGGTGTAAACCACGCAGTTGTGCTGGTAATTGTGCGGCAAGAACGGGTCGTCGTTGTTGTTGTAAAACGCAAATTGCAAGATTTTCATGCCTGGCAAATTAAAATCGTCGCGCAGTTTTTCGACAGTCGGGGTAATCACGCCCAAGTCTTCGGCAATGATCGCCAGGTTGCCAAACTTGGCTCGGACGGCTTCAAACAACGCATGACCTGGGGCTTTGACCCAACGTCCGACAATGGCGTTCTCGGCTTGTCCAGGCACTTCCCAGTAGGCGTCAAAGCCTCTGAAATGATCGACCCGCACAATATCGACCTGCTTGAAGGTTTCAGAGAATCGCTGCAACCACCAGGCAAAACCGTCTTTTGCCATGACATCCCAGCGGTAATGCGGGTTGCCCCACAACTGCCCGGTGGCTGAAAAATAATCTGGTGGCACGCCCGCCACCACCTCCGGCGAACCGTCAGGCTCGAGCATGAACAGATGCTGGTTTGCCCAAACGTCCGAGGAGTCGTGCGCAACAAAAATCGGGATATCCCCGACGATTTGAATGTTTTTGGAATGGGCGTAAGCGCGAACCGCCGACCATTGACTGAAAAAAGCCCATTGCGTGAAAGCGTACAAATCCAAACTATCCGCCAGCTCAGTGCGGTTTTTCTCGAGCGTTGCGGGGTCGCGGTGCACGAGTTTAATCTGCCACTGGGTCCAAGGTTTGCCGCCGTGCGCGTCTTTGCACGCCATAAACAGCGCATAATCCTCGAGCCAGGAGGCATTGTCGGCTCGGAATTGTTGGTAATCTTCGAGTTGCTTGGCGCTCGCGTGGGTTTTGAAGCGTTTGTGCGCCTCGCGGAGTTTTTGCCACTTCCAGATGTAAATCCAGCCGTAATCGACCAAATCGTGGCTAAAGTTCGGTGGATTCTCGAGGCTTGATGCTTCGAGCAGGTTTTGTTCCAGCAGTTTCTCGAGCGAGATTAACAGTGGGTTGCCCGCAAAAGCCCCGAAGCTTTGGTAGGGGCTGTCGCCGTAACCTGTGTGTCCAAGCGGTAAAATCTGCCAGAGTTTCTGTCCAGCGTTTGCCAGCCAGTCCAGCCAACTGTAAGCTTCATTACCGAGTGAACCGATTCCAAACCGTCCAGGAAAAGAGGTGGGATGCAGCAAAATACCGCTTGATCTTTGAAAGGGCATATTAGATTCTTACGAAAAAACCCAAGAATTGCAACTGTAGAGGTTTGAAGCGCAAATTCCAGCTCGAGTTTGAAGCCTTGAGCTGGAATTTTTTGTTGGGGTGAGAAACTCGAGAAATGGGTATTGTGGTGGAGTCAAAATACTCGAGAGGAAATGAAATGCTTGAATTCTTAGAGTCAAAAACAGCTTGTGGTTTTTTACACTTCTCGAGGGAGTTTTTTTACACTTCTCGAGGGAGTTACGTTTTGCTTAGTGGATAGCTCTTGTTAAGCCTTCAAGGAGACACATGTTTACGCCTACCGTGATTCTGCCCGATGCGTCTATCATTGAATATACTTTTGGCATTCGCACTAACTCATCCAGTGGGTTGTTTGCCTATCGGCAATCACAAGCTAAAGAGTTATTACAACTTCCAGACTTTGGGGACGGCGACCTTGACACCAAACAAAGACGCGAAGCCTTAGATGACGCAGTTAACTTTCAGAAGCCACTGGCAGCACTGGCTATCTTTCTTGGAGTTGTCGCTCTTGAAGACTTCGTGCGTGATTTTGGTGCTCGTATGGCGGATAACACATACATCAATGCTCATTTTCCTGAACTTGTAAAACTTCGATCACAACCGATATATAGGACACCTGATAACGCCTTTAAACGACTTGACACTGATCTAACAGGTTTAATTGATCCTGATGATATAAATAAACTGTTCCGCAAATCCATCAATCTCGAGCCAATACCAGTTTCTGAATATGCTCGTTTGCGTGACCTTACACTAATTCGTCATACCGTTGCACATCACGCGGCAGTGATTCGACATGTTGATGTTCCACGTTTTCAGTACTACATTGTCAAATCAGGGCAAGTTATTAACCCACCTGTTGACTTTGTTCGTGAGACAATAGGCTATCTTTACGAGAGTGGCAGAACAATTGAAAAAGCAATCCTAAACCACGTATTCTCGAAAGTGCTTCCAACATTATCACCAGACTGGGATACCACTCGCCCGACAGAACTTTTAGAACTCATCGAGTTTTTTAACTATTTTGGTTTCATTGAGACTACGAACAGTCCAGTAGGTTATGCCGAACCAGGTACTCCCGAACATGATCGCATGACAGAAGAAGAAGCCAGAATCAAGGAGAAGCTAATTGTTCGTTGCATTCAAGACCTCCGTGAGCGTTTTCCAACCTAATTGAGGTTAACAGCAATTCTCTCGAGTCTTCCAAAACCACACTCGAGCCACAAAGAAGGTTCTTATTAACCACCACCTCAAAACAAAACTCGAGAAATCCTTCCAACTCACGCACGACCTTGTGGCGCATCTCGAGGAAGAATCCCTGGCTTTGGACTTGCCCAATCTTCCTTCCAATCAAATCTCGGGGCAGCTTTGGTGCGTTGTTGGCGCTCGAGAGAGTTATCTCAGGGCGCTCGAGGCTGGTGGTTGGCAGGGGTTTTCGTGCAGCCTGAAAACGCCACACGTGAAAGAATCGGTACTCGAGGCTCTGGAAGCGACGCGCAAGCAACTTAGCAAAATTGATTTTACGAATTTCAGCGATGCGCAAATTGACCTTGCGTTTGCGCTGCTCGAACATGAGGTGCAGCATCATGGACAATTGATTCGATTCGTCTATGGCAACAAATTGAGCTTTCCAGAAAGTTGGAACAAGCGCTACACGGTTTAAATGGTGTCTCGAGCTTTAAAAATTCTCGAGCCAGAAGGAAAATTCATGTACAAGTTTCAGGCTCGCTGGAAAGAAGAATTGGTTTGTTCCGGTCCAATGGGGGAATTTATTTTAGACCTCCCAATGGGCATATTGACGGTTTGTATTCCCGATAAAAACGTCTGGGATGCAAAATTCCCTGGATTTGATTTTGATGATTTCAAACGTCAGGTTGAGGCGTGGGCTTTAAACAACAACGCAAAACTCGAGTATGGTGGCAGCATTTATTAAAAATCCACTCCTACCTGTCCAACATCAATCTGGCTTTCTCGAGATCGCTGGGTTCGTCAATGTCAAACAAGGCTGTTTCGGGAAACTCGAGCAAGGTTGTTTGCGTCTTATTCTTTTGGATTAAAGGTTTTGCGCCGTGCCCTTGCGTGCCGATCACTTCAAAAAAGTGCTGGCTGAAAATGTGCGGCGGTGCAATCACCAAGCCTTCACCGGTTGGGTATTCTGCGGCAACGATGCAGGGTTGCTCGAGGTAGGCATGTTTAAAAGCCTCGAGTAATTTTTGGTACAAGTCAGTGCTGACAAAAACTTGATCTGCCAGCGCGAACATTGCGCCGTGAATGTCAGGCTCGAGCACACTGACGGCAGCCCTGAATGAAGTGCCAATCCCCTCGAGATAGGCGTCATTTTGCACGAACCGCACGTTAAGCCCCTCGAGTGCGGCTTGAATGTTTTCGGGTTCGCGTCCGGTCACGACCAGCACCTCAAAAAAACCTTGTACCTCGAGAATCTGCCGCACCACGCGGCGCACCAAGCTCTCGCCATCAAGCTCGAGCAAGAGTTTATGGACGCCCATTCGACTGGAGGCGCCGGCTGCCATGACGACGGCGGTGACTTTGGGGTTCATGCCATGAGTTTAACCTTGAAGCTTGCGAACCGAGCATTTCACAGCGACTTCATGTGGACATGACAGGGTTACTCTATGCTGTAATTCACGATACAAACCGCATTGCTTTTCTTGTTTCAATTGCGTTAGTATCAAAACTGTTCTACCAAACTCGAGCCTTCCCCGCCCAAATCTGGGAGGTTACGAAATTATTTTCAGGAGCGTGGTTAATGTTCCCAGCCAGTTTCGAGTACGTTCGCGCCCACACCACCGACGAAGCGTTTGCCGCCCTGCAACAGCATGGTTTTGACGGACGCGTTCTGGCAGGTGGGCAAAGCCTGATTCCCGCGATGCGTTATCGCCTCGCCCGACCAGCGGTTCTGGTGGACATCAACCCGATCAAAGACCTCGAGTATCTCAAAGAGGAGAACGGTTTCTTGCGCATTGGCGCAACCACCCGCGATGCCGCACTCGAGTTTGCACCCTGGATTCTCGAGCGTTACAGCTTGATTACGGCGGTTTCCAAAGTCGTTGCCGACCCGATTGTTCGCCACATGGGCACGGTCGTTGGCAGCGTCTGTCACAACGATCCAGCGGGAGACTGGACGGCAACCAGCCTCGCTTCTCGAGCCGTGGTGGTCGTGCGCGGCAAGAATGGTTTGCGTGAAGTCCCCATTGATGAATTCTTGGTCGATTCGTACACGACCGCCGTTGAAGAAGGGGAGATGGCGCTCGAGTTGAAAATCCCAATTCCCGACGCGCACACCCAAGGCAGCTACCAAAAGATTGAACGTAAAGTTGGCGATTACGCGACTTGCGCCGCAGCCGTGCAAATCAGCCTGAATGCTGATGGCACGATTCGCCAAGCGGGCATTGCGATCACCGCCGCAGGACCAATTGCCATGCGCGTCGCGGCAGCCGAAGCCATGTTGGTTGGGCAAAAACCGACCCTCGAGTTGATCAAAGCCGCCGCCGCCGAAGCGCCGAAAATTGCCAGTCCAAACGCCGATCAACGCGGCAGCGCCGAATACAAGAAAGACATGACCCGAGTGCTGGTGGGTCGTGGCATTCGTGAGGCTTTACAACGTCTTGGGGTGAACGCATGAACGAGATTCCGGTCAGCATTAAAATCAACGGCAAGCAAGTCACCGCCACCGTCGAATCTCGAACCTTGCTGGTGCATTTTATCCGTGAGCAAGCGGGTTTGACCGGTACGCACGTCGGTTGTGACTCCTCGAGTTGCGGCGTTTGTACAGTCTTGTTGGACGGCGATAAACCCGTGAAATCCTGCACCATGTTCGCCGCGATGGCGCACGGTCACGAAGTCACCACCGTCGAATCGCTCGCGCCAGGTGGGGCATTGCACCCACTGCAACAAGCCTTCTGGGATCAGCACGGTTTGCAATGCGGTTACTGTACCCCAGGGATGCTGATGACCAGCGTTGCCCTCTTAAAGCACAACCCCAACCCAACCGAACACGAAATCCGCGAGGGTTTGAGCGGCAACCTCTGCCGTTGCACGGGCTACAACAACATCGTCAAATCCATCCAACAAGCCGCAGGCGTGATGAGCCAAGCCATCCCAGCCGCCGCAGACGATTAAACACTCGAGATTCGTTATTCAACCCTCGAGCCGCATCATCACTTTAGGAGGACACCGCTAATGACCGCACCAACAACCGAAAAATTTGCGATGGGCAAAAGCATGAAACGCAAAGAAGACCCGCGTTTCTTGCAAGGCAAAGGCAATTATATTGACGACATCAACCTCAAGGGGCAGTTGTACATGGCGCTGGTGCACAGCCCGTACCCGCACGCCAACATCAAGAGTATCGACTCGAGCGCCGCAATGAAAGTCGAGGGCGCCGTGGCTGTCGTCACCAGCACGGAACTGAACGCCTACAAGGTCAACTGGTTGCCGACCTTTCACGGTCTGGACAAGCAAATGGTGCTGGCAGAAGGCAAGGTCTTGTACCAATACCAAGAGGTTGCCGCCTGTTACGCCGAAACCCGAGAAGCCGCCTACGACATGGCAGAACTGGTCGAGGTCGATTACGAACCGCTCGAGGTGGTTGCCGACCCGTACAAAGCCATGAAAGACGACGTGATTTTGCGCGCCGACCGCGAGAGCAAAACCAACCACATTTACAACTGGAACGTGGGCGACTCGAGCGCCACCGATGCCGCGCTTGCAGCAAGCGATCACGTGGTCAAACAACACGTGGTTTTCCCACGCGTTCATGCTGCGCCGCTCGAGCCTTGCGGCTGCATCGCCGAGTTTGACACGATGGGACGCCTTCAATTTTACGTGACCTCGCAAGCGCCGCACGTCTACCGCACGGCGTTGTTCTTGGTGCTCGGCATTCCAGAAGACAAAATTCATGTTATTTCGCCAGATTTGGGCGGCGGTTTTGGCAACAAAGTGCCAGTTTACCCAGGTTATGTTTGCGCGATTGCTGGCGCGTTGGTCTTGAAGCGCCCCGTCAAATGGATTGAGACCCGCACCGAAAACCTGACCTCGAGCTTCGCCCGCGATTACCACATGGACATCGAAATTGGCGCGAGCAAAGACGGCAAACTGACCGCGCTTAAAGTGAATACGGTTGCCGATCACGGTGCGTTCGATGCCGCCGCCGACCCGAGCAAGTACCCTGCTGGCATGTTCGGCATTGTTTCTGGGTCTTACGACTTTCCTGTGGCGTATGCCAATTTGGACGCGTACTTCACCAACAAGCAACCTGGTGGCGTGGCGTACCGTTGCAGCTTCCGCGTGACCGAAGCCAGCTACCTGATCGAACGCGCGATGGACATTGTTGCCGACGAACTGAAGATGGACCCCACCGAATTGCGCCGCATGAACTTTATTAAAAAAGAGCAGTTCCCCTACAAATCACCGCTCAATTTTACTTATGACAGCGGCGATTACGAGCACACGATGGACGTGGCGCTCGAGCGAATTGGTTATAAAGAACTTTTGGCAGAACAAGTCGAAAAACGCGCCAAGGGCGAACTGATGGGCATTGGCATCAGCACCTTCACCGAAGTCACGGGCGCGGGTCCAAGCAAGCACTTTGACATCCTCGGCATCAAGATGTTTGACGGCGCAGAAATCCGTATTCACCCGTCGGGCGCGGGCATCATTCGCACAGGCACAAAATCCCAAGGGCAGGGTCACGAAACCACTTGGGCGCAAATTGTTGCCGAAGAACTCGGGCTTGACCCGCAAAACTTCCTGGTTGAGGAGGGCGACACCGATACTGCGCCTTATGGCTTGGGCACGTATGCCAGCCGCAGCACCCCCGTTGCAGGTGGCGCTCTGGCACTGGCAGCCCGCAAAATCCGTGAGAAAGCCCGCAAGTTCGCCGCGCACGTGCTCGAGGTGGACGAACGCGACCTCGAGTGGAAAGATTACAAATTCCAAGTCATGGGCGCACCAGGCAAAAGCATCACCATGAAAGAAATTGCTTTCGCCGCCTACACCAACCCTGGGGATATTGAGCCAGGACTCGAGGCAACGCTGTACTACGACCCACCGAACATGGTCTTCCCGCACGGCACATATGTTGCCGTGGTGGACGTTGACCGTGACACGGGCGAGACCAAAGTCCGTCGCTTCCTCGCCATCGACGACGCTGGCACGATCATCAACCCAATGATCGTCGAAGGACAAGTTCACGGTGGTTTAACCGAAGGCTTTGCGATTGCTTTCATGCAAGAAATTGCTTACGATGAGGCAGGCAACAACCTCGCCACCAACTTCACCGATTATCTCGTGCCAACCAGCCTCGAGAGTCCGCACTGGGAAACGGGTCACACCGTCACCCCAAGCCCGCACCATCCCATCGGCGCGAAATCTGTGGGTGAAAGCCCAAACGTCGGCAGTCCAGCCGCGTTCGTGAACGCCGTGATTGACGCGCTCTCACCGCTTGGCGTGCGCCACATTGACATGCCACTCACCCGCGAAAAAGTGTGGGCAGCGATTCGTGCAGCCGAAGCCCACGCCGCAGATTAAATCTCGAGCCTCGAGAAGACGCATTCGTAGACCAATGGAATCAATTGATTGAACCCGAAGCCCTCATTCGGCGCTACGCGCCACCTTCTTGACCATAAAACGCACCTGGCGGGCATGGTCGCTTCTCCCGCAGGGAGAAGGACAGGACACCTCGAGCGACACAAAGTAGGACTAAAACTCCCTTCTCCCGTCATGCGGGAGAAGGGTTGGGGATGAGGGCAGACCAAGCAATTGTTGGTTTTGGTGTATCAAAGACTCGAGATTCAAAAATCCAAAATCTAGAAACACAGGAGCAACAATGAACCTTCAATACAACGGACAAGAACAAGTGCCACTGACCAAAGCAGCAGTTTGGGCATTCATCAACGACCCGCAAAAGGTTGCTTCATGCCTTCCCGATGTCAAAGAAGTCATTGTTCATGACGATAAAAACTTCGATGCCATTGTCAGCGTCGGGCTTGGCATGGTGCGTGGCAACTTCAAATTTAAGATCACCCTCGACCCGCAAGCCGACGGTGAACGCATGAACGTCAAAATTTCGGGCGGTGGCTTTGGCAGCGCGGTGGATTTGCTGGCTGGCGCAGACCTGAAAGACAACGGCGACAGCACCACCACGCTCGACTGGAACGGTTCGGCAACCATGCGCGGACCGATTGCCACGGTTGGCGGACGGGTGCTCGATGGTCAGGCGCAAAAACTGATTTCGGCAACATTTGCCAACGTCAAAACCCGCATGGCAGGAAATTAAACCTCGAGAAACCCGTAGGGTGCGCATGGCGCACCCTACCAACTCGAGCCATGCCAGGAATCTCGAGTGCTGCTTGCTCGAGATTTTTTAGAATTTAAGTGATGCAAGGCTCGAGGAAACCATGAACACAGACGGCATTCAACAACTTTGGGCGACACCACTCTTGCGGCGTTCGTTCGCGGGTCACGAGGCGGCGAACGCGGAATTGGTCAAACTTTTTTACGCGCACCGTGACGCTTCGGGCAGCACTGCGAACATGTTCTCGAGTTCGGATGACATTCTCGAGCGTTTTCAATCTGAAGCACTCGAGGCGGTGTTTGGTTTTGTTTCACAAAGTGTGTTTGAAATCGCGCAAGCCATGAACGCCCCGATCTGGAAAGCCAGTGGTGCGAGCAAATTGCAAATGCAGATTGTCGGCGCGTGGTTTCAGATCACCAACCGTTACGGTTTTCATGACATTCACAACCACGGCAATTGCTCGTGGTCGGGCGTGTATTACGTGCAAATTGACGAACTCGAGAAACGAATAATGCACCCAAATCTTGGCTCGAGCAACGGTATTACCCGGTTTTATGGGCATCAATTGGGTTTGCTCGGTGGGGCGCACATGGACATGGGCAACGCCTACTTGCAAGACAGCAATGTCGATGTGACCCCCGAAGCGGGGACGTTAATTGTGTTTCCGTCGTGGTTAAATCACAAAGCTTTGCCTTACGATGGTGACAAAGACCGGATCATCATTTCGTTCAACGCCCAGGTACACGGCGAACGCGGCAACAAAGCATTTGATTACGGTTTTCATTAGCTTCTCGAGGAGGTTAACAATGGTTCGCAACGCAACACAAGAAGATGTTCAACGCATTTACGAGATCATCAACGATGCTGCCCAAGCCTACAAAGGCATCATTCCGGCAGACCGTTGGCATGAACCGTACATGCCGCAAACCGAACTCGAGGGACAAATCGCCGATGGAGTGCGCTTCACCTGCTTCCTCGAGAACGACGAAATTGTTGGTGTCATGGGTATTCAGGACAAAGGTGAGGTCAATTTGATTCGGCACGCCTACGTCGGCACCAAGCGCAGGGGCGGCGGCATCGGAGGCATCCTGCTTCGGGAATTGGTGGACAGTTCGCAGAAACCGATTCTGATTGGAACCTGGAAGGCGGCGGATTGGGCGATCCGTTTTTACGAAAAGCACGGATTTACCCAAGTGTCAGAGGAAGAAAAAAATCGCTTGCTCAAAACTTTTTGGAACATTCCTGAACGACAAATCGAAACGTCCGTTGTGCTTAAAGATCAACGTTTTCAATCCGCCGCTTGAACGGACAGCTCCCTCGAGGTTTGCATGAATTCGCAATTTTTTGAACAGGTTTCTCAACTCAAACGTGACGGCGAATCGTTCACGACCGCCACCGTCGTCTCGAGACGCGCTCCGGTCAGCTCGCACATTGGCGACCGAGCCATCATTTTTGCCGATGGTCGCATGGAAGGTTTTGTCGGTGGTTCATGCTCTCGGGAAATCGTGCGCAAACAGGCGCTCGAGGCGTTGCGTTTGGGCAAACCCAGGCTGGTTTTGATTCGCCCTGATGCCACCCTCGAGACTTTGCAACACGCCGCCGATGCCGAAAGCATTGTTGTGCCCATGACTTGCGCCTCCGAAGGTGCAGCCGATGTCTACCTCGAGCCGCACACCCGCGCTCGAGTGCTGCTGGTGGCGGGTTTCACGCCCGTCGCGCAAGCCGTCGCCGCCTTAAGTGGAATGCTCGAGTATGAGGTGGTGCGTGTCGTCACCCGCGAGGAATTGCGCGATCTCGAGGCTGCACCCTGCAAACTCGTGGCGCTCCAAGATTTGAACGCTTATCTCGAGTCATTACCCGAAAACACCCTGGGTTCGATGGCGGCGGTCGTCGCCTCGCAAGGACATTACGACGAACCCGCGCTCGAGTTGCTGCTCAATTTCAACGTCGGTTTTGTCGGTTTGCTCGCCAGCCGAAAACGCGCCGTGACAGTGCGCGAATTGCTCGAGCTTCAAGGGATGGATGCCAGCCTGACCGCAAAAATTCGCAACCCGATTGGTTTGGACATCAACGCCAAAACACCGTCCGAGGTTGCCGTTTCAATCCTTGCCGAAATCATTGCCGCCAGGGATTCGGACACGCCGATGTTCACGAACTCGAGCGGGTACAATGCGGATGCCCACCGTGCGAAAAACCAAAATGTCTCGAGCGAAACAAACGCCGTTGACCCTGTAGGGGCACATAGCCATGCGCCCCTACGCGACATTGCCGCCACACAAAATCCACCTGAAAATCTCGAGCTTCAAAACAAAAGTTCAACCGTCTTCGGTTTGTCCCTCGAGCGTCCAGGTTTCGCCCTGTCCCCCGTGGATGCCGAAGAAATCGAGATTGCGAGCGCCGTGCATTTCACCGAACTCGAGGGTGTGACGTACTATTTTTCTTGCCCGAATTGCAAACGGCGTTTTTTGAAAAACCCCAGCGCGTACCTCGAGCCACAAAACGTGGTGTCTTCGTGATGGATTTTGCAAGTTTAAAGGATCGTTTTCAAGCATTGGGTTATGTGACATCGGACGAGTTCGCCACGGCGTTGCAACTTGTAATGGCGATTCAAAAACCGCTTCTGATCGAAGGTCCTGCGGGGGTCGGCAAAACCGAAAGCGCCAAGGTGCTCGCCGATGCGCTCGAGACGAAATTGATTCGCTTGCAGTGCTACGAGGGTCTGGACTCGAGCAGTGCGTTGTACGAGTGGAATTACCCCAAGCAAATGCTGCGAATTCGGTTGACTGAAAATGATTCGAGTACGCTGGAAGCTCGAGAATCTCAAATTTTCTCCGATCAATTTTTGTTAAAACGTCCGCTGCTCGAGGCGATCACGCAGGACAAACCGTGTGTGCTCTTGATCGACGAGGTTGACCGCGCCGATGAAGCCTTTGAAGCCTTCTTGCTCGAGCTTCTGGCTGAGTTTCAAATCACCATCCCAGAACTCGGCACGATCAAAGCCAAGCACCGTCCGTTTGTGAGTCTGACCTCCAACCGCAGCCGCGAACTCTCGGACGCGCTGCGGCGGCGCTGCTTGTACCTGTGGCAAAGTTACCCCAACCTCGAGCAAGAAAAAAAGATTCTTCATGCCCGACTTCCAGGAATCTCCGAGCGTCTCGCCACTCAGATTGCCCAAGTCATGGTTGAACTTCGCGCCATGCCGTTTCACAAAGTTCCAGGCGTTGCCGAAACCCTCGACTGGGGCTTGGCACTCATGAGCTTGCACCGCGAGGCGCTCGACAAGCACACCCTCGAGCAAACCCGTGGCTGCATCCTCAAAGCCCGCGAAGATTGGGCATTGCTCGAGAACAAAATAGACCGACTTTCGCCAATTTGGAACGAAGCCATTGGCAGCCGCACCAATGACCTCGAGACTGATTTTGGTTATGGCAATGTCACCGTTCGATAAGAATTACGTTACTGTGCTCAGTTGTTTTCTTCTACGCACTCGAAAAAAGCCAGAATCTCGAGCCACACGTGTAAAGAACTTAAGCTCCCTTCTCCCGCACGGCGGGAGAAGGGTTGGGGATGAGGGTGGGTCGTAATGGCACATTCTTATTACCCAGCCGCCAGCCTGCCCGAGAACATCCTTGGTTTTTGCGAGGTGTTGCGGCTCGAGCATGATTTTAAATTGGGTCCCGCCGAGGTCAGAGACGCACTTCGGGCGTTTGAGTTGCTTGGCATCTCGAGCCTTTCCAGGGCGCGGGATGCCCTGCGCTTGGTGCTGTGCGCAAAACTCGAGGATGTGGAGGTTTTTGATCGGGCGTTCAAGAATTTTTTCTTCCCGAAACCGTTGGGTGTGCCGCAAGAAAATCAACCGCCGCTCGAGCCTGACCGTCCGCAGCGTCCGAACAATCAAAAAGCTGAAGAAGCCAAGAACAAATCGGATGAGAAAGTGAAGGACAACTCGAGCGATAACGAGCAAGACGATGAGGATTTTGAGGGTGAATCCAAGCGCCAAACGCCCGAGGAGGACGATGAAAACGCCGAGCAAACCGACATGGTGATGCGGGCAAAGTACAGCCTTGCCTCGGCGGAAACCAGTGTTCTCGAGATCAAGCGCGACGGTTTGGAACCCATGCTTCGCGCCGCCAGCGAATTGGTGAACCAGTTAAAACTTGGACGCTCGAGAAAATGGCGAACCCTGCCAAAAGGCTCGAGGTTTGATTTCAGGCGCACCATGCGCTCGAGTTTGTCTACGGGCGGCGATGCGCTGCATCCGCGTTGGTTGGGGCATCCGCATCGCAATCCGCGCATTGTGGTGCTGCTCGACGGCAGCCGTTCGATGCTCGAGTCGAGCAATGCGGTCTTGCAATTTGCATTCGCTTTGGCGCAACGGTCGCGGCGGGTCGATGTTTTCACGTTCTCCACCGAACTCAAAGATGTCACAAGGGATTTGCGCGGACTCGCGCAAGAACGCTCCAAGCTCGAGTTGAACAACCTGTCCAAAGCCTGGGGCGGTGGTACGCGCATAGGGGAGAGCTTGCGGATTTTTGTGCGTGAACACGCCAGCAGGGTTTTGACGCCAGATACCGTGGTCATCATCTCGAGCGACGGTTTGGACGTTGGCGAGGTGGACGTGCTCGAGAATGCGATGAAGGAAATCAAACGCCGCAGCGCGGGCGTGGTTTGGCTGAACCCTCTGGCGGCGCATCCAGAATTTAAACCTACCGCTCGAGGAATGCAGGCGGCACTGCCTTTCATTGGTTTGCTGTGTCATGCCAGCACGCCCGAAGAATTCTCGAGTTTGGCAGGGGGGTTGCGGTTGTAGGTTCACAAAGTTGTGCTAGCATTTTCCCATGACGCAAGTGCTACAACAAGCGATTGAATCCTTGAACGCGTTGTCCGAAACGCAACAAAATCAGATTGCGGTGCGCCTTCTCGAGGAAATTCAAAATTTAAAAAATACTTCTGTGACCCAAGACGAATGGGATGCGCAACTCGAGCGTGATGTCGATGCCGGCTTGCTCGATGATTTGATGGCGGAGGCGCTCGAGGATTACTCGGCTGGACGTGTGTCAAAACGGTGAGTCATCAAACCACAGCTCGTTTCTGGGTTTGTTTCCATGATTTGCCGCTCGAGATTCAACAACTTGCCGATAAGCAACACGCTTTGCTCGAGCAAAACCCGAGCCATCCATCATTGCATTTTAAAGAAGTTGGAAAGCAACTCTGGTCGGTTCGGATCAATGATTCGTACCGTGCTTTGGCGCTTAAAGTGCCAACTGGGTTTCTTTGGTTTTGGATTGGTTTGCACAACGAATACGAACGGTTGATTAAACTTCATTGACGATTCAAGGCTTCTCGAGGCTTGAACCTGAGTTTGCCTCTTCATCTGCTCGAGCCGAATGCGGTAATCTAAATGCGTTAACATGTCGATCTCTTCGATTTCCGATGCGCGTCCACTCGTTTTCCCGTGCTTGATTGTTTCCTGTCAGGCTTATGACGACAATCCCATGCGTGGACCAACCTTCATGCGGGCGATGGCATTGTCGGCGCTGATGGGTGGCGCCGCTGCAATCCGTGCCAATGGTGCGGAGGACATTAAAGCCATTCGTGAAGTCACCAACGCACCGATCATTGGTCTCAACAAACTCTGGACTGAGGGCTTCGAGGTTTATATCACCCCAACCTTCGAGAGCGCTCGGGTGCTTGCCGATGCGGGAGCGGACATTATCGCGCTTGATGCCACGCCGCGCCCCCGTCCGAACAATGAAACGCTCGAAACATTGATTCCAAGAATTCAGAACGAATTGGGCTTGCGGGTGTTTGCCGATTGCAGCACGATTCTGGACGCGGTGGCGGCGGCAAAACTGGGTGCGGATTACGTCAGCACCACCATGTCGGGTTACACGCCGTACACCGCCAAAAACAAAACCGTTGGACCCGATTTCAAGACGCTCGAGGCGATTGCCCAAAGCGTCAGCGTGCCAGTGATTGCCGAAGGGCGGTTTTGGACACCGTTTGAGGTCGGTCACGCCTTCGAGCTTGGCGCGAGTGCGGTGGTCATTGGGACTGCCATCACCAGCCCTGTGGACATCACCAAACGCTTTGCGAAAGAAGTGCCGGACAGCCTGTGAACGCCCTCGGGATTGATGTTGGCGCGAGCAGCAGCAAATTCGTGGTCATGAACCCCAAAGGTTTGGTGCTCGAGACTGGAAGCTTTGAACCTTTCAGTGGGCATGTGTTTACTGCCGAATCTCGAGCGTTCAATTTTGCGATCCTCGAGAAATTGTTGACGCGGGTCAAACCGTTTCAAATCGCGGCGGTCACGGCTGGAATCACGGGTTTGAGTTTAGAAGTTGCTCTCGAGTTTCAAGTTTTGATCGCAGAGCTTCTCGAGCTTTTACCCGAAAAGATTCAGGTGACCAACGACATGGATTTGGCGTACCGTGCCAATTTTGCTCCTGGTGCCGGCATTCTGGTTTACGCTGGCACCGGTTCGATTGCCTATCATGTTGCGCGTGATGGCAGCGTGCTGCGGTCTGGCGGTTACGGCTTTTTGATTGACGACGCTGGCGGCGGCTTCTGGATTGGACGCGAAGCCCTCAAGCTCGCACTGTTCAGGCTCGAGCGTGGTATTTCAGACCCTCTCTCGAGACTTATTTTTGAGCACATCGGCGGCAGCGATTGGGATGCTGTGCGCAGCTTTGCTTACGGCGGTGGACGTCAAGCCCTCGCCAGCCTCGCGCCCATCGTGGGGATTGGGGTCAATCAAGGCAGCACCGATGCGCAAGAAGTGCTGACCCAAGCCGCAAATGCCCTGGTGAGCCTTGCCAAGAACATGCGTTTTAAACTCGAGAATCTGCCGATTGTTTTTTCTGGCGGCGTGTTCAACGTTTCACCCTTGCTCGAGGAAACCATCAAACAAGCATTTCCAGAAGCAACCTTCAACCGTGCCTCGAGCGCGTTGTCAGCCGCACGAATGGCGCTCGAGAATCTCCAAATTTAAACCTCGAGCCACACGTGTAAAAGAATAAATCTCCCTTCTCTCCAAGGAGAGAAGGGTCGGGGATGAGAGGGGGGCAACCCTCGAGCCAACACGTGATAATCTCGAGTTATGCCGTCCGGTAAAGTTCACAATGCCATCAACACGCTCAGTTTGCTGGCGGTTGCCACCGGCTACAGTTACGCGCACACCCATCACTTCTTGAGGCTCGAGCCTGGTGCGGTGCTGGCGTTCGCGGGGGCGTTTGTGGCGGGAACGTTTTTATTATCTCCAGATTTGGATTTAGCCGAGCAGCACGTCTCGATCAAGAACAATTGGGGCTGGTTGGGTTTTTTGTGGGTGCCTTACGGTTGGGTCTTCAGCCACCGTGGGATCAGCCATTCGTGGTTGGTCGGTCCACTGACACGATTGGTGTATTTGGCGTTGCTGCTGGCGTTGCCCGTGTATTTTCTGCGCGATCCAATACTTCACTTTAAGCTCGAGGGTGTGACCAGGGGTCCTGTGTTTGATTTGCTGATGTCGTTCAAAAATTTTTGGCGCAAACCCGAAGTTGCCAGAAACACGCTTTTGGCGTTGGCGGCGGGTTATTACCTTTCTCAGTGGTTGCATCTGATTGCCGATGGTGTCGCGCCCGATATGGGTTCTGGTTTTATGCCCAGAAAACGCCGACGCTAAACTCAGGCATCGCTCAGTATTCTGGCACAAAATCGTCATGAGGATGAGTGTTCTGCTCGAGATACCTAAACCAAAATCACTTTCTGAAAACCAAAACTCGAGTTATCCTGAATGTGTACATTTTAAAAGGAGTCAACATGCGAAAGAAAGCTGTTCTTTTGGCACTTGCGACGGCAACCACCAGCGTTTTTGGGGCTGCGTTTGCATCACCAGCCCAGGATTTGTTCGATCAGGCAACGTTTTACGTCGGGTTTTATTACTCGGGTCCCGCCAAGGTCGCCAACTTCCGCGATTTGCGCAAAGCCTACCAACCGCAACTCGATCAGGCTTGCGGCACCGACGCCAAATGTGGTTATGAAAAAGCCGTGCCAGTGATTCAAAAAATTATTGCCGACCTCAAAGACCCTTTTGTCGAACTCATCAACAGCGACTTTGACCGTTTCACCTCGGGCAAAGGCAGCCCCAATCCCGTCATCGGCGTACAAACCAGGGCGTACACGGGCGGACTGCTGGTGGCTCGAGCCAACAACGGCGAACCTGCCAGCCTGGCTGGCGTGCAACGCGGCGATGTCATCAAAACCATCAATGGCAAACCCGCCACGCTCGAGGCATTAACGGCTGCGGAACTCGATGCCAAACCGATCACGCTCGAGATTGATCGTGCGGGCGCAGCCCAGAAAATTGATGTTACGCCAGCCGTGGTCGAAGAGGTGTCCAGACCATTTGCCGTGCCAAATGCCCCCAAGAACACGATGGTCATTCACGTTCAAGATTTTTACTGGGGCGACAATGTTGCCAGCCGCGTCCACACCCTGGTTCGCAAAGCCAACAACGACAGCTTAAAAAATGTGGTGCTCGACCTGCGCGATTCTGGAACGGGTTTTGACAGCGAAGCCATGCTGACCGCCAGGGCGTTCATGGAAAGCGTCGGTCTGAAATACCAGAACCGTTTTTTCAAAAGCTCCAGGACCTTTACCGTGCAAGCCAACCAAATCGTGCGCGAGGACGAGGCGGGCAACAAAAGCCCAGTCGGACAACTCGACAAGCCCCAACTTTGGAAGGGCAATCTGGTCGTGTTGGTCAACAAATACACCGTTCACGGCGGTGAAATTGTCGCGCAACTGCTGCAAAATGCCAAACGTGCCCAAATCGTGGGCGACCTGACCGCAGGGGCGGGTGGCGTTAGCGGCGGACTGCCGAGCCTGGATTTTGACGTTGGCGGTACGGCACTGGCAAACGGCTTGTTCATCAACGTTTCCAACGACCGTATTGTGGCGTTGAACGGCACACCATTTCCAATGGCGGTCACGCCAGATGTCAGCGTCCCAGAAGACCTGAGTGCCTTGGCGGCGGGTAAAGACCCAGCGCTCGAGAAAGCCTATTTGATTTTGGGGGTGAAATAAATGAAATCGCGTGTTGTTTTAGTGCTTGCCGCAATTTTTGCAGGCTCGAGCTTGGCGTTTGCCAGCCCAGCCCAAGATTTGTTTGACCAAGCCACGTTTTACCTCGAGACGCAATACTTTGGTCCAAACCCTGTGAACATGAAAGAGCACACGGCAAAGTACCAGCCCTTGCTCGATAAAGCCTGCGCGGACGACAAAGACAATTGTGCTTACGAAAAAGCTGAACCGATCATCGCGCAAATGGAAGATGACCTCAATGACCCACACGCGTATTATTTGACAGCCGCCGCCGTCGCCGAGGAAAACTCGAGCATCGGTGGGGGTGGAACTTCTCCAGTACCACGGATCGGCATTACCTCTCGAGGCTTTTGCGATACGCCGACGGGGGTTTGCGAACGTGACGATCAGGGCAATTTGACCAGCAAACAAATTTTTGATCGACTGATTGCCAATGTTGTGCCTGGTTCGCCAGCCGAGGCGGCAGGTCTAAAAATTGGGGATCGTTGGGTCGGTTTTAACGATGTGCTTTTTGCCAGTGCTACCGACGCCAAAGCCGCCAGCGATCAACAGGCTGCTTTCACCAAACTCGTTCGCGCCTTGCAACCCGTCACCATGAAGATTGTACGCGGTCCAGAGCGCCAAAAGCTCGATATTGTGGTCACTGGTGCGATTATCAAAACGGCGGATTTCCCGACGCTCTCGCTACGTTCGGACGGCATCGGCATTCTGACCATTCGGACTTGGTTTCTCGAGGGGCAGGCTGCAAAAGTTCATGCGTTGGTCAACGAAGCCATTGCTAAAAATGTCAAAGCGATTGTGATTGAACAACGCGACAATGGCGGTGGCTTGGGCGCCGAAAGCTTGAAAGCGGTTGGGGCTTTTGTTGAAACTCCTGCACCGATCCGCCGTGTACCACGTTACAACGCAGAGCAACGCACCACTGAAGAACGGTATTCCAATGGCACATACTCGGTGTCCAATCTCCAAGGCGTCGAACTTGGCAGTCAGAAACTCGATAATCCTGCACTGTTCAAAGGACCAATCGCCATGTTGGTCAACAATGGATGCGCCTCCGCCTGCGAATACTTTGCCAGCGGCATCCAAAAAGTCAAGCGTGGTCCAATTATTGGCGAAGAAACGCTGGGCATTGGCAATACCAACACCGCCCGATTTGGTTTGATCAACGGTGGTTCGGCAGCCTTCCCAACCGTTCGCGCCTTCTGGACGGACGGCACACCGCTGCCCTCGAGCGTCAAACCCGATATCGTCACACCAAATGCCGAATTTAATTTGTTCAACACTGGCGTCGATCAACTCTTGCAAAAAGCCCTCGAGTATTTCGGGGCAAAAGCCAGCGCACTCGTCAGCAGTTACGACCTCGCGCCGCTGCCAGATTTCACAGGCTCGAGCCTCATGGATTCGGTGCTCCAAAAAGTTTCGGGTAATATTCAGATGGTGCAACAGAACAACGCGAACTTGCAGTAGTTTTTAAAGCTCGAGTTTTTGATGGCAACCTTTTTCGGGTTGCCATTCTTTTCGTTTGACTCGCGCCGCACAATGGCATCATCAGCCAAACCTCGAGTCGTGATGAAGTGGTGAATGGTATTTTGCAAGGCTTGCAAGAAGCAGTTGCGTTCAAACGTGGTGAGTCAAAAAATGCTCGAGTGACGGTTTTGGAAGGGCAATCTGGTCTTGAAACTCGAGAAGAAACTACCTCAAACCTGCCTCACGCAACCAGCCCAGCAAATCGCCAGGACGCACAATGGGAATACGTTTTCCATCGTGGCGTTCAAGGCGTTCCAACACCAGCAAATCATTGTCCAGTGTCACCAGTGCATCGGCGTCACTCGAGATGCTTAAGCTGACCAGGTAATCGTCGTCTTGGTCACGGGTGGCTTGGGGTGGGTTGGGCGGGTCTGGCAGCAGGATGGCGGTTCGTTTGAAACTTTCCAGGGCGCGTTCGGGATCGTTCTCCTGAAATTGCCCTTGCAATCTGGGTTTTTGCAGTGTCTCGAGCAACTCATCAAAAAGTTGTTCGCTGGCGATGACTTCAAACAAGGCTTCTTCGCGCCATAAGCGCAATGTTTCACCACTGCCGCCTTTTGGATTCAGAAAACCTGCAATGTAAACGCTGGTGTCAAGCACAACTTTCATGCTTTACGACGGGCTTTTCTGGTTTCTTTGACCATTTCAACTGCCAGTTGGTCGGCATCGGTTTCGGTTAACGCCAGGTGCGCGAACGCATTTTGTAAACGCTCGAGGTCGTTTAAGCCCAAGTATTGCCGCACGGCTTGTTCGATGATGGTTTGATCTGGAACGCCTTGGCGTACAGCGGCAAGGCGGTAGGCGCGAACCACGTCGTTTGGCAGGTTGATGGTGACTTTTTGTTTGCTTGGGCTGGTCATGATTGCAGTTTACCAGAAATCTGGTTTTCTGGCTATTACTGCTCGAGTTTTAACGGTTGTTTTTTGGTCATGATTTGGGCATTGTTTTTTTGGTTTTGGTTGTAAACTGCTTTCATGAAAATGAAAGCAAAATGGTTGTTGGTGGCGTTTGCGGTGTTGTTTGGTAGTACGGCTTTTGCCAGTCCAGCAACGGATTTGTTTCATCAGGTGAAAATTTATTTGCAAATCAATTACAACGGCTTTTCCAAAGTGGATTTGGCGGCGCACATCAAAAAGTACGAGGGCTTGCTCGAGAAAGCTTGCGCCGATAAAAAGGACACTTGCGATTTTGCGGTCGCCAGGGAAATCATCAATCAGATGATTGACGAACTTGGCGACGGTCACACGTATTACCTCACGCCCGAAGAGTACCAGCAAACCCAGCAAGAGCAGTCGGGGCAAGTCTCGAGCACCTTAAGAATCGGCATTCAGTACAACCGTATCGCCGGCTCGAGCGATTATGTGATCGAAAAAGTCGTCAGCGGCGGTCCGGCGTTCGAGGCTGGTTTGTTGCGCGGTGATCGTTTGACCGCCATCGACAAGCAACCCTTTCCGAGCGTCGATGAAAAACTTGATCCCAAAAGTGCCGAATTTATCAAACAAGAAACCGCCAGTCGGGCGTTTCTGACGGGTTTTGTGCGCAGTGGGAAACCGTTTGCGCTCTCCATTTTGCGGGCGGGCAAACCGCTCGAGCTGTCGATGCAGGGCAAGAATTTTTCGGCGGGCGAATTGCCATACTGGGTTCGGGTGCCAAATTTACCTGCGGGCGTGGCGGTACTCGACCTGCCGTCGTTCAACACGCGCGGCACAGCGCAAAAATTGCATGATTTGTTTGCTCAAGCCATCTCTTACAACATTCAAACGGTGATTGTTGACCTGCGTGACAATCCTGGTGGTTTGGTGACCGAAACCGTGGCAGGGGTCAGCGCCTTTGTGCCGGATGTGACCTTGGCGTACAACACGCGTTATGAGCGCCTGGAATTTTCTTACCGTGCGGGTTTGTTGTTTGGGCTTGACTCGAGCGACCCCGAATCGTACTTGGCGCTGAAAATCAATAAACCTGTGAAATTCCGTGGTCAAATTGCGGTGCTGGTGAACGCTGAAAGTGCATCGGGCGCGGAAGTCGCGGCGGATGCGGTGCAGTACGCCAAGCGCGGCGTGGTGATCGGCGAAAAGACTTACGGCATTGCCAACACTGGAACGTTTCCCAGTGATTTGATCGACAAGGGCGCGATTGAAATCACGCACATTCGCACGGTTCATGCGAACGGCACGCCATTGCCAGATTTTATTACCCCCAATTACGAGGTCAAAGGTGAACTCGAGGAACTGATGAAATCGGGGCACGATCTGATGCTCGAGAAGGCGTTGGACGTGTTTGGTTACAAAGCGCCTCAAGGTTTTTAAATAGGTTTTTAAACCTCAG
>CAXTTL010000051.1:0-23299 GCA_964247135.1 uncultured Deinococcales bacterium | reverse complement strand
GGTGCAATTTTTGAACCACGGCTTTGGCGTGCACGTAACTCGAGATCATGCCCGTTTCGGCGGTGGCGACAATAAAAAGTCGGTGTTTGAGGTGGTCAAAAATCACCATGCCTTCGGGTTCGATAAATTTGAGGTCTGGAATCTCGAGTTCGTCAGGGTTTTTGACGGGCAGATTTTCGTAGCAACGCACCAGGTCGTAACTCGAGTAACCGATTGCGCCGCCAAAAAGCGCTGGCAGGACGGGGTCAGGTTCGACGCGGGTGACAATTTTTTTGTATAAAACCTTCAACGGGTCGCTCGAGTGAAATTCTTCATCGCCAAACGAACCCGTCAGTTTGACGTGGTGCCCAAATACGGTGATGCTGCCTTTCGCGCCCACACCAATGAACGAGTACCGCGCCCAACGTTCGCCGCCTTCAACACTCTCAAGCAAGAAATTCATCGGGCTGCCTTGCGTGACTTTCAGGTACGCGCTGACGGGCGTCTCGAGGTCTGCCAGCACTTCACGGTAAATGGGCACTCGAGTTCCTGGGGTCAGTTGGGCGAATTGTTCGGCTGTGATGTTCATGGATTCTCCTGTTTTTTGGTTTTTGTAGGGGTGAACCTTGTGTTCACCCACGGCATGAATTGCCACTTCTCGAGATTTCCAACTTGTACCTTTCAAAACGCAAAATCAAAACAAAACGCCCCAGGCGTTCAACCTGGGGCGCGAAATCACAAAACCAAAGCAGCCCAGGTTTACCTGAACCACCACCAACCAATGTTTGCTGCGCGAAAACCCATCTTGAATTAAAACTAACATCTCGAGCGGCTCGAGTCAAACGCCGCTCCAGTCTCCCCTACCAGACGTGGTGGCTCGAGTTTTGGTTCACGACAGACTCACGGGCTGAGCGTAACTTTTGGCTATGAAATTGCCAATCCTGGTGCGCATCGATCCTGGACATGGTGGGCGTGATGGTGGCGCGGCTGGTGAGGGCGTCCTTGAGAAAGATTTGAACCTGACTTCTGCCAAAGCCTTGCAGTATTTTTTAAAATTGCAAAACATTGGCTCGAGTTTGTCTCGAGATTCGGACACCAGACCCACCTACGCAGACCGTGTGGCAACGCCGAGCGACGAGGGTTTGGTGGTCGCCATCCATCATGATACGACAACGGCTGATCCTGGTTTGTGGATGTTTTTTAACGATGTCAAAGCGGCTAAACCGTTTGCCAAAACGCTCGGTGACAGTTTGGGCGAGGCGCTGGGCGCGAGCGTCAAGGTGCTTTCGCATTGGGAGCGCAAATGGTACGACAAAAAAGGCGTGGTGATCGGGCAAGGACTCTACATCAACGACACGACCAAACCCGCCGTGCTGGTCGAACTCGGTCCAACCAGAACCTACACCCGAGATGAGATGGTGGCTCGAGTGGAGAGTCTGGTCGCGCCGATAGTTTCGTTTTTGGCGGTTTGAAAATTACCGCTTAAACTGCAATTTCGCTACTTTTTCACCGATGCACTGTCCCTGCTCGAGTCCGCGTTCGATGGCGGCGCGGTAGTGAATACCGCCGTACAACCTCGAGAGGGCGGCTTCTGATGCGGCGGCGCGGAAGCTGGTGTAAGTGCGGGCGGGCAGTCCGTCCTCGTCGTGGGTGTGATCGGTGAAGCTTTGGTTGTCGCCCAAGAGTTGCGTCAAGACTTCGGCGGCGGCGGCGGACTGGGTGCTGTGACCGCTCGGGTATTCTGGAAACGGCGGCGTGGTCAGCATCGGTTCCCATTTCGGGTCGATAAGACGTTTGATGTAGGTCACTGGGCGCAAGAGGTTGTACTCGTATTTGGTTTTCCAGCAACCAATGAACGCATCGTTCACGGCGATGCCGAGTCGGGCGTAACCTTCGGCGTAGGTCTCGAGGCTGGCATTTTTTTCCTCGAGCATTTGCATTAAAATTCCCACCCAATGCCCTGGCGGTGTTTTGGAGAGCATGGCGTCGTCTGACCAGAAACGGGCAATGTTGGATTGTTCTTCAGTGCGGTTTTTGCTGATGTTGTAAACTTCGAGCGCGTCTTTGTAAAAGGCGCTGTCCGGTTTTTCAGAATAGGCTGGCGGCGCGGAAATCTTGCATTCATCGCCCGTTTTGAGTGCCATCGGGCGGTTGTTGCCCCAGTATGGCAGGAGGGGTCTGGGTTGGGTCGGCACAAGGCTGACCCAGTAATTTGCACCTTGCGGTGGCGTAAAAGTTTGCGGATAACCAACGTGCATTCCGTCCGCGCCGCCATCGGTTTTTGACCATTCAAAAATGGCATTCGCAATGCGCCTGCCGTGGTTTCTCGAGCGTTCCAGAACATCTTTGGCAATTCCTCGAGCTTCAAGATTTTGTTTTAAGTGCTTCTCAAGGGCTTTGATGGATTGCGTTCCGCTCGGTCCGGTGTTGTCAAAAAAGTCTTGCACCAAACTCGAGAGCACCACGTTTTCAATGGTGGCGGTGTCGTAAGTTTTGTTGGCGATACGGGTTGGAAGTTTAACGAGGGCGTTGAGTTGCCCAACCAGTGATTTGTAATTCTTAAATTCTGGCACCAGCGCCTCGTACAAGCCCACGCCCAGGTAACCCAGGGTGCGTGAAGCCACGGGCGGCGCGTAACCAGGCGTGTGACGGATCAACTCGAGGGTCAAACCGTACCAGTCGTTGATGACTGTTTTCTCGAGTGGCAAACTCGGAGTTTCGTCGGCTCGAGCGCTCAAGACCAAACCAAGCGCCCCAAGGCTCGAGATCAGCAATATACCTTTCACGATTTGTTTTTTCATTGACCTATCCTCGGGTTTTTCCCTGAAATTTGCACGTGTTCAAACCTGAAATCAACCTTTTTAAAATGGTAACTCGAGATTCCTGGATTGCGAATCTCGAGCCTGAAAGGGTGGCTTTATCTGTTTGAAAGGTGCTTTGGGGTTGTGCCGGCAATAATCATGCCGAGCACTTCGTCTTCACTGACATCTTTGGTGTTGACCGTGCCAACCACCCGTCCGTTTTTCATGACGGTCAAGCGATCAGAAAGGTCTGCCACGTCGTGCAAATCGTGCGAGATCAAGAAAATCCCGACGCCTTCGGCTTTCAGGGCTTTGATCAGCTCGCCGACCTTCTGGGTTTCTTCGGGTCCGAGCGCCGCCGTGGGTTCGTCCATGATCAGCACTTTGGCTTTAAAGTACACGGCTCGAGCGATGGCGACGGTTTGGCGTTGACCGCCGGACATGTTGGAAACAGGCACGCGCAGGCTCGGGATTTTGACGCGCAAACGATCCAGGACTTTGCGGGCTTCGACTTCCATCGTATCTTCGTCGAGCACCACGCCGTTGACTTTTTCGCGCCCGAGAAAAACGTTGGCGACCGCATCAAGATTGTCTGCAAGTGCCAAGCTTTGATAAATCGTTTCGATGCCGTGCTTTTGCGAATCTTGAGGGTTGTTGATTTTGACTTCAGACCCGTCCACAAAAATCTGCCCAGAGTCGGATTTGTACGCTCCAGAAAGCACTTTAATCAGTGTACTTTTTCCCGCGCCGTTGTGACCCAGAAGCCCGACCACTTCGCCAGGATAAAGATTGATGGACACGTCGTTTAACGCTTGGTTTCCACCGAAACGCAACGAAATATTCTTCATTTCAACCAAAGGACTGTTTGTCATGATTTCACTCCTCTAAGAACTCGAGATTCTGGCATCATGTCAAACCTTCCTTGTTCGAGCAACATAGGTGTTCCAAATCACGGCGATCAACAGCACAACGCCAATGATGATGTTCTGCCATTCGGTTTGAACGCCCAAAAGCACCAGACCGTTGCGCAGGCTTTCCATAAAAATTGCGCCGAGCGCCGCGCCAATGATGGTGCCGCTTCCGCCCGAAAGCGCCGTGCCGCCGATCACGGCTGCCGCGATCACCGAAAGCTCGAGGTCTTTGCCCAAGTTTGTGGTGGCGGAGGTCAGACGCGCCGATTGAACGATGGCGGCTAGACCTGTTAAAAAGCCCATCAGCATGAACACGAAGACCATCGTGCGTTTGACGTTGATACCTGCCAGCAGCGCCGCCTCTGGGTTGCCGCCGATGGCGTAAATGTAACGTCCAAAACGGGTGTTCTGGGTCATCCAGGACAGGAATCCGAGCACCACCAGGGTAATCATGACCGGAACTGGAATGCCTGCTGGCGGAGCACCTTCAAATGGCACATACGAATTCATGATGAGCACAAAACCCAGCACAAAAACAATTAACGCACCGTTGACCAACCATTCTGCCCACATTGGACGCACGGCAAAACCGTTTTTGACACGCCTGTTGCGGTTGTTCAGGGCTTGAAAAACAATAAAAATGATGGCGAGACCACCAAAAATCCAGCTTGGAATTTCGCCTATCGAACCTTGCCCAAACCACAAAAATTCGGCTGGGAAATTGGACAAGGTGCGTCCGCTGGCGACAAACGAGGCATTGCGGAAGATTAGCAAACCCGCCATCGTGACCACAAAGGCGGGAACGCCCAAGTATGCAACGATTGAACCGTTAAAAGCGCCGATCAAAACAGCGAGTCCCAAACCCAGCACCACCGTGATGCCCCAGAACCACCCCGCGCCGAGCGGTATCGGGGCTTGCATCAGTGCCATGACCATCGCTGTGAAACCGAGCACACTGCCAACGCTGAGGTCAATTTGGCGCATCACGATGATAAGCACCATGCCACCCACCATGATGCCGACCACCGAAGTTTGAACGGCAAGGTTGTACAAATTGGCTGGACTCAAAAATTTTCCAGGTTGATTCATGGAGAGCGTGATGATGTGAAAAATAATCCAGACCGCCGCCAGCACGCCAATCATCAACAATTGACGAACATCAACGCCAAGACTCGAGAGTCCCGCACGGTTCGTTTGTTTGTTTGCAGAATTTTGCATTTTTTCCTCAAATTTTTGTAAGCTCGAGCTTTTAAAGAAATTGCGGGCAGACACCATTTCCGCGTGCCTGCCCGCAACCCGAGATGCTAATTACGTGTTATTACTTACAGACGCTGACTTTTTTAGCGTCTACGCCTTCGCAGAGCACTTGTTTGGTGATCCAACCGGCGTTCAAAACAACTTTCAGGTTGCGCTTGGTGATACCGACTGGCTTGAGCAGCACGGCGTTCATCTTGACTTTCTTTGGACCGTCAGAGAAGACGCTAGCGCCGGTAACTTTGCCGCCCTTGATGAGTTGAACCGCGATTTCGCCTGCGGCTTTGCCCAGGGCGCGTGAGTCTTTCCAGACGCTGACGGTTTGGGTGCCTTTTGCGACTCGGTTGAGTGCGCCAAGGTCGCCGTCTTGTCCTGAAACTGCGACTTTGCCAGCCAAGCCGACGGCGGCGAGGGCTGCAACGGCGCCGCCTGCCATGCCGTCGTTCGATGACATGACCGCATCGACTTTGTTGCCGTTTTGGGTCAGGATGCCTTCCATGTTCTTTTGGGCAACGTCTGGCTTCCAGCCGTCGGTGGCTTGTTCGCCAACAACTTTAATGTCACCTTTGTCAATGGCGGATTGCAAGATTTCTTTTTGTCCACCGTAAACGAATCCAGCGTTTGGATCGCCTGGGTCACCCTTAATAAACACGTAGTTGCCCTTGGGACGAACCTTCAAAACTTCGCGTCCCATGATACGACCAACTTCGATGTTGTTAAACGTCAAGTAGAAGGCGTATGGGTCTTCGATCAAACGGTCGTAACCCAAGACTGGGATTTTTGCGGCTTTGGCTTTGGCGATTGCCGGTCCGATGGCGTCCTTGTCTTGCGCAAGGATGATCAGCGCTTTTGCACCCTTGGCGATCAGGCTGTCAATGTCGTTGAGTTGCTTTTCGCTCGAGCTTTGGGCGTCGGCGCTGACGTAGGTTGCGCCTGCCTTCTCGAGTGCGCCTTTGATGGCGGCTTCGTCTGTCTTCCAACGTTCCTCTTGGAAGTTGCTCCAGCTAACGCCAACAATCATTCCGCCTTGTGCGCCTGCGCTGCTGTTGAGCGCCATGAAAGAACCCGAGAGCAAGCTCGCGGAGAGTAAACCAATTGCACCAATTTGCCATTTCTTCATACAACCTCCTGAAACGGTGACGCTAAAATCCCATCCGTGACAAAGCACGACTTACTCAATTTCTTGCCGTTTTTGAGTTCTTGGAATCGGTTGCATTGTACCCCAAATCGAGGCGGATGCAAGACAGTCCAAAGGCTCAAGACAGAGCACAAATCTTTTGTTCGTTTTTTGTACTAAGTGAGCATACAATCCTGATGATTGATCTGTCAATATCCAACTCGAGATTTTCATTCTTGATTAAAAATACTGTTTAGAACGCAAGATTATCCAAATCGCGTTTCTCGAATGCGTCATGTTATACTGCATTTAGTTACAAAAATGAAATAAGTCTTTAAGGACTTCTGGGATTTCCGACTTCGGAAACCAAGATTTTAAAAACACCATGACCTCAAACTCAAACGAAAAAATGACTTCCAAACGCGCCCACCGCAGTGGCGTCATCAAACTGGTCTGGCAAAACCCTGGCATCTCGAGAAGCAATGTCGCCAAAGAACTCGGCATTACCAAAAGCACCGTCAGTTCGGTGGTGACCGATCTCGAGCTGGACGGTTGGCTGCGCATTGGCGAGGGTGGGATCAGTTTGGCGATGGGGCGACCTTCGATTCCACTTTTTTTAAACGACTTGAGGTTTGCGTTATTGGGCGCAGAAATAAACCTGTTTGAGATCAGTTGTGTCGCCATCAACATCGACGGCGAAATTCTGGCTCGAGAAAGCATTACGGGGGATTTCAGCAACGTCACGAGCGCCATCTCGAGTCTGGCGAAATGCGTCAAAAAACTGCGAGCCAATCAGACTTTAAACGCCAGAACCATCCTCGGTTTGGGCGTCGGCATTCCAGGACCAGTCGATGCCGGTCGAGGTTTGGTGCTCAAAGCCCCAAGTTTGGGTTGGGAAAACATGCCATTTTTAAGTTTGTTGCAAAAGCAAATCCCAGACATCCCAGCAGACCGCATTTTTGTTGACAACGACGCGAATTTATCGGTCATGGCGGTATATTTGTTTGGATCGCACAAACACGACGGCGACCTGCTGTACGTCCACATGACCACTGGCATCGGCGGCGGCTTGATCCTCGATCACCGGCTGTATCACGGGCAGCGCGGTTTTGCGGGCGAGTGGGGACACATGACCGTCGCCCCAAATGGTCAAAAATGCTTGTGCGGCAGCGTCGGCTGCGCCGAAACACTGTTCAGTTTAAACGCCATTCAAAGCGCCATCCAGACTGGCACGGGCGAGCGCCCAGATTTAAAACAGATTCTCGAGTTGCTCGAGCAACGCCACCCGATTGTGGTCAAAATCATTCACAAAACCGCCATTCACCTGGGAACGTTTCTGGGCAACCTCGCCAATATTTTTGATCCCAAACTGATGATTTTGGGCGGACGCGTCGCCGAACTTGGCGACGCGCTAATTCAACCCGCCACCCAAGAACTCGAGCGGCGCTTGTTTGGCATAGATTACCGCAGTGTGACCGTCGAGCGTTGCTCGTTTGGGTTGGACTCGGTCACGATTGGCGCGGCGGGATTTGCGTTTCACAATTTGCTTGAAACCAACAACCCTGATTGAACCTGATATCTCGAGCAAAACCCGTGGCTTTGCATCCAGTTTATTGTGGTGGGTATCTCGAGTGAGCAAAATTCGTGCCTGTCAAAATCTGCCCGCACCAATTCCAAATCGGTGGTACGCGCTTGACGGTGCGCACGGCGACCCTGCCCGAAGCAGCCGTGTTAAAAGTCAAGTCCCTACAGCCTCCAATGTCACATCCATCCAAGGTTTCCGATCCCGCACAATCGCGTTCAATATCCCCAACAAACGCCGCATACACGCCACTAAAGCCACCATCTTCGCCTTCCCAGCTAACACCAAACGCTCGTACACCACCTGCAATGCAGGATTCCAACGCACAGCCGAAAGAGTCCCCATGTACAATGCACAACGCACATTCCCACGACCAGCACGAATGAATCGTACTCCACGGTGCGAACCACTATCATGGTTCAAAGGCGCAACCCCCACCAAGGAAGAAATTGCTCCTCGAGAATCACGACCAAGTTCGGGTAAACTCGAGAGTAACGTCGCAGACAGCACTGGTCCAACACCAGGAACGCTCTGCAACAACTCATCTAAGGTTTTGAGTTCCAAGTTTGAACGCACAAGCTCGAGCATCTGCGAATCCATGTCTTTGACTTGTTCTTTCAGAAATTCAATCACAGCTTCCAAACTGGCTCGAGCCTTCGCGTCTCGAGTGCTGCCAAGACGATTTGTTTCCATTGTGATCATCTCGAGAATCTGGGCGCGTCGGCTCATGACTGCCTCGAGTGCTCGAAGCTCTTCTGGTGCGGGTGTGGTTAATTCTGGACGCATTCGTGAGCCGAACTCTGCCAGTATGGTTGCGTCTATCGCGTCGGTTTTTGCGAACTTACCCATTGCTTTGGCGAAATCGCGGACTTGTCTTGGGTTGAGGACTGCAATTGGGAGTTTAGTATCGGCACACGCGCGGAGCAAAGGTTGCTCGAGTCCGCCAGTGCTTTCGCAGGTGATGAGTGTGGGTTTAGCTTTTCGAGCGTATTTCAGGAATTTCTTGATTCCAGCAGGGTTGTTCTCAAACTCGAGAATCTCGCCTGTGACAAGGTTAAACACGTCTAATCTGGTTTTACTAATGTCTGCACCGATGAAAACTTCTTTCCGCATTTTGACCTCCTGGAACGTGGGTTTCCAACAATCGTCCATCCTTGCAAAGCGAACTCGAGGTTCATGCAGCGACCCAGCCCCGTCAGGTGGCGTAGTAGGGTCAAGAAGCCGTTCGGACTCGATTGGAAACGGGCAGCACGACGATCTCGCTTCGGGACGATCTCAAGGATCAGGGTGCATTGCGATCTGTCGTGCTGAGTTCCACTACCAACTTACAAGGTGCATTTTATGGTCAAGAAGCGCACCCTACAAAACCAAAATCTCAAAACCTTTACATCTTAAGCACTCTGTGATACCCTTTCTCGGCTTGGGGTAATACTCGAGCATCCTGAACACCGTGCGAACCTGTATGGGAAACCCTTAAGGGAAAGGTGAATCAGGCGTAACCCTCGGGTTGCGAGCGTCAATGACAGCAGGGGTCGCAAGACTTAAAGAACCTGCCGAGATGCGAGAGTAAGGCTTAAAATTCTTTTGCCTAAATCCCGCGTTTTGAGGTAATAAACTTGCCTGCAACGCGGTTTTGTGTTGCTGGCGCGACAAAGGAGGAAGAAGTGGCAAATCAACGCAATCTTGAATCACTCACTTCGCTTCGCAAGTCCTTAGAGGGACAATCGAGCTTCTACGTCGTGAACTACCAAGGTTTGACCAGCGAGGGGCTGGGTGGGCTTCGCAAAGAACTCCGAAACGTGGGAGCACGTCTCGTGGTGGCGAAAAACACCTTGATTAACCTGGCGATCAAAGACAAAGGTTTTGAACTGAACGACCTCTTAAAAGGTCCTTCGGCGCTGGTGCTCGTTGGCGCAGACGCCATCAGCCCAGTCAAAGCCCTGGTAGATTACGCCAAGAAGAACGACAAAGGCATTCCAAACGCCAAAGGCGGCGTTCTGGACGGTGCTTTAATCGATGCGAAGCGTTTTGAAGACATTGCCAACCTGCCCAGCAAGGACGTTCTGCGTTCAGAATTGCTCGGCGTGCTCGAAGCCGTACCATCACAACTGGTCAGCGTGCTCGGCGGTAAACAACAGGAACTCGTCGGCATCCTCGATGCCAAAGTCCAACAAGCTTCGGAATAACTCGAGACAACTCGAAATACCGCAAGTTTATTTCACCCTCGAGAAACCTCGAGACTTTAAAGGAGAATTATCATGGCTTTCGACAAAGCACGTATCGTAGAAGAACTTTCAAGCGCCACCATCTTGGAAATCAAAGACCTGATTGACACCCTCAAAGACACCTGGGGCGTCACCGCAGCCGTCGCCGTCGCCGCCGGTCCAGCCGCAGGCGCAGCACCAGCCGCAGCCGTCGAAGAGAAGACTGAGTTCGACGTTGTGCTCAAAGAAGCCGGCGCGAACAAGATCAACGTCATCAAAGAAGTCCGTGCCATCACCGGTTTGGGCTTGAAAGAAGCCAAAGACTTGACCGAAGCCGGCGGCGCTGTTAAAGAAGGCGTGAGCAAGGACGAAGCCGAGAAAATCAAGAAGCAATTGGTTGACGCTGGCGCAACCGTCGAAGTTAAGTAAGCTGTTAACAAATATTGACTTCCGCAACTTCGGGATGACGAGACTCGAGAACGGTTAGTATTTGATGAAGTCAATTTTTGCTTCTTAGAAGGCATTTAGGCTCGAGTATTTTTTCACTATGAGAACACTTTTGTCTTGTTCAAGTTAAGGATGTCAATAGTATTTAGTGAAAAGCTCGAGAATTTAATTCTCGAGCTTTTTTGATGTTTCATGGCAACGCAAGATTTCAAAGCTTGATTCCCTTAACAATTTGCTTCAGAATTATACGGTTGGCGATGCTGTGCTAATTAGATATTTTACTTAAAAAATTGAGCAACTCAGTCGATTTTTTAGGTGAAACAACAATTAAGCGTTTTTGAAATTTCGGTTCAAGAATCAAAAAATCTCTTTGAGTATTTGAAAGATACATTTCATCTTTGACTATAAAATTGCTTAAAATTACACTCTGCGCTACTTTAAAATTATACTTTTCTATTTCAGAGCTATGTATTCTCAATACTGTGTAAAGAAAAAATCTGCGAATCTCAAAATATTCATCAGTAATTTTATATTGATAGATTAATTCACCTGATTTTTGAAAAGCTAAATAAGTCACATAAAATAACGGAAAGATAAGCAATATGCTAAAAATTCCCCCAATAAAATTAATGAGATCGTGTCCAGTAATTTGAGATGATGTTTCCATAAATATTTTACATTTTTTTAATAACTGGAATCACATTTCTTCTCGAGCATCTTGTCGCGCTGGGGCAATCGCTTCCATAAACCATGACGGCAACCTCGAGCGTTGCCGTTGCACCCAACTTGGGAACAACGAGTCCAGAATGTAGGTGCTAGCGTAATCGTCGCTGCTTCGCACGGCGCGACCATAGGCTTGCACGAGGCGCAAGGCGGTGCGCCATTCGTACCAACTGGGGTCGATGCTGCGGCGGGCATTCACTTGCGGGTCGCCCAAGTACGGGTATGGCACTTTGACAATGATCTGCCATCGGGCGTGATCGTCTGCCAGATCAATGCCTTCGGTCATGCTGGGTGTCAAGAGCACCGTGGGTTTCTTGCTCGAGAGATGTCGTTCCAGAGCATCCTCGCGTCCTTCAGCCCCGAAGTGATAGATCAAACGGTTCTGGTATTTTCCTGGCAAACTCGAGACGAGATGGCGCAAAATTTTGTACGAATGCGCGTGAATCACGCCTTTTTCGCTGCTGTGATGCTCGAGAAGTTTCATGACAACGTTGGTGATGCGCGGCAGTTCGGCATCGAGGGTGTCACGGTTGAGGCGTGCGACGTTGAGCGGGTAAATCGGACGGTTTTTGGCGGGGAAGCTCGAGGGGACACGAATGAAGGCGGCATCCTCGAGTGGAATGCCCAGGGCGCGAAGAAACGTTTGCGGGTCGAGGATCGTGGCGCTCAAAAACAAAACGCGATCAGCATGTTTGAAGACAAAATCGTAAGCGAAAGTGTTGACGCGCACGGGGCGGAAACGCCACCACATCGCGCCGCCACCCATCAAACCTTGATCGTCGGATTGCTCGCAAACCCAAGCCGCGTCGGTGTCATCGCGCAAGAGCGCGAGGCGTTTGCACAGTCCCTCGAGTTCGTTTTTGTGCGTGGCAAGATCGGGCGGGATTTCTTCAAGGTCTTCGAGGTGCATCTCGAGTTTGTACAAGGCTTTCGCTACTTCTGGCAGCAAGGAAATGGCGAAATGAATGCGTTCCTCGAGATCGGGAGTGGTTGGGAATTCGATGTCCATGCCCGCTCGAGCCAAGGTTTGTTTTGAAACATAGACTTCAACAAAACGCATCAGCATGTCTTCGGTGTTGTGCGCTTCGTCCAAGATTAAAAGATCACGTTTTTGGAATGCGCCCGCATGGTTGATTTCCGCCAGAAAGTACGAGTAATTCAGGGTTGCGGTGTGCGCGTGAAGGGCATCGTCTTTGGCAATGATGTACGTGCATTCCTCGCAGATTGGGAACTTGCGCCCAGCCATGCACGGCGCTGCACCAGCGTGGGTATCCATAACCAAACACGGGTAATTGGCACGACCCTTGACCACCGCCAAATCAGGAAAATCCCTGGCATACTGGTCTTGCAATAATTTTTGTGCGGTCAGAACGTAAGCACTTTTGGCTTCTCGAGCCATCGTAACCGCAATGCCCGATTTGCCCGCGCCAGTTGGGGCTTCGACGATCACAAAACGCTTGCCTTTGGCGAAGGCTGCCCTTGTGGCTTGCAAGGCTTCGCGTTGTCCAGGACGGTACGCGGCGTAGGGGAAGTGCTCTGCCATCTCAATCAACTCGAGGTTTTCGGGGGCGCTCGAGTGGCTCATGGGCAGAGCCTACCATGCGTTACGTCAATGGCAGAAACCAAGATTGCTTCTCGAGAATCCATTTCACAGCCTCGAGTACGTTCTCGGCAACAAACTCTTAACCGAAAAGCAAAGGTACATCTTGGTTAGATTCTTGGAATAATTTGATGAACGCATCACGAATCTGAATTTCAACTAATGTGTCTGAATACTTTGCCAACAACTTAGCCATCACTCGAGATTTTAAACGAACGGCAAGGGTTTGCACTTCAAGTTGGTTCAGACGTTCTTTGGTAATTGGGCGTTTTTCATCCCAGAACACCAAGGCACTTAAGGCATCTCGAGCTTCACTGGAGCATAAAAGCGCATGAATCACGAGTGCTTCTCCTTCGGTTTGACATGGCAAGAAGTAACAAGTGTCATCAAAGACCACCTGTTTATTATTCCAAGGCGCTATCACTTGAAACTCGAGGCTTTTGTACAAACCCGAAATGGCAACTTTCCAACTCGAGAAACTGTAATCTCCGACGCCGAAAATACTGAATTCTGGATTGTTCTTGTAAATCGAACTTTGCCTTGCTTGTAAGGCTTCACGGTGACGCGTCAGGTATGCCCAAGTTAGAGGAGCGCGTGACTGTACATTGTTTGTGTTCTCACCAATAAATTTTTGTGGAACGATCATCCACAACCGAGGCTCGAGCCTTGAATTGCCAAGATCAGAGCTTTTAAGCATTGGGTAAAGATAATCCATTTCAAGGTTGACACGTTCGCCCAAACCGTTTTCAAAACCAGTTTCAACTTGGCGCAATTCCATAACTTTTGCACAATCGTGCTTAATACCAGAACGCCATTCAAGAGCATTTTGCCCAATGAACGCCTGCGCTCGAGTGTAGGCTTTAACATCTGCGATCAAATGTCCATTTTGAAATCCAATTATATGCGTTGGTATGCCTGACTCAAGGTCAGCAAATACTTGACAGTCATAATTTGGGATTGCTCGATTTCCTTGGCAGACAAAAACGCTGGCATCAACGGCAGCGTTGAATTCTTTTTTGGCATCAATGCCATACAATGCCCAGTTTGCAATTCCAAGTTTATGTTTTGCAGCGTAACGCAAAATCTTTCGTGCCACACTTGATTTGACGATCATGACCAACATGTTTGAGGTTTGAGAGACGCACTCGAGCAATCGAATTAAAATTGCTTCCGAAATATCGAAATTGCTTTTGCCCGTCATGGCATCTAGTCCCGAGAACCCTTGAAGATTTTGCTTTCTAGGAAGGTTCGTACCGCCAGCAACGCCAATGGTTGCACTTGTCACCCACGGTGGATTCCCAACAATTAAAATGGGTGGGGTCAATTTTGAAATCAATTCTTTAAGATTTAGTTCAAAGAAATCCGAATGCCAAATTTCAACTCGAGCACTGCATTTTGACCTGGCTCGAGCCACATAATCGGCTTGAATTTCAACTCCCAATGCGTGTTCAATTTCAAAAGTATCAAGCGCCGCCCTTAAGAGATTCGCAACACCGCAGGTTGGCTCGAAAATGCTTTTCGGCTTAAAACCACGTACTCGAGCCAGGTCTACAACTTTTCGGGCAAGTTCTGGGGGTGTTTGAAAATCTCCAAACTCGACAGGGGGCTTGGAAGCTAGCAAGGTCATAAACGAACCAAACCTTCAACTTGTCCAGCTTCCTGAATCACCCGTGCATACTGCAATCGCCATTGCAAAGCATTGGAAATCGTCAAATACCCTTGCAATGCTGGTTTCTCGAGCAATTCCAGCGCAATTTTTTCGGCTTCGATTTCATCGAGTGGTAAATTGCGGTCAAACATCAAGGCGACCAAATCTTCTTTGTTGCCTCCAGTATTAATTGTCTCGCGCAATAACCGTGTGGTTGTGAAATCGGCGGTGCGTTCTGCCGCGACAAAGACAGTGTGTAAAATGTTGAGGTTGGAGGTTTTGCGTTTTTGGTCGTCGGTTTTTTCATAAACAAACACCAACAATGAGTAACCCAACCCAAAGATTTTTTGCCGTGCCGAACGAAATGGGCATGACGATTGCGGTTGGATTACACTGGTCACTTTGATGTCCAGGTTGATCGAAGGCAAGTCAATACCTTTGGCGGCATTCCCTCGAGTAAAGCTGTAGCGCTCGAACAAGTGATTGACAAATTTTGCTTCAATGTGTGTTCCAACTGCTTTACCGTCTGTCACGCCGTACAAGCTAGATTCGTGAACCAATGATTGCGTAGTGGCGAATTGCTTCGCTTCTGTTTGCAGTAACTCGAGGGTCAATTCTGAACGCATCATTGTTAGTTTACCTCTGTGACTGAAATTCTGTATCAGGTATGACTCGAGATCGTTCGTTTTTTAACATTCCGTAGGTTATGATTACTAAACAAAAATGCTCGAGAAACTTCTGTCATCTTCATCTTTTAGCCTCGGCACTTCAATCAAGCTGCATCTTAAGGAAAATCATGACAAACCAAGCCCCAAATGATTACGGTTATTTTGATGACCCCGCTCGAGAGTATGTCATCACCCGTCCTGACACACCATTGCCTTGGCTCAATTATTTGGGACAGGATGAGTTTTTTGGGCTTTGCACCAACACGGCGGGCGGTTACACCTTTTGGAAAGATGCCAAGCTGCGGCGTTTAACCCGTTACCGTTACAACAACGTGCCTTATGATTTGGGCGGGCGTTATTTTTACATCAATGATGCGGGCGCGGTCTGGAATCCTGGTTGGAAACCGATCAAAGCCAAAGATGTCTCTTACGAATGCCGTCACGGGTTGGGTTACACGAAGATCATTGGAGCGCGTGATGGTCTGGAAGTCGAAATGCTGTTTTTCGTCCCTCCAGGCGAGAACCTCGAGGTTTGGAAGGTCACGGTTCGCAATCGCTCGAGTGTCACAAAATCGCCGAAGATTTTCTCGTATCAGGAGTTCGCGTTTTATGAGGCGCTAAACGACATGACCAATTACCAACGCACCTACTCGATTGGCGAGGTCGAGGTTGAGGGTTCTGCGATCTACCACAAGACCGAATACCGCGAGCGCCGCAACCATTACACGCTGTTTGGTTGCACCCGCAAGATTGATGGCTTTGACACCTCCAGAGACGCCTTTGTCGGCATTCACGAGGGCTTGCACGAGGCTCGAGTGCCGTTCGCGGGGCAGGCGAGCAATTCCAAGGCTTTCGGTTGGAATCCGATTGGTTCGCATCAAATTAATTTGACACTTAGTCCTGGGGCGGAAGAATCGTTTGCGTTTGTGCTGGCGTATGTCGAACAGGGCGATGAACCGAAGTTTGAATCGAAGTTTGTCATGAACAAAACCGTTGGACAGGCGATCATGGACAAGTATTCCGCGCCTGGAGCGGTGGATGCGGCGCTCGCCAACCTCAAAAAATACTGGGACGATTTGCTCGAGAATTTTCAGGCGCATTCGCCGAACGAGCACGCCAACCGCATGTTGAATGTTTGGAATCAGTATCAGTGCATGGCGACGTTTAACATGTCAAGGTCGGCGTCGATGTACGAAACGGGGATCGGGCGCGGCATGGGTTACCGTGACAGCAACCAAGATTTGCTGGGTTTTGTGCACATGATCGGCTCGAGGGCGCGAGAACGAATTTTGGACATTGCCGCCACGCAACTTTCTGACGGCACGTGTTACCACCAGTATCAGCCATTGACCAAAAAAGGCAATGCGGACATCGGCGGCGAGTTTTACGACGATCACTTGTGGTTGATCCTCTCGACTTGCGCGTACATCAAGGAAACGGGCGATGTCTCGATTCTGGACGCACCGACGGGTTATGCAGACCTCAGTTACGCCCAGGAAACCGAGCGCGAATCTCTGCTGCATCACCTCGAGATTTCGATTGCTTACACCATGAAAAAACGTGGTCCGAACGGTTTGCCGCTGATTGGTCATGCAGACTGGAACGATTGCCTCAACCTGAACTGTTTCTCGAGCGAACCGAACGAATCGTTTCAAACGGCGGGCGATGTCAAAGATTCGATAGCCGAATCGGTCATGATCGCCGGTTTGTTCTTGTACGCCAGCAACGACATGATCGAGCTTTACAACTTTCTTAAGAAACCCGAGGATGCCGCCAGAATGCAAGCTGGTTATGACGACATGCTGAACGTGATTGAAACCAAAACCTGGGACGGCGAATGGTACACCCGCGCTTACGACGCCAAAGGGCAGGTCATCGGCTCGAGCAGCAACATTGAGGGCAAAATTTTTATCGAATCTCAAGGGTGGGCGGTGCTGGGTGGCGCGGGCAAAAACAATGGTCGGGCACGTCAGGCGCTCGAGAGTGTTCACAAGCATTTGTACACCAAAAACGGTATTGTCTTGCAACAACCCGCCTTCAGCGAATACCACCTCGAGCTTGGTGAGGTCACGTCGTACCCGCCAGGGGTCAAGGAAAACGCGGGGATTTTCGCGCACAACAACACTTGGATTCACTTGGCTTGGTGTATGCTCGGCGAGGGGGATCGGGCGCTCGAGTATTACCTTTCAATTTGCCCAAGCGCCAAACAAGACCAGATTGAAACCTACAGGTCTGAGCCTTATGTGTATGCGCAGATGATCGCGGGCAAAGACGCGCCTTGCTTTGGTGAAGCCAAGAATTCCTGGTTGACCGGCACCGCCGCTTGGACCTTTGTGACTGTTTCGCAGGGCTTGTTTGGGGTTAAACCCGATTACACCGGCTTGCGGGTTAACCCGTGCATTCCCAAAGGCTGGGATGGTTTTGGCGCCTCGCGCAAGTACCGTGGTGATACGTACAAGATCGAGGTCAAAAATCCGAACCATGTGTCCAAAGGCGTCGCCAAATTGATTGTTGACGGACAAGAGTGTAATCCAACCGCGCCCATTCCGTTCGTTGGCGACGGGAAAGAGCACAACGTCGAAATCACTCTGGGTTAAAAACTCGAGGCTCGAGCCACACTCGTAAAGCAAAAAAGCTCCCTTCTCCCCGCTTGGGAGAAGGGTCGGGGATGAGGGATCACAGGCAATCGATTCCTCCTGTTTTTGACAGAAAAAATTAAATCTGAACGCTCTCCCCTATTTCGCCCAATCCATCGCCTCTGGCGGCGTAAACCTCGAGTGCAATTCGATGGTTTTGCCCGTTTTGGCGCTTTCGTTGGTGGCTTCCAAAATTTCGACCACGTGCGCGGCATGAGCGCCAGTGACCCTCGAGACTCGGTTTTCTTTGATGGCGTCGCTAAAATCTTGCAATCCTCGCGCCCAGTCAATGCCGACGGTGGCTGCTCGAGCGAGCGGTAAGGCTTCGTAATCTTTGCCGAATTCGGCGTACTCGAGTCCACTGGTGGCGGAGAACCACGAGTGCAAATGCAGCGATCCAATGTCGCCGTGAAATTCGATGCCTTCGCCTTGAAGGGTCTTGTTTGAGACGTAAAAATCGGCGGTCAGGCGCACGAGCAAACCGCTGGGGAATTCAATATTGACCACGTAAAAATCTGGGGCTTCGATGGTGAAAGGCTGTCCGTCTTTGGTGATGCGGTTTGGTTTTAAAGTTTTGGCAAAGGCGGTGAGTCTCGAGGCTGGTCCGAACAGCGCGGTGATTAAAGCCAGTGGATACACGCCAACGTCGAGCATCGGTCCGACGGCATAAAACGGCGCTGGGTTGGGATGCCAACTCTCAATTCGCCCGTGGTTCACTTCGGCGTAAATCACGCGCACATCACCAATTTTGCCCTCGCGGATCAGTTTCATGGCGGTTTGCTGGGCTTCACCCAAGAAGGTGATCGGTGCGCCAGCCAGTTTTAAACCTTTGGCGGCGGCGAGTTCGACCAACCCATTCGCCTCGGCGCTGACGAGCGCCAGCGGTTTTTCGCTGTAAACGTGCTTCCCAGCCTCGAGCGCTTTTTTGATGACCTCGTAATGCGCCCCAAAAATCGTTAAATTCACGACCAGTTCAATTTTGGGGTCTGCCAGCAACGCCTCGAGACTTTCGTAGGCTTTCCCGCCGTGTTCGCTGGCAAAAGCTTGCGCTCGAGCAAGGTCAATGTCCGAAAATCCAAGCAGCTTGAGGCTCGGGTGTTGTTTGATGTCTTTGCTGTAAGGTCCTGCAATATTTCCGCATCCGACAATGGCAATGTTCATGGTCACTCCTTTTGGTCAACCTCGAGTTTTTAACGGCTAAGCCAGGTGTTAAGCAGTTTGGCGCTACTGAGCACATCTTGGGTTGGGTCGTGGTCTTCTGGTTCATGTTCGATACCGATAGGTCCTGCGTAACCAATCTCGAGAATCGTTTTCACGCAAGCTTGAATGTCCACGATGCCGTCGCCAAATTTGCAGGTGTCATGAGCGCCCACGGCTTTGATGTCCTTGAGGTGAACGGCAAGCAAATGGTCTTTTAATTCGTGAATGGCTTGCGGCGCCCAGAATCCTTGCGTTCCCCACCAACCCGTGTCGCACGCCGCACCAACAAAACCGTCTGAACCATCCGCAATCAGTCGCAGCACTTCATCGGCGGTTTTTTCGGGGTGATTCTCGAGTCCAAGTTTGACGTGGTGATGCTTGAGAATGGCGATCACCTCAACGCGTTTTTCGGTCAATATCGGCGCACCGCCCGCGATCACGCTCGCGCCGACGGCATTGGCAACACCACAAAAACCCTCAACTTGCTCGAGCGTGCTACAAAAGGCGGCAAGGCTCGGCACGCTTAAACCGTGGTTTTTTAATGATGCTCGGGCAATCTCGAGGTGCTCCAAGCTCGCCCATTTTGGGTTGAGGTGAGCACCCCAAAGGTCGATGGCGTGAAAACCCATGTTTTTGACTTCCAGCAGCAGGGCATCGAACCTGGTTTGGAATGTCTCGAGCGGCGCAAAGAAGGCTTGGGTGGCGGTGTCACCCTGCATCCAACCTTCGGTCATGTTGTAGCCAAGTTCGCGGGCGACAAAATTGGCGCTGATAAATGAAATCTGGTTCATGGGTTTCTCCTCAAGAAAAACCCCAAGATTGACTTGGGGCTTCTAACTTAAAGCTCGAGACGGTAAATATTTCGATCCTTGAAATATTTGTTCGTTGAACTGTAATGATGCACTGTTGAGACATCAGTCGAGCACGCTGCCTTTTAAAAAGTTTTGATAGAACTTGCCCGAACTTTTGATCGTGCGCACCTGGGTTTCAAAATCCACGTGCACAATGCCAAACCGTCTGGAATAGCCTTCTGCCCATTCAAAATTATCCATCAACGACCAGGCGAAATACCCCATTAAAGGCGCACCCTGCTTGACCGCCTCGCTCGAGGCTTCCAAATGAAGCTCGAGGTATTTGCGGCGCTTTTCGTCGTTGACCTGGGAGTCAATCATGGTGTCGTCGTAACACGAGCCGTTTTCGGTGATGTAAATTTCTTTGGCTTGGTAATCGGTGCCCAAACGCAGGGCAAGTTCGGTCAAACCCTCGGGGTAAATTTCCCAATCAAAATCGGTGCGCTCGAGATCAGATTTGACAAATTCAAAGCCGTTTTCTGCTTCTGGATTATATTTCACCAAGTTACGCATGTAATAATTGACGCCGATAAAATCGGTTTTCACAGCAATTTTGTTTAGATCGCCCGCTTGAACATCGGGTGCAAATTCGCCCAAAATAGCCAAGCTGTCTTCTGGATAACCGCGTCCGTACAATGGGTCCAAATACCAACGGTTGCTGAAACCATCGAGGCGTTTTGCCACGGCTTGATCCTCGCTCGAGTCGGTCAGGGCATGAACGGGCCACAAATTTAAGGTGATGCCAACTTTGGCATCCTGCACATTTTCACGAATGATCGGCACGCTCAAACCGTGCGACAAGAGCAGATGATGCGAGGCTTGAATGCCAGTTTTGAGATCGCTGATGCCTGGGGCAAAATGACCGACCTGATAACCCAGGTAGGCGGTGCACCACGGTTCGTTGTGGGTAATCCAGTGCTTGACCCTATCGCCAAGACGTTCAGACATGACGTGGGCGTACTCCTCAAAGGCGTGAACGGTATCTCGAGATGCCCAACCGCCCAAATCTTCCAGGGCTTGCGGCAAATCCCAGTGGTACAAGGTCAGCCACGGCGTGATGCCTCGCGTCAGAAGACCATCGACCAGGCGTTCGTAAAACCCCATGCCTTTTTCATTGACCTTCCCGCGACCAAGTGGCAGCACGCGCGACCAAGCGGTGGAAAATCGGTACGCCTCGAGGTTGAGTTCTTTCATCAGGTCAAGGTCGCTCTGGTAGCGGTGGTAATGGTCGCAGCCTGGTTCGCCGATGTCGCCATTGCGGGTCTTTCCCGGCGTGGCGGCGAAGGTATCCCAGATGCTTGGACCGCGCCCATCGGCGGTGGTGGCGCCCTCAATTTGAAAGCTCGAGGTGGCTGCACCCCAGACAAAGTTTTTGGGAAATTCCGAACGGTTAATCATGGTTGTCCTTTACTGAAATCGATTTTGGTTTTTTTAATGTGAGCAAAACCTCGAGCCTGGTGTTGTTCAAATATCCCGAGATTCAAAACTTATTGACCAATAACTGCGTTTAACAAATCGGTACGCCATTGTTTCATTAACGGGTCATAAATTCCAAATCCCGAAGCAAATTCCCAGTACCCCCAAGAAATCCCTTTGCGCTCGGCGGTTTGGCGGGTGAAGGTCGTCCAACGGATTCTCGAGGCGATGTCGGCTTTTCGGTATGCGCCAAACTCACCCATGTACAACGGCAGGTTTGCCGATTGCGCAATTTTTTCGGCTTTCTCGATGTAATCAGTTACCACCGCTTGCTCGGCAGGGGTGCCATTCCATTTCGTACCCAAGTATTTTGCGCCGTCCGCCCACCATTCCGCACCCTGATGGGTGAACTGAAACGGCGTGTAATTGTGAAAGGTCAAAATCAGGTTCGGGTCGTTTGGAATTTGCAATTCGGTCATGCGCTCCGCGTTGCTCCAACCGTTGCCGTCCATGACCACCGCCCGAATTGGGTTGCGTTCACGAATGACCGCCAAGACCTTGGCAAAATAATCGTTCCAGAATGGCTCGAGTTTGTCGTGCGGTTCATTGAAGGGTTCAAAAATAACGCTCTCGGGTTGATTCGCGTAACGGGTCGCAATTTGGCGCCAGATGCCAAGCCAGCGATCTTCATTCTGGGTGGGTTTGGTGCAGAAGTCTTCGTAATTGTGCAAGTCAATGATGATCGCCAAACCACGCTTTTTGGCGTTTTGTATTGCCCAGTCGATCCGCAACATAAACTCGCGCTGGACTTTGTACGGCGCCTTTTGGTCTGCATGTGCGTTGTAGTTGGCGGGCAAACGAATCGCCGTAAAACCAGCTTTTTTTACCAGTTCAAAATAATTTTCGTTTAAGGTGATGCCCCATGCGCCCTCACCAGGAGCCTCGAGCGCATTGCCAAAATTGACGCTACGTGCCAACAAACGATTTGTTGCAAAGACTGGATTTTCGGTGGTTGTACTTGGGTTCGGGTTGTCCTGTGCAAACACCACAACCCCCGCGACCAAGACTACAATCAATCCCAAAATGCGTTTCATGCCGTACCACCTCGCTCGAGACATCAGATTTTCTAGAGTCTTAAAAGCCAGGCAAAGTTTTAAGTTATTTGTCTAAACCTGGCATGGTGACCGCACGAATAAAGGGTTTTTGCGCCAACAAGAACAGCGCCATTGGGACGACCGTGGCAATGACGGCAGCAGCCGAAATCATTTGGGGGTCGGTGCTGCCTCGAGCCGAACTGAAGGCGCGAATCAGTACAGAGAGCGGCATCAGTTCGGTTTTTCCAGCCAAGTACAGGGTTGGATTAAAGAAATCATTCCAAACGATAATAAAGTTGATAATGGCAACCGCAATCACGGCAGGACGCAATAGAGGCAGCAAGATATACCAAAGAATGTGCAATGGATTTGCCCCGTCTACTTTGGCGGCTTCGTCAAACTCGCGTGGAATTGCCATAAAAAATTGACGCAACAAAAAGATTGAAAAAGCGTTACCGAAAAAATTTGGAACAATAAGCGGTAACCACGTTCCAACCCAGCCAACTGTAAAAAACATAATGTATTGAGGGACAAACAATACAATTGATGGCAACATTAAAGTGGCAGTCACAATACCCAACATTAAATCTTTACCCGGCAAATTAAATCTTGCCAGACCGTAAGCTGTAAACAAACTGCTGATTAATATTCCAAGTGTACTTAAACCCGCAATTAAAAAAGTATTTAACAAGCCTCTGGCAAAACCATTGGGCAAGTTATTCCAAGCATCTACATAATTCTTAAATTGAGGCTTAAAAACCCATAAACGATCAAGTGCTCGGTATGAGCCTGGGTAATTAATTTTAACTGTTGGATTGCTGGGATCAATGAAGACACTGTTTGCACGCCCTGGTTCGATTAATGCCAATTCCCTTATTTGACCATCGACTGGTACTTTATACACGCTTAAGTCTTTATCTTCATAAGTAAAAATTTTACCAACATAAGGTCCATAAGGTTGATTTGGTTCTCGAGATGATGCACCCAAACTGGCATTGAGCAGCTCATAAAGCGGTGTTAAAAAGACAAAAGCCAGCCAGCCAACAAATAGCGTCACAAGAACCGAGACAACAATTGAACGAATTGATTGTGCATCCCTGATTCGATCACTGGCGGTTTTTTCTCGAGTTCGTTTGGTTGCAATCAAGCTCATTTTCGATCATCTCCT
>CAXTTL010000050.1:0-23344 GCA_964247135.1 uncultured Deinococcales bacterium | reverse complement strand
GTAACATGGGCTTCCTTGGCAATCTCGGGACATACAAGCTATTGATTCTAGAGTGGTTGGCGCACCACATATCGCGTATCGCTCAAATGAGAAAAATCTGATCGAATTCGTTCCTCACGCAAAAATCAAGATTTGCGTTAGAATGAAGCGGTGACCGCCCCAAACTTTCAAACTCCCTCACCTCAACCTTCAATTTCAATTACCGGATCAAGCCAAATTCCCAGGTTGGTGGCTCGAGGGCTTCACAAACGTTACGGCAAGCGCGAAGTTGTGCAGGGCGTCGATTTGGAGCTGAAACGCGGCGAGATTGTGGCGCTCTTTGGACCCAACGGCGCGGGTAAAACCACCACCTTTTACATGATGGTGGGTTTCGTCAAACCCAACTCTGGCACGATTCACCTCTCAGGCACCGAAATCACGCGCCTTCCCATGCACGAACGCGCCCGCATGGGTTTGGGTTACTTGCCGCAAGAAGCCAGCGCCTTCAGGCGCATGACCGCCAAAGACAACTTGCTGGCGATTCTCGAGTTTCAACCGCTTTCAGACGCGCAACGCCAACAAAAAGCCGCCGAATTGCTCGAGGAATTCAGCCTCTCGCATTTGGCGAACAAGCAAGCCTTTACGCTTTCGGGCGGCGAGCGTCGTCGGCTCGAGATTGCCAGAAGTTTGACCACCAACCCAGATTTTATTTTGCTCGACGAGCCGTTTACCGGCGTTGACCCCAAAAGCGTGCGCGAGATTCAGCGCCTGATTCGTGACTTGCGCGAACGGCGCGGGTTGGGTGTTTTTATCACCGATCATGCCGTGCGTGAAACCGTTGCCTTAACTGACCGCGTTTATTTGATGTATGACGGTAAAGTGGTCTTTCAGGGTACGCCAGAAGCCTTCAGCAAAGATTCTGGGGCGAGAGATTATTACCTGGGTGACGAATTCGAGCTGTAAGTGTTTAAGGGGGTGAGTCGTGTTCTGGATTTTGGTCTTGCTCAGCGTTGCTTTCTTAGGCGGTTTGATCGCCTATCTGGGTGATGTTGTCGGGCGCAAAGTCGGACGCAAACACATGCGTTTGTTTGGCTTGCGCCCCAAAACCACGGGTTTGGTCGTGGCGGTGGGTTCGGGCGTGCTGGTCGCTTTGGTCACCGTCGGCGCGGTGGGCTTGCTGGCACAAAGCACCGTGAACAACGCTTTTCGTGCCAACGAAATCAATCAAGAATACCAAAATGCCAAGCGGAAACTGGCTTCGGTCGAAGAAGAATACGCCCTCAGCCGCGAGGATTTGAGCAAAGCCAAAGCCGCCCAAAAATTACTCGAGCAACAATTGAATACGGGCAAAGCTCAACTTGACGCGGGACGTGCCGAACTCGAGCGCAAAGCTTCTGAATTGGCGGCACAAGTGGCTTTGATCACGACATTCACCGCAAAAGCCAAGACCCTCGAGACTGAACGTCTCAACCTTGGGCAGCAAATCAAAGACAAAACCAAATTGCTCGATGTAAAAAACACTGAACTCGAGCAACGTAATGCGCAAATTACGGCTTTGGGGCGCGAGACGAACACGAAGATCAAAAATTTGGATATTGAAATTAAAGCCTTAAACGAACAACGCAATCAATTGCGCGATAGCTTGAGCAAGCTCGATGTCAGACGATCCGCACTCGAGAACACCATCACGGGTTTACGCAACGACAAAATAGACCTTGAGAAACGATATTTAAGCGCCAAAGCCCAACTCGAACCACAAAAGGCACGGCTCGCCAAGCTCGAGGATGACGTGCGCACGCTGGCGGCGCAACGTCAAACCTTGAACTCCGACGTGACCGAACTGACCCAGCAACGTCTGGACTTACAGCAAAGCCTTGCCACCCTCGAGACGCAAAACAACGATTTGCAAACCCAATTGGGTGACACCAAACGCAGTTTGCAACAAACCCAAGACGCTTTGATTCAGGCGACCAGCGGCAATTTCTTGTACCGTCAAGGCGAACTGATCTTGCAGATTGTGATTCCAAACGGATCAATAGACGAAACCCGAACCCGAATGCAAAACCTTTTAAAATCCGCCTCCCAAATTGCCGAGGGTCGCGGCGGCACCAAAGGACGTTCGGTCAGCCTCAAACCGAACGCCGACCTCGAGACGTTCGTGCAGCAAGCCATCAAAACCAATGCCCCAGATTTGATTTTGGTGCGCTCGAGCAAAAACCTACCACGCGTCAGCGAACCGCAAATCCCAGTGACCCTCGAGGTGAAACCCAATACGGTCTTGTTCAGCACGGGTCAACCCATCAAGTCCAGGGAAATCGCGGTCGGTTCAGGCGATAAACGCCCAGTCTTAACCATGACCACCGCTTTGCAAAACCTCAACCGTGAAGTCAGCAGCGAATTGCGTGCTCGCGGCGTGCCGCTCGAGAACATTCCGACCGATATTGTGACCGATGCCGATATCGCCGATTTTATTGAGCGCCTGAAAAAACTCGAGGGCAACACATCGGTTGGGATCGCCGCCAGTCAAGACGTGCTGCCGAGCGGTCCAATGAAATTTTACCTGATGATCTTGCGCTGATTGAAGACTTCAGGTTGTGGGCTTTTAAAGCTCAATCCAGCGCCCAGCAAGGCGATCAATGCCAGAACCGCAAACGTTTTACGCAGTACCATCACGAACGTCTCTTTTTGCGCCTGCGCCAAAGCGTCAATCACGGAAAAGAGTTTTTGGCGCATGACCCAGACTTGACCTCGAGCGGCTTTGAGCGTACCGTCAAAAATTGTTTTGACGGTCTTCGGGGCTTCCTTGGCAAGCTCAAATTGCGCCCTGCGAATTAAGGTTTGCACGGCTGCATTTCCCGCAGCTTTTTCGTTGACGGTCAAAGCAATCAACGCGCCCTGCAAGGCAACATCGACGGCTCGAGTTTGGATTTTGCTGGCGGCAGCATCAAAGGCTGGCAAGGCTTGGTTTAAGGCGTTGTCAATCACCTGCCGGCTGATCATGCCCTCAAGTTCACCGACCTCAAGTGCGGTCAAAGTCAATTTCACCACCTCGAGCGCCGCCAAAACAGCACTTTTGATTTCGCTTTGCTGCAACTTATCAAGAATGGTTTTGGCTTTTTGAAGTTGTGCCGCTCGAGCCTCGCCCGTGGCAATGTCGCTCAAATTCAGTTTGGTGATCCAGGCAGTCACGTCGCTTGGAAGTTTGGGATTCTCGAGCAGGGCGAGCACCTGGGTCATGTCCCCAGAATGGATGGCTTTTTCAATAAGTTGGTATTGCACGGTGTACGTTGCTTTGATTGGGCTTCGCAACCCACCATTTTGCAAATAGATTTTAAGTGATTCGGGCAATTTGAGGGTTTTGGTGGTTGCCGTGGATTCTTGGGCAACAGGTGTTTGAAGGGCTACGATTGCACCCGAGCTTGCGGTTGAGTTATGGTCTGGAGTTTTCGCCGTGCAATCTGGGCACAAGGTTTTGATCGCCGTTTGATCATCATTTTGAATCGCTCGGGTCAGCAAGGTGCGGCGCGTCAGAAACCCAGCCCGAATATTGTCTGCCTGCCCGAGCAATTGCTTGATTGCCAGTTGCGTTCGAGATTCTTGAACGGTCACAGGCAGGGTAAAATCTGTGGGCAAGTTGGTTTTGGCAATTCCCAACGCCTTTAATTGTTTGACGGCTTGAGGGTCTGAATGTAAAAAAGCGGCAATGATTAAATTCTGGTTTGTTTCAAGCTCGAGCTTGATCTGTGGTTGTAACGCCCCGTCCTTGAACATTTCCCGAATCTTTTTGGGCGTGAACGGATGCCCAAACACCAGACCGACCGCGTCAGTTTCACCGCTTTCAATCGCTTTTTTCAGGGACAGGCGCAAATTTGTTAAGCGCTTTTGAATGCTGACCCGCACCCCACCTTTTTCCAGCAAAGCCCTTAATTCTGGACGGGTTTGCGGGTTTTTCACCAACAGCTTGATGGCTTTTGGATCAGCATTTTGAATGGCGTTTTCGATGGTCAAACGCTCGCGGTCAAATTTTCGGTGCACCCAATCTTTCAAGCCGCCGCGTTCCAAATCCAAACGCACCCAAGCCGGTATTTCGCCGCTCGAGAGCAATTCTCGAATGGCGTTCGGGTCTTCGTCCCTGAAGGCTTTCTCGAGATTGATTTTTTGTTTTAAAAAGTGAATTTCCATGACCCCTTTTAAACCGCCACGCTCAAGAATCTCGCGCCAGTAGCTGGGTGTGGCAGGGTCTGAGAGCAAGGCTTTTTGGGCGGCGCTGTCGTTTTTCAGTGCCAGACTAAAATTTGTCAGTTGCTTACCGAGGTTGGCTTTCAGTTGGCGCTTCAGTGCGCCAGGGTTGAAACCGCTCAACTGCGGTTGCAGCTTTAAGACTTCCAACTGAGCGCGTTCGTCAACGCTTAATGCCTTTTTGAGGTTTGCCTCTCGAGGGGCAAAGTCGCTGGCGATCCTGGCGGCAAATAAAAAACCAAAAATCAAAAGCCCTAACATCCCGACCAAGACCATGATCCTTCTGCTTGCCGGCGTTGGTTTGGGCAAGGCAGCCCAAGTTAAGCCAAACGCGAAACCCGCAATCAGCAAGTACAACCCAACCTCGAGCACTGAAGTATGAAGCGTTAACCGCCAAGCCAACACGGTCTGAACCAGCGCCAGCACGACAAAAACAATCCTCAATTTAAAATCTTGTGCTCGAGGCTCGGATTTTGGTTTTATGGTATTGGCAAGCATAAAACCCAGCCCAAAAACGCTGAAAAACCAGAGGCTGGAGAGCAATCCCAAACCCAAAACGTGCAGCATCAGCGTGCCAAATCCTGCCAGCAGCATCACAAAAAGCACAATCAGCAAACCCACCATCAGGTCACTCGAGCGCAGGGGCAAAGGTCGGCTGGTCACAATACTCTGGTCTTACTTGGAGAACGCGACTTTGCCGAGGCGGTAAAGACGGTCAATTGGCGTGCGGCGCAACATGGTGTTCGCGTCGCGGTAGCGTTCGGCGGTTTGCTCGACTCGGTTTAACATGCGCTCGAAAACATCGTCGGGTATGGTCAGGGCGGGCGTCAAACGAATCACACGCTTGCTCGAGAGTGAAAAATTGGCGGTCACACCACCCTCGTAAAGCATCCGTATTCCCAAGCCTCCCGAAAGTTCGGACACCAATTCCTCGAGTCCTGGAATCATTTGGGGTGGAATCACAGTGCGAAATTGTAATGCCATCAATAAGCCCGCACCGCGCACCGCCTCGAGCAAGTTGGGGTACTTGAGTTGCAAGGCTTTGAGGCGTTCCAAGCCTTTTGCACCCAAGCGTTGGCTGCGTTCGGGCAGGTTCTCATCCACCAGCAACTCGAGTGCTTTTAAACCGATTGCCATCGCCAAACTGTTGCCGCCAAAGGTGTTGCTGTGGCGTTTGCTCGAGAAACCACCCAAGGTTTTACCAACAATCCAAGACCGTGCAATGGTCGCGCCAACCGCCGTAATACCGCCGCCTAAAGGTTTTGCGAGCGTGATAATGTCTGGCTCAAGTCCTCCTGCAATACTGGCAAACCAGTGTCCAGTGCGTCCAAGCCCCGTTTGAATTTCGTCGGCGACCATCAGAATGCCGTGCTTTTTGCAGAGTTCATTGACCCGCGCCAGAAAATCGCTCGGCGGCGAAATCACGCCCGCCTCGCCCTGGGTTGGCTCGAGAATCACGGCGCAGACGTTGGCTGCCCCAAGCTTTCGCACGGTGCTTTCAAGCGCTCCAGCGTCGCCGTAAGGCAGGGTGGTGACGTTGCCCATCAGTGGGCGGAACAAATCCTGGTATTCGGCATTGGGGGTTAACGCCAGCGCCCCGAAGGTTTTACCGTGGTACGCGCCTTTAAAGTTGATGATTTCTTTGGCTTTGGGGCGTGCCGCCTTGACAAATTTGATCGCCGCCTCAACTGCCTCTGCCCCAGAATTGCTGAAAAATACCCTCGAGTCGGCGTGTGAGGGCGCAAATTTTGAGAGCAAACTGACCAGATTCGTCTCGAGCGCTGCCCGCCAGGTGGCTGCCGATTGTTGCGGCAAACCCATGCTGGTGTCGCGTTCTAAGTATTCGCGCAAGAACTCGAGCATTGGCGGGTATTTGTCGCCAAAAGGTATTGCAGCATAACCGCCGGCGTTGATGGTTGAATGCCCGCGCTCGTCAGTCATTTCCCAGGGTGAGGTCATTTTGTAAGGACCTGCCACACTCAAAGCCTCGAGCGTCCGAATCAGGTCGCGGTTGCCGTAAAGCATCTCGTCGCGCAGGGCATCTTTGCCCGAATAAACATCGCTAAAGACATCGCGCGAACTGACAGGCAGGGGCACCGTCAAGTCCAGTGTGGTTGACGCCGTTTTGGCTTTGCCAAAATCGAACAGCCCTCGTTTGGTTACGCTCATGGTTTGATCCAAATCTTGGTTTGAGAAAACTGCATCACAATACCTCGAGTTTACGCGGTTTTGGTTGCCAATAAAAGGTCAGAACCACAATCGTTTTTGGTTTTGATCCATGTCAATCAAGAGACTCGAGATACGTTTGACATATATATGTTTAAAGTAGTATATATATGCTCAATCTCATACCTGGAGGAAAACATGACACCCGCCAAGCTTTTCAACCGCGCCGAACTCGAAGCCGCCCTCATCGTCTTGGAAGCCAAAGAATCCCTCAGCATCGCCGCGCTCGACCTCGACAACTTCAGTGAAATCAACCAAACTTTTGGACACGAAGGCGGCGACACCGTGCTCCGCAGCCTCGAGCGCACCCTTGTCGGCAGCGTGCCGTCTGAAGCCTTGGTTGCCCGCATCGGCGGCGACGAATACGTGGTTGTGCTGCCCGACACCAGCGCCGAGGGGGCATTGATTCTGCTCGAGGAAATCCGCACGCACTTCTCGAGCCGTGAAGCCAGCAAAGAAGTGCCACGCAAAGTCCAGATTTCGGTTGGGATTGCCAACAAACTCGCCCACGCCAAAAACACCGGCGACCTGCTTCGTGCCGCCGACGAAGCCTTGTACCGCGCCAAACGTGAAGGACGCGGACGCGTTGCGATTTACGTCGAAGACAAGATGACCTTAAAAAGCAACTACTACCCAAAAGCCCAACTCGAGCGACTGGCAAAACTTTCAAACGCCACCGGACGCACCGAAGCCAGTTTGCTCCGTGAAGGACTCGAGGAATTGCTGGCGAAGTACAAAGACGAACTGTAATTGCGGAGGGCAGAGAGTTTTCAACCCAAAGCTGTTGTAGGGGCGCTGCTTGCTGCGCCTTGCCGTCTCGAGCCACACAAGGGAAAACATGATGAACCTTTCACCCAGCCCAGACAGAATTGGACGCGCTTGCGTCTGCATTCTCGAGGGACAGTTGGCGTTGCTGGTGGAACATGACGATTTTTTCACGTTTCCTGGTGGCGGTGTTAATCCAGACGAAAGTTTTGAAGAGGCTGCTGCTCGAGAAGCTTTCGAGGAAGCTGGCGCAAGCGTCAAGATCATCAAATTCTTGTTTGAAGACCCTGAAGACCAGTGCAGGTGCTACCTGGCGAAACTCGAACATCTCGAAGCCAGCCCAGAAGGTCGGGTCGTGCGTTGGGTGAATGCGCTCGAGTTTCCTTGGTGCGAGGACAAGCAGATCAAACCTGCCCTGAAAGCGCTCGAGTTGATTGGCGCGATATGATTTGACTCGAGGTTCGAGATTTTAAAGTTTTTCATTGCAAGTTTATGCAGCATCTTGTATACTTGCGCCTGTTTTAACCCCTCGAAAAGTGCTCACAGACACCAAAATCGAGCTTGCATAAACCAACAGGAGACAGCCCATGACCGTACCCAGTTTCAACACCCTCAAAGGACGCGATTTCTTAAGCAACCTCGACCTCAGCCCGCTCGAGTACCGTGCCGTGATGGACACCGCACACGCCATGAAACGCGGCGAGTTTAAGGGACAAAAACCGCTCGAGGCGCAAACGCTGGCAATGGTTTTTGAAAAACCCAGCCTTCGTACCCGCACAACCTTTGAAGTCGGCATGACGCAACTTGGCGGTCACGCGATTTACCTTGCACCCAGCGACATTGGACTTGGCACCCGAGAACCCGTGCGCGACGTTGCCATGAACCTCGAGCGTTGGGTGGACGGCATCATGGCGCGGGTGTTTTTGCATTCGACGGTGGAAGGGCTGGCGGAATTCTCGAGGGTTCCCGTCATCAATGGGCTTTCAGATTTCTTGCATCCGGTGCAATTGCTTGCCGATTACCAAACCATCGAAGAAAATTTTGGCAACCCCAAAGACCTCAAAATCACCTACATCGGTGATGGCAACAACATGGCAAACAGCCACATTCACATGGCGGGTTTGACCGGCGCGAAACTGACCATCGCCACGCCGCGCGGTTACGAACCGAACGCCGCCGTGGTGCTCGAGGCGATGAAAATGGGCGCGAGCATCGAACTGACCAACGACCCTCGAGCCGCCGCCGAGGGTGCGAATGTGCTCTACACCGATGTTTGGGTCAGCATGGGACAAGAAGCCGAAGCCAGCCAAAAACGCAAGATCAAAGATTTTCTGGGTTTTCAAGTCAACCCTGCGATGCTTGAGTTGATTGCGTCCGACGGAATTTTCTTGCATTGTTTGCCCGCGCATTACGGGGAAGAAGTGGTTGAAGAAGCCACGTTGCACGTTAAATCAAAAGTGTTTGACCAAGCCGAAAACCGGTTGCACGCGCAAAAAGCTTTGCTGTATCACTTGATGGGCTAAAATAAATTTGAGGTTTTTGTGAGCAAAATCAAAGTTGGCATTATTGGTGCAAATGGTTACGGTGGCGGCGAAGCCTCACGGATGCTCTCGAGTCACCCCGAAGTGGAACTGGTGGGGTTTAGCTCCAGACAATTTGAAGGGCAACCGTTCAACAAATGCTGGTCGAACAGCACCCTCGAGACGGTGTTTGAAGATTTGGACACGGTGATTGGGAAATCCGATTTTATTTTCTTGGCACTGCCGAACGGTTTGGCAATGGATTTGATGCCAAAAGTGCTGGCATCGGGTAAAAAAGTGATTGATTTCAGTGGCGATTTTAGGCTGCCAGCCGCCGAATACGAGCGTTGGTACGGCAAAACGCACTCAAACCCAGATTTGATTGCCCAAGCCGCTTACGGGCTACCAGAACTCACCCGAGACCAAATTAAAGGCTCGAGCCTGACTGCAAACCCTGGTTGCTTTGTCACGGCTGCGGCAATCGCCATGATGCCCTTGGCGCAGGCGGGTTTGATTTCGGGCAGCGTGATTGTGGACGGCGTGACCGGCATCAGTGGAGGTGGACGCAACAACGAAGCCTTCAGTTTTGCCGAAGCCAACGAAAACGTCAAAGCCTACAAGGTCGCTGGTACGCACCAACACACCCCAGAAATGGAAGCGAACCTCGAGCGGGCAGGTCAAAAAAGCATCGTAACGTTCACGCCAAGGGTTGCGCCATTCACACGGGGCATTTTGGTCAATTGCTATGTTACGCCCAGCGAAACCACCACTCAAGCCGAACTCGAGGCGCTTTATCAAGACGCGTTTGCCCATGAACCATTCGTGCATTTCGCTAGCGACCTGCCAACCACCAAAGCCGTGGCGGGCAGCAACCGTTGCGATGTAGCCGTGAAGTTTGACGCTCGAGCCAACCGCATTATTGCTTTTGGAGCGATTGATAATTTGGTCAAAGGCATGGCTGGCGAAGCGATTCAAAACATGAACTTGATGCTTGGACTGCCCGAAGACATGGGATTACCAAAATGGGGAATTTACCCTTAACAAAACCCGAGCTTGACGCTTTTGAATCCATCCTCGAGAATGCCCTATGCACAATCCTCTCACCGAAAAAATCGTGAACTTCCTGCTCGAGATTGGTTTGGATGTTCAAATCACAACCTTTGAGGAGGATGGTTTTTTACCAGGCATCAAACTCGAGCATGGCGCGTTGCTGATCGACGAATCAAAACTCAAATACCCTGGTGATTTGCTTCACGAGGCAGGTCATTTGGCGGTCAAACCCCCACTTGAGCGGCTCGAGACCACCTTAAACGCTGGCAGTGACGGGGCAGAGGAGATGATGTCCATCGCCTGGTCTTACGCGGCGGCGGTGCATCTCGAGATTCCCTTGGAAGTTGTGTTTCACGAGCACGGTTACAGAGGCGGCGGCGATTCGCTGATCGAAACGTTTAGTCAAGGCAATGGTTTTGGCGTGCCGATGTTGCAATGGCTTGGCATGACCGTTGATGCAAAACGCGGTGCAGAATCTGGGGTCGCGTCGTTTCCGCACATGATGCAATGGCTCTGTACGGGTAGACCAGGATAAAACCCGAAATCGAAGCTCGAGGTTGCAAGGCTTGACTTTTTAAACTCTACATATATAGACTAAATCATGCCTCGAGAACCCAACACCAGCCCACAAACCCAAACCGTACTTCAAGCCTTACTCGAGCAACCCCGAAACTGGCAGCATGGTTACGATCTCTCAAAACGCACCAACCTCAAATCAGGCACGCTCTACCCAATCCTCGCACGGCTCGAGGATAGCGGGTTTTTGGAAAGCACTTGGCTCGAACCCAGCAGCCCAGGCAAACCACCACGTCACGCCTACCGACTGACCTCTGACGGTACAAGCTTTGCGTTGCAATTTCAAACCAAACCGCAAGCACTCGGCACACTCAAAACGAGCCAAGCATGAAAACCATCGCTCGAGCTTTACTGCGCTGGATTATTGGATTTTATCCAAAACCTCAACTCGAAATTGGACGCGGAATGCTCACCGAACTCGAGGAATTACACAGTTTAGCAGCACTGGAATGGGCGTTGGGCGGAATTCAATTTTATCTCGAGTTAAAAGGAGCAAGCATGTTCAAACGTATTCTGGGCATCTCGAGCGTTGTGATTCTGGCAACCCTGGCAAGTTGGTTATACGCACAGCATCATCTCGAGTTGAGCATTGGTGCTCTGGTTTTTGGTGTGGTTGTTGCCGCACTGACCCAACCCAAAAGTGCTTTTTGGTGTGCCTTGATTTTCGCAACGATCATGCCAATTACGCACTTAAGTCAAGCCTACATGTTCTCGAGCAACTTGTTCCACGAACTGACTACATATATTGCAGCACCAGGCTCAATTACATGGGTTACGACTACTGACCGAACCCGAGAAAAACCCGCATACGTCACGGTTGATGCCAATTCAACAGTAGATCTTCTAATCACAGGAAGTTTGACCACGGAAGCGACCAACCCACTCACAGGAAGTTTGACCACGGAAGCGACCAACCCACTCAAAGCAACCTATAACACTGGAAATACCACACCCGACAACTGGAACGAATTCTCGAGACTATTCGAGAATCAACCCGTGAAACTCGCGCTTTTCGGACTTCCAATCGCGTTCTTGCTGGCAGCATTAACCCTGCTTTTACGCTCGAGATTCACAAAATCCCCGCCACTGGCAATGTAAGCCAAAGAAAAGGCTCGAGTGTTTCAAGCGTTGGTGCGCGGGGCGCACCCTACGGTTTGGCTTTCTTTAAAACGATTTGAATTCTCAAGGATTAACAAATTTTGATCAATCAAAACCACAGATTAAAAAAAGGCTCGAGCGTTGGATGCTCGAGCCTTAAAATTCCCTTCAAGTTTTCAGGTGTTGCTGTACAACACCGCCCGTTTCACCTGACCAATAATATCCGTGATCGGAATATCCCTCGGGCAAGCCTCGGTGCAGTTGTACGCCGTGCGACAACGCCAAACGCCTGTGTTCTGGTTTAAAACCTCGAGCCTCTTCGCGCCGCCTTTGTCCCTCGAGTCAAAAATAAAACGGTGCGCTTGAACGATGCTGGCAGGTCCAAGGTACTGCCCATTCACCCAGAAAATGGGGCATGAGGTGGTGCAACACGCGCACAAAATACACTTGGTGCTCGCCTCGAAAACCGCGTGTTCCTCGGCGCTTTGAATGCGCTCTCGAGCGGGAGGAGGATCATCGTTGATGAAAAACGGCAGCACCGCCTCGTAACTCTCGAAAAACGGTTTCATGTCCACAATCAAATCTTTTTCGACGGTCAAACCCCGAATCGGTTCGACGGTAATCGTCTGTCCCAAATCCTCAATCAGCACCTTGCACGCCAAACGGTTGCGCCCGTTGATCAACATCGCATCCGAACCGCAAATCCCGTGCGCACACGAACGCCTGAAACTGAGCGTGCCATCCATTTCCCATTTGATGCGATGCAAAATGTCCAGAATGCGATCTCGTTTGTCCACCTCGAGCGTGTATTCCGCCCAGTATGGTTTCTTGTCTTTTTCGGGATTGTAACGACGGATTTTAAAAACAACCTGCATGTTCGCTCCTTGTTTTCGGTTGTTGGTAGGGGTGAACCTTCTTGACCATAATACGCACCTTCGGGCATGGTCGCTTGTGTTCACCCGACAGGACGATCAATTTTTGAACAATAAAACTCGAGCAAGTGCGTCATTTCCGTGCAAGGGCGCAGCAAGCAGCGCCCCTACGGGTTTAATAGGTTCTGGGTTTCGGTTCGTATTTGCCGAGCACTACGTCTTTCCATTTGATTTCGGGCTTGCCAGTTTCGCCTTTAAAAATCATGGTGTGCTTCAAGAAATTCACGTCGTCGCGTTCTTTAAAATCTTCCCTGGCGTGTGCCCCTCGAGATTCACGGCGGTTGAGGGCACTGTGAACAAAGGCTTCGGCATTCTCGAGCAGGAATCCGAGTTCGATGGCTTCGATCAGGTCGGTGTTGAAGCGTTCGCCTCGGTCGGTGATGCCAATGTTTTCGTAACGGGCGAACAAGGTTTTTAAGATTTCGACTTGAGTGGACAGGGTTTCTTCGGTGCGGAAAACGCTGGCGTTGTCCTGCATGGTTTGTTGCAACTCGCTGCGGATTTTAGAGACGCTTTCGCTGCCGCTCGAGTTTTTGATTTTGGCAACGTAATCTTCGGTGCGTTTGTCGGCATCGTCGGTGATCGGCTCGAGGCTGGCTTGGTTGGCGTATTTGGCGGCGGCGACACCTGTGCGTTTACCGAAGACAATCAGGTCGCCCAGAGAGTTGGTGCCCAGACGGTTTGCGCCGTGAAGGCTGACGCAGGCGACCTCGCCGGCGGCGTACAAACCACGAACGGTTTCTTGGGTGGTCGTGCCATAAATCACTTCGCCATCAATCGTGGTTGGAATGCCGCCCATCGTGTAATGCGCGGTGGGTTGAATTGGCACGGGTTCTTTGGTCGGTTCGACACGCAAGTAAGTGCGGCTAAAATCCATGATGTCTGGCAGGCGTTCCTCGAGAATCTTCGGGTCGATGTGCGTCACATCGAGCAGAATGTAATCTTTGTTTGGTCCTGCGCCGCGCCCTTCACGAATTTCCATGTACATGCTTCTCGAGACAATATCCCTGGGGGCAAGGTCTTTGATGGTTGGGGCGTAGCGTTCCATGAAACGCTCGCCGTTGCCGTTGCGCAAAATGCCGCCCTCGCCGCGCACACCTTCGGTTAACAGTACCCCGAGTTTGTACAAGCCCGTCGGGTGAAATTGGTAAAATTCCATGTCCTCGAGCGGAATGCCGCGACGGTACGCAATACCCGTCAGGTCGCCTGTGAGCGCGTGGGCGTTGCTGGTGACTTTGAACATGCGCCCGTTGCCGCCCGTTGCCAGCACCACCGATTTGGCGTGGAAGGTGTGAATCTCGCCCGTTGCCATCTCCATTGAAACAACGCCCTTGCAAACTTTCTTACCGTCTGCTTCAGTCTCGAGGATCAAATCGAGCACCAGGTATTCGTTAAAAAACGTCACGCCCTCTTTGATGCTTTGTTGGTACAAGGTTTGCAAAATCATGTGACCCGTGCGGTCGGCGGCGTAACAGGCGCGGTGAACTGGGGCTTTGCCGAATTCTTTGGTGTGACCACCGAACCTACGCTGCGCAATTTTGCCGTTTGGAAGCCTCGAGAATGGCAGTCCCATGTGCTCGAGTTCCAACACCGCTTCGATCACGTCTTTGGCAAAAATTTCGGCGGCATCCTGGTCGGTCAGGTAATCGCCGCCCTTGATGGTGTCGAACATGTGCCATTCCCAGTGGTCTTCGTCCACATTGCCGAGCGCCGCGCCGACGCCGCCCTGGGCTGCGCCGGTGTGCGAACGGGTCGGGTAGAGCTTGCTGATGACGGCGACGCTGCCAGTCGCGTTTTTGGTGGCGTAGAGTGCCGCCATCAAACCGCTTCCGCCTGCGCCCACCACGATGACATCGTATTTGTGTGCTTTCATTGCTTAGACCTCGTTTGCGAATGGTTGCTCGAGAATTTTAGGCTGGTGGGGCTGGCGGTGTGACGTTCACAAACAATGCCAGAAGCCCAAAAACAAATATTAGGGCGATGACAATGTAAGCAAGGCTTTTGACCCAAAACCGCGCCACTGGATTTCTCGAGGTCATGTCGTCTATTGCATAACGCAAACCGTTTGTGCCGTGGGTTAAACCGAGTGCGAGCAATGCCAGCAAGTACAGGCGTTCGGTCACTTCGGAGTATTTGCCAACCACGCTGGCATAATCCCAACCAAGCTCGGAGGTGATGATGTAATTCTTAAACAAGTGGAACATGGTTAAAACCACCAACGCCATGCCTGACAAGCGCATGAAGACCCACCAGACCAGTTCGGGGTTGGATTTAGCCTGGCTTTTGGCGTCTCTAAATGAACGTGCTTTGATCGCCATCAGCGCACCACTTTCGTCAGCGCAACGGTGTGGCTCGAGGTGTGGCGTAATGTCAGTGGATCGTTGTCAAAAATCCGTGGCAGATTGTAGACAGCGGCGATTCCTGTGGCAACAACCGCCAGGACCAGCACGCCGTACCAGAGTTGACGCTGGACTTTGACGCCCCAATCGGTGAAATCCATCAAAATAATTCGAATACCGTTAAACGCATGGTACGCAACCGCTCCCGCCACGCCGATCAAACCCAGCCTGAACAGCACAAAACCATAAACTTCGTGAATGCTCGAGTAAAACTTTTCGCCCAACATCACCGAACCGATGCTGAAGGTGTGCAGCAACAAATATGCCAGCAATGCCAAGCCTGAAAGTCGGTGAAGAAAAAAAGCCCATTGTCCCTCTCTGCCTTTGTACATGATCCCTCCTGATGCCCGAGTTGAGTCTCGAGGATTGGTTCTGAAATTTAGTTAACCTAGGTTAAATATTAGCACTTTTAGCCAAACACTTGTATCTCGAGCTTACAGGAAGATCAGTCGCCGCGCATCAGGCGCTCAAGGTGTTCTCGGATTGTACCTTGGGCGACTGCCGAAATCGATTTCGAAAACGGTTTAAAACTGAACTCAAAATCAAACATTTTTAGAAGTCAATCTTATGACCTCGTGAGATAAGAATTTATGTGTTTGAAAAGTAATACTTTTATTGTTATGAGAAAAAAAGAAGCAAAAAAATTTCGCAATCTTTGATTGATCTTGACAGATTGCGCCACAAATGTATAATTCCGTTCGCGTTCGCCTTTTTCAATCTGCGAACCAGAATCAGGCGGGCGAGGCGACCTCGAGCACTCGAGCGCATTTTGGGAGGTTCACGTTGGAACTTTTTGGTTTCGGCTCGCACCTGATGATCGATGGTCATCACGCACAGAAAAGCAAACTCGAGGACTTGGACTTCATTCGCGGTCTACTCGAGCAACTTCCAGTCGAGATGGACATGCACAAAATCATGCCCGTTCACGTTAAAACTGTTGCTGGCAGCCACCCTGAAGACGCCGGTATTACGGGCGTGGTCATTGTCGCCGAATCGCACATCGCCATTCAGACCTTCCCAGAAAAACGATTCGTCAGTGTTGATGTTTTCAGTTGCAAAGAATTCGACAGCCAAAAAGCCATCGCTAGCCTGGTCGAAGCCTTTGGGATTGGACGTTTTGAAACGCACCACATCAACCGTGGCAAAGAATTTCCACACGATCTGCCCAGCATCGAACGCATTCTGGCAGGGGACCGCAGTTACCTCGAGGCACGGATTTCTTAAAAACACTTTAAAACCTCAAGAGACTCGAGCAAACTTAATGAGATTCTGCGCAATAGATTGAGGTTTGCTGAAGGTCGTTTCAGTTTGGGTTCAGTTTCAAGACCTAGCCTCAGATCAAGAAGCCTTACCTACCAGTTTTTTTGATGCTTGTGACCGTCTCGAGCTGCGTCGTTCGCGTGATTGATCCTCAACCAGTTGTCACCAAGCCCGTACCTGTACAAACCACAGTCGTGGTGGTTGCATCCCCAAGTGTTTTGATTGTCAACAAGCGAATTGGATTGCCAGCCTACCCAAACAGTCGTGTGTTTAACCTCGAAGAAAAAGATGGCGAATCGAGAAAAGTCGAGTTTGAAACGAATGCCTCGTTGGGTCAAGTGTACGCATTTTTTCACAATGAACTGCTCAGGCGTGGCTGGTTGCGATCAAAACTGAACGTCAAAAATTCTGCGACCAAAGTCGAAGCCAGATATCAACGCCCAAATGAACGCTTCGATTTCAAACTCGACCAACAGGGCAACAGTGGGCGTTACAAACTCGAGATCAACTTCTAAAGCCGCTGCGCCGCGCCGAACGTCTTGCGGGTAAGCTCTCGAGGTGCCTTGCCAGACTTTCCAAACTCGAGAGGTTATGGACGGGTAAGAAATCATCGACAAATGGCAACGCGGCTTTTAACCCCCTGGTTTCGGGGGCAAAACCTTGCGTGGCGATTAAAGGGTTTAACCAAATCAAACGATGACAGGTTTTTTGCAAGCGTTCCATTTGCTTGCCCAGCAATTCGGGATCGCCCTGTTCCCAACCGTCAGAAATGATTAAGACCACCGCGCCGCGTCCAAGCACGCGCTTTGCCCAAATGCGGTTAAACGTGTTCAAACTTTCACCGATGCGCGTGCCGCCAGACCAATCGCGCACGGTTTTTCCGACATCATCCACTGCCGTGTCCACATCTCGAGACTCGAGCAATTTTGAAATCCTTGAGAGGCGCGTGCCGAAGACAAAAGTCTCGACCTTGCGTTTCTCGCCCCGAATGGCAACCTGCGTGACCACGTGCAAAAAATGCAGCAGCATTCGCGCGTAACGTTCCATCGATCCCGAAACGTCGGCAATCACAATCAGTGGTCGCGGTTTGGTTTTGCGTTCCTTCCACTCGAGCTTCAGCCACTCGCCACCGGTTTTGAACGAAGCCCGCAAACTGCCGCGCCAATCGAGTTTTTCACCGCGACTGGCGGCTTTAAACCGCCGTGTGCGCCGCATTCCGACCTGCCACTGAAAACCCTGCATCACGCGCCGCGCCGTTTGAAGTTCGAGTTCGTTCATGTGATCAAAACGCTTGTTTTTGAGAACCTCTTCGCTCGAGTACGTGAACGCTCGGTCAGAAAGTTTTTCGGGTTTGGCATTCGGATTTTCAATCCGTTTTTCGTTTGAAGTTTCCCGCACCTCGGCAGGACGCGCCTGATTGCGTTTTGGTGGCACGCCCATACGGTTGAGCAATTCTTCTGGAATGCCGCCCATGCCCAGATCAATCCAAAATTTCTTGAACACCTCTTCAAACCGAATCAAATCCTCGCGGCGCGTGACCAAACAGGTTCGCGCGGTGTCCTGAAAAGCTCGAGCGTCCATGACCGAAATGACGGTCAGCGCTTGCGTGAAGGTCTGGGTTTGTGAAGCCGTCACCTGCACACCAGCCGCCCGCAAGTCTCGAGCAAATTTCACGGCATGGGGCACAAGTTGCCCGCCAGCCCGCTCGAGGTGATCTTCCCAAGTCATCATGATGTGATTCCCTTCGTAGAGGATGAGGTAGGGGATGGTCTCAGACCATCCCCTACGAAATTTTGTTGTGCCCAAGCCGCCGCGCCGATCAAACCCGCATCCACACCCAACGCCGCAGGCACTAGCTCGAGTTGATAAAGTTCTGGAAGTTTGGAAAGGTTGTGCTTCAGACGCTCGAGATACCCGTCTGCGAGTCCCAAACCGCCACCGATCACCGCCCTGGTAATCCCAAGCGCCACCCGTAAATCCGCAATTTTTTGCGCAATCAAGCTCGCGCTTTCCTCGAGTTTCGCGTTTGCGCCTGAATCTGTTGGGGCGTTTGCAATCACATCTCGAGCGTCCGTCCAGCCTCGAGCAACCGCGTAATGGTCTAACGCCGTTCCCGAAGCCAGAAACTCGAGCGGTACACCGTTGATCAGCGTGAACCCAAGATCGGCTTGCAAGCCAAATGGTGTGGTGTGCAACCTCGAGTTGAGAATCAAACCACCGCCGATGCCTGTCGAAATCGTGACAAACACAAAATCTCGCACGCCAACTCCAGCCCCAAATGCAGCCTCGCCCCAAGCCGCCGCATCGGCATCGTTCAGCACAATCGTCTCGAGGTTCAAGGCTTTCTGAAACGTGGTTTGCAAATCAAAATCGTTCCAACCCGTCAGCGTTTTGGAATTGAGCGCCGTGACCCGACCGTTCGCCACCCGCCCCGTTGCCGCCACGCCCAAACTCGAGACTCGGGTTTTGAACGGCTCGAGCAAATTGATTGCCGCTGTGCAAACCGCCTCTGGTGTAGCAATTTCTGGTGTTTGAACCTCATGGCGCTCGAGGATGGTTGCGGCGTCCACCAACGCAACTGAAATTTTTGTCCCACCGATGTCCAGCGCTGCAATCATGACTCGAGTTTAACTTGTCTAAACTGTAATTTCAGGGTTTTCAAAATTTCAAACTCGAGCCTATAATCTGGTCATGCGTTCGCCCAAAAAATATGGTTTCGGTTTCCTGCTCTTGCTTTCTGGTGGTTTGTTCGCCATCGCCCAAGACGAAGCCAGCCCAATCGTCCCCCAATACCTCGAAGAAAGCAATTCAGGCATCTCGAGCGTCTATAACGGCGAGTGGGAGTACATGGTCGGCGGTGGCGTGGCAACTTTTGATTGCAACAGCGACGGACTGCCCGACGTGTTCTTGGCGGGTGGCACGAACAGAGCCGCCTTCTACCGCAACACCTCGAGCGTCGGCGGAGCGTTGACCTTCAAAGCCCAAAAGTCAAACCTCGAGCTGAAAAATGTCACGGGCGCGTACCCGCTCGATGTGGACGCGGACGGCATCACGGATTTGATGGTTTTGCGGGTCGGCGAAAATGTTTTGTTTAGAGGTTTGGGCAATTGCGGGTTTGAACGCGCCAACGAAAAATGGGGGTTCGACGGTGGCGACGCTTGGCACACGTCTTTTGCCGCGACCTGGGAGAAAAACTCGAGCCTGCCCACGCTGGCGGTGGGCAGTTACATTGACCGCAGCAAATCCGATTCGCCTTGGGGTTCATGTACCAGCAACATGCTCTACCGAGGCTCGAGCGGGAAATACAGCACACCTCAAGCTTTAAAGCCAAGTTATTGCGCTTTAAGCATGTTGTTCACCGACTGGAACCGTTCGGGAACGCCAGCCCTGCGGGTTTCCAATGACCGAGAGTATTACAAGGGTGGTCAGGAACAACTCTGGAAGCTCGAGCCTGGAAAAAACCCGATGCTGTACACCGAAGCCGACGGTTGGAAGAAATTGGTGATTTGGGGCATGGGGATCGCCAGTTACGACCTGAACGGTGACGGCTTCCCAGATTATTTTATGACCAGTATGGCAGATTCCAAATTGCAAATGCTTACCTCTGGCTCGAGCAAACCAACGTTTGGCGATGTTGCCTTCAAACTGGGTGTCACCGCGCACCGACCTTACACTGGCGGCGACGTTCACCCGTCAACGGGTTGGCACGCGCAATTTGAAGATGTCAACAACGACTCTTACGCCGACTTGTTCATTGCCAAGGGAAACGTGGCAAAAATGCCAGATTTTGCCGACAAAGACCCAAACAACCTCCTGCTGCAAAAACCCGACGGCACCTTCCTCGAGGCTGGCGACAAAGCAGGTGTGGCAAGTTTCAAAGCGGCTCGAGGGGCAGCGGTGGTGGATTTCAACTTGGATGGGCAACTCGATATTCTGGTGGTCAACCGTCACGACAAAGCTCAAATCTGGCGCAACACCAGCAATGACCCCAAAAACCACTGGCTCGAGCTGAAATTACAACAACCTGGCGCGAACCGTGACGGAATTGGTTCATGGGTTGAAGTGCAAGTTGGAACACGCACGATTCGCCGTGAAATCACGATTGGCGGTGGTCATGCCAGTGGTAGTTTGGGCTGGATTCATTTTGGCATTGGCACGCTCGAGAGCACCAAGCTGCGGGTACAGTGGAACGATGGGGTCAACAGCGATTGGATGGACGTGGGCGCGAATCAATTTTTGAAACTCGAACGGGACAAAGCACCGCAAGTTTGGGTTGCTGGAAAGTAAATTTACGGCACTGCAACTGGTTTACGACCCACAACCACATGTTTCCCGCTCGAGGTGCTGCCATAACAACTCGAGAATGGCACCCGACCTGCCGTGACAGGCTCGAGCACACCACTGTACTGCCATTGGTTGTCCGTGCCTTGATACGTGTAAGGACACAAGATGAGGACCTGAGTTGCAGGTTGCCCAACGGCACTCGAGAGTAACAATTCAGCAAAAGCTTGCGGTGGAAGTGGTGAAGTACGGTTTGCGCTTTTGGTGTACGCCTGCAAGTCGCCGCCCTTGACCATACCTTGAACGCTCAAGGCTGCATCGCCAGTCACTTGAAATGTTCCCGTGACCGTGTACGAGGTCGTGTCTGTATAGGTTGCCTCGAGTTTTAAACTGACGGTTTTGCCAGGGTCAAATTCGTTGCTGCCAGGAATCAAAGACCGCCAATCGCCACGTAAAATGCGTTCATCGGTGTTGAAATTGATGCTTTCTGGAGGTGGTTGAACGTAAGGTCCGCCGCAAATATCCCAACAACCGCGCGGTTGGAAAAACACCAAGCTCAGCAGCAACAAAAACCCGCAGCTCGAGAACAGAACGGTTATTCCACTAAGCAGCAAAATATTTCGCCAGAAGTTCTTCATGCCCAATGATACTTTAGCGCGAGTCTTTTAACCTGAAATTTCGAGAAAACCTTGTGCTTGAAAGTGCTTCTCGAGATTTGAGATTAAAAAAGAGGGTGCAGGGTCTAGAGACCCTGCACCCGTTCTCAAAAGATTTTAAAGGTTGGCGTTCCAGATTTTAACGATCTCATCCAAGGCGGCTTTGGCGGTTTTTTGTCCGAACAACGCGGCTTCGATGTTGTCTTTGAAGGCTTTGTTTAAAACCGAAGCGTTCGGTACAAACACCGCCAGTTCTTTGGCGACCTTCATGGTTTTGGCGGCGGCGGCTCGAGATTTGTCGATCAGGCTGTCGCCACCCGTGTTAAAGAATGGGTCTCGAGCGGCTTTGATGGTGGTTGGGAAGGTTGTTCCGGCGCGTTTGGAAAAGGCGAGTTGTTGTTCGTCGTTGGTCAGCCAGAATGCCAGTTGCGCGGCGGCTTTCGGATCGCTGACCCCTTTTGGCACGCCGTAAGAAAAGGTGCTGGCTTGGGCGACTTGGGCGGCGCTGACGGGGTGCGGCGCGACGACTGAAACCTTGTAAACGGCTTCGTTGTCTTTTTGCAGGCGTGGTACAAAAGTGGGTGCAATGATGATGATGCCCAATTTGCCCGCGCTGTACAACTCGTAACCGGCGGTGAAACCTTTGCGGATGGCGTCCTCGGCAAAGTAATCTTTTTTGCGCAAATCAACGTATTGTTGCAACAATGCCACGTGGGCTGGGCTGTTGAAGACGGCTTTTTTGCGGTCGTCGGAAAACAGCGGCAAGCCTTGTTCCTGGAAGGTTTTTAAGAAATCCACGTTGGCAACCAGCGGCGAAAAGCCGTAAAGCCCCGTTTTGTCCTTGATGATTTTTGCCCAGGCGATAATGTCGCCCATCGTGCGCGGCAACTGTTGACCGTCCAAGCCAGCTTTTTTCAGGATGTCGGTGTTAAACATCACCACCCTCGGCGAGGCATAATCGGGCAGTGCGTAGACTTTGCCATCAAAACTGAAGGCTGCGAGCGCTTGCTTTTGGTAAATGGCTAATTGCTCCTTGGTCAATAAGTTGTTCAAAGGCAACAACGCGCCCTGCTGGGCAAGCTCGAGCACCTGACTCGAGTTCATTTGAATGGCGTCTGGTGGGTTGCCCGCCGCGACGCCAGCCAAAACCCTGGGTTGAATCGAGGCTTGTGGCAAATCGGTCCACTTCAAGTTTTGCGCAGGATTGGCTTTGTTGTACTTTTCAACCAGCGGGTTGAAGTAATCGGCAAAGGATTGAAGGTTGGTCGTGACAAACTCGAGGTTCTTTTTTTCTTGTGCCCCAACGGTAAAAAGCGATAATGCCGCGATTCCCGTGCCGAGCACCAAACTTGCGCCCAATATTTTTGAGAATTTCATAGACATCTCCTCCTGAAGTCCTGATTCAATCTGCTGTGAAGCGAGAACAGTTTACCGTGAAATGGTTTGTATGGGTGAGTTTGAAACTCGAGGGTTACTTGTGTGATCTCTAACCCACACTCGAGGCTATGATGCCGTCAAAGACACGGTTCTCTGTTCTCGAGGTGCTGTTTGGCAGGTTTTGCCCCTTGTACCATCGCCATTTTCTAGTATGATGCCTGCTGCATGGACGAGGTTTTACGCTTTGACACCCTCGCCACCCACGCTGGAGCAGAATTCTCAAGTCCCGCCGCGCAGTTGGAGGCGCGAATCTCGGCACTCGAGGGTGCGGGTTTAGGGTCTGCGAAAGCTTGGGGTTTGGCGTTTGCTTCTGGACGCGCGGCACTTGATGCCGTGGCGCGGCTTTTACGTCCTCTGGATCGGGTGATTGCCTCCAATGAGTTGTCTGGCGCGGCATTTCGCGCTTTGGCAATGCTGCCCGAATTTGGCATTACCGTCGAATTTGCTGATTTGCTCGAGCCTGAAAGCATCAACTTCGAGGGTGCGAGCGCGGTGTTCGTCGAGGCGCTTTCGAGTGCCAGTCTGGGCGTTCCCGACCTATCAAAGATTGCGAGTTTGGCGCACACGGTTGGCGCACTGGTCATTGTCGAAAATTCCTTGGCAACCACCTACAGTTGCCGTCCGCTCGAGTTTGCAGCCGATGTGGTCGTTTATTCCAGCGTGGCGATGCTGGTCGGCGATTCGACCCTCAGTTTGGGTTTGGTGGTTGGACGCAACGACGGTATTTTTGAACGCGTGCGCAACAACCGCGAATTGATTGGCACTCGAGCGCCCGCTCAGGTTTGCGCTCAGGCGCTTCGTGGTTTGCGCGGGCTGGGTGTACGTTTTGAGCGCATGAACAAAACGACCCTCGAGTTGCTCGAGAAGATCGGCTCGAATGCTGGAGTGCGGGAATTGCTCGTACCGGCGGCCTCCGAAGTCAGTGA
>CAXTTL010000049.1:0-23346 GCA_964247135.1 uncultured Deinococcales bacterium | reverse complement strand
ATCGCGCCAATAAAATACATGCCTGCGGTGAACAAACCGAGCGTTGCGCCCGCCGAACGGCGCACATAATCGTAAATGGCGCCCGCGCCCGTGTACTGCCTTGCAAACAGCACGATCACCCAGCCGACGCAGATCGAACCAATCGCGCCGAGAATTGTCGCCAACGGCGCGGCGCTGCCAGCCGCACCCGCGACCAGTCCAGCCAACAAGCCTGCCGATAAAACTGGACCAATTGCCAAGGATTGCGCAATGGCGTCCAGTACCGTGAGCTTGGGTTGACCAAGCTGCGAATTGTTGCTCGAGTTCATAGACCCTCCTGTGATTGGCTCATAGACCCTCCTGTGATTGGCTCATAGACCCTCCTGTGGTTGGCTCATAGACCCTCCTGTGCCTGGGGTTCAGGCGAAAGTGTTTTTGCGGTGCATGACATTTTTCACGTCGCAGTAAAAATCAAAGCTCCAGTGTCCTCCCTCACGTCCGATGCCAGATTGCCTCGAGCCGCCAAAAGGTGCTGCCAGGTCACGCACGTAAAAGCAATTGATCCAAACCGTGCCGGCGCTGAGTTGACTCGAGATTCGTTCGGCTTTTTCTTGGTCGGCGCTGAAGATCATGGCGGCTAGTCCGTATTCGGTGTTGTTGGCAAGGGATACCAACTCTCGTTCGCTCGAGAATTTTTGCAGCGTCAAAACGGGTCCGAAAACTTCTTTGGTTAAAATTTCTGCGCTGTCAGGAACGTTGGTAAACAAAGTTGGTTGGAAGTACAAGCCTCCCAAATCTGGTGAAACTGTTCCCCCAAACTCGAGCTTCGCACCGGCTTTTATGGCGCGATCCACAAAGCCTTGCACCCGCTCGAGGTGCGTCCGTGTGACCAGTGGACCAACGACGGTGCTTGCCTCTCGAGGGTCACCTTGTTTGGTGTTTTTCACTGCGTTTTTAAATTGCTCGAGGAATCGGTCATAAATACCAGCCTCAACCAACAGGCGCGTGCCCGAAAGACAGACCTGCCCACAGTTGTCGTATTGGTCAACTGCATTGCGAATTACAAGCTCGAGGTCGGCATCGTTGAACACAATAAACGGCGATTTGCCACCGAGTTCAAAGCTCAGCGGCGTCAGGTTTTGCGCGGCGCTGGCGGCAATCTTCCTGGCGGTTGGCACGCTGCCCGTAAACGAAATGCGTTTGACATCCTCGTGTGCCACCAACGCCGCGCCAGCCTCATTGCCCAAGCCTTGCACCACGTTGAACACCCCTGGCGGCAAACCTGCCTCGAGCGCAAAATCTGCCAGCAGTGACGCGGTGAATGGCGTCCACTCGGCAGGTTTTAAAACCACGGTGTTGCCTGCCGCCAGCGCGGGTCCAACCTTCCAGGTTGCCAGCATGAATGGCGCATTCCAAGGCGTGATGAGTGCCGTGACGCCCGCAGGGTCGTAACGAACCGAGTTGTGCGCGTTCTTGGCGGCTTCGGTGTCCCATTCGTTTTTGGGGTCTGTCAACAACTCTTTTGCCATTTGCGCAAAAAAGTGAATGTTGTGCCCGCCGCGTTTCATCACCCGCAAACGGCTCGCCTCGAGCAGTGAACCGTTGTTCATGGTTTCCACCGCCGCCAAATCTTCAACCCGAGCTTCGATGATGTGCGCCAGTCGCTCGAGGATTTCAAAACGCCCACTCGCGCCAAGTGCCGCCCACGTTTGGAAGGCGTTTGTGGCTGCCGTTACTGCCAGATCAACCTCGAGTTGCGTTCCTCGAGCCACATGCCCCAGCAGGCTTTCGTCAATCGCGCTGTGGGCTTCAAAAGTCTGGCTGCTCGAGATGCGTTGGTTGTTGATAAAGTGATCGGTTGAAACTTGAACGCCAGCAATCTTGACCGTGTTCATGCGCTGACCTCCACCCTTCCATCCTCGAGTTCGGTATTGACCCCAGCCACAATCTTGCGCAGCAAGTGCGCCAGGGTTTCTTGCTCATCAGCGGTCAAAACCGAAGCCATCTCGCTTTCGCCCTGGTTGAATTTCGGGAACAACCATTCGATCAGCGTCCGTCCCGCATCGGTCAGTTTGACGATCACCAAACGCCGATCAACCTTGCTGGCGCGGCGTTTGACCAACCCGCGTTTCTCGAGCGTGATCAGCAAACTGGTGACGGTGGCTTTGCTGACCGCTTGCGATTTGGCGATCTCACGGGTTTCGATTGGACCCCAAATCCAGACAATAAACAGCGTCGAAAAACTGGCGAAACTGAGGTTGTGCTCGCGCAAGACCTCGCGTTCCATTTTGAGTTTGAAGCCTTGCGCGGCACGCCAGATGTTGGATGCCACCGCCAGCGCCAGTTCGTCTATCGGCAAACCGCTGGCACGTCGCATCACCTCGAGTTCGGGCAGGCTAAAATCGTCATGAACTGGCAACAGAAACGCTCTTTTCTCCGCTTTGGACGGTTCAAACAAGATCGTTAGAGATCAAACGTTATGGCACTAATGATTGAAGAGTTTAGTGATTTACAACCCATTTGTCAAGCCTCAAATCTCGAGCGCCAAACGGTGGTGTAATGGCTTTGTAATTTTGCTAACTCGAGCGGATTGTATTGCTCAAATCTCTTGACGCTGCGATCAAAGAGTAGACTTTGCTAGTGAACGGTTTTGTCACCAAACAACTTGGACTTGTGCCGTACCCCGATGCTTACCAATTGCAGCTCCAGACGCACGACCTCGTGGCAAGTGGATTAACGCCGCCAACCTTGCTCTTGCTCGAACATCCCAGGGTCGTGACACACGGACGCAAAGACAATGAAGAGACAAACCTGGTCGTCCCCAAAGCCATGCTCGAGGCGCAAGGCATTGAGGTCATCAACACCGAACGTGGCGGCACAGTCACCTATCACGGACCTGGGCAGTTGGTGGCTTACGCGATTTTTCCTGTGGGTCGGCGCGTCCGAGATTTTTTGCGGCGGCTCGAGAATGTCCAAATTCGTTTGCTCGAGACATACGGTGTCTCTGCCCGTCCAAACCCTGGTTACGCTGGCGTGTACGTGAACAGCGACAAAATTGGCAGCATCGGCGTTGCCATCAAACGAAACGTCGCGCTTCACGGTCTGGCAATCAACCTCAACACCAAACTCGAGGACTTTGAATTGATTGTGCCATGCGGTTTGACCGATACGAAAATGACCAGCCTCGAGAAACTCTTGAATCACAAAATCGACATGGACGACGCTCGAGATCGGCTCAAGAATGCCTTCAGAATAGAATTTCAGGATTACCATTGGCTCGAGGAACTCGCAGGACAAGAAGTCAGTTACGCGTAAAAACCCCGTAGGGGCGCATGGCAATGCGCCCTTGCCTGCAACCCAGACAAGGACAAAAAATGATTAAACCATCTCGAGAATACGATTTCCAAGTTGTTCGCAACGGCGTGCAACGCCAGGATGCGCAAAGTGTCCGCGAACGCAAGCCAGACTGGCTGAAAGTGGCACTGCCCAGCGGCATCGGCTACCGCAGCATCAAAGACATTGTGGATTTAAATGGGCTATCCACGGTTTGCCAGGAAGCCATGTGTCCCAACATTGCCGAATGCTGGGCGGCTGGCACGGCAACGTTTATGCTGATGGGTTCGGTCTGTACTCGAGCCTGCAAGTTTTGCGCGGTGGACACCGGAAATCCCAACGGCAGACTCGACCCGCTCGAGCCGCAACACATTGCCGAAGCCGTGCAAAAAATGGGTTTGAAGTATGTGGTGCTCACCAGCGTTGACCGCGACGACCTACCCGACGGCGGCGCGAGCCATTTTGCCCGCACGGTTCGCGCCATCAAAGACCTCAACCCTGGCGTGCGCGTCGAAGGCTTAACCCCAGATTTTAACGGCAACCTCGAGCATGTGGCATTGGTCGTGAATTCTGGCGTCGAGGTGTTCGCGCAGAACATCGAAACCGTGCGGCGTTTGACCCATCCTGTGCGTGATGCTCGGGCTGGTTACGACCAGACTTTAAAAGTGCTGGCGGGTGCAAAAACCGTTGGCAATGTGTACACCAAAACCAGCCTGATGCTCGGGCTTGGCGAAACCCGTGCCGAGATTCTCGAGACGATGCACGACCTTCGGGCGCACAAGGTTGACATTGTGACGTTTGGGCAGTATTTGCGCCCGACCAAACACCACTTGCCCGTCGAGCGGTACGTGACCCCAGACGAGTTTGACGAGATCAGACTCGAGGGGATGGAACTCGGTTTTCTCGAGGTGGTTTCTGGGGCGCTTGTTCGCTCGAGTTACAAAGCGGAGCAAGTGTTGCATAAAACTTAAATCACGAAATTGGTACGCCTCGAGCGATGACTTTTATCAGCACTGTTCGCTCGAGTTACAAAGCGGAGCAAGTGTTGCACAAGTCTTAAATTGAATTCTTGTTGTCTCGAGCGGCAATTTTTGTTTATATTGTTCGCTCAAGTGACCAAACGGCGCCGAGGGGTTTCAGCTTGCTGTTGAGGCTGTAATTGCCGATTCTATTCGGGCTAAAATTCCTGCCCATCCACTGCCCATTCCCTCAAATGCAGTCTTGCCAAGAGGAGACTCCAGATCAAATCCATTGTGTTCTAAGGACAAAAGTGTGCCTTCACCTTGAGCCTCGAGTTGCCAGGTGATTGTGGTGTTCAATGTTCCTGGCGCGAATGAATAACTGAGCAAGTGCTCGTATTCTACTGCCAGAACCTCGCAGGGTTGCTGTCCCCACGCCCCCATGTCGAGCACGAAACGATGTCCGACAATGGGTTGCACATCGCCAGCCGCCCACCATTTGGCAAGCAGCGCAGGTGTTGTCAGGGCTGCCCAGACTTTACTTGGAGGATGCGGGATAAATTGTTTCAATTGAATTCGTCCAGGTTCGATCATGGTTTCTCCTCGTTCAGTGTTTGTGTGAGGGCTTGGATGCGTTGTTGCCAGTAGTGTTCAAAAGGGTGTAACCATTGACTCACTTCCGATAATGGAGGGGCGTTTAAATGGTAGATGTGCATTCGCCCATGGAGCACTTCTTTGACAAGTCCAACATTGCGCAACACCTGCAAATGTTCAGAGATGGCGGGACGGTTTAACTCAAATTCGGAGGCGATATCTCCTGCGGCTCGAGGGTGTTCGTTTAAAAGCTCGAGGATTCGACGGCGTACAGGGTTGGCTAACGCGCCGAAGATATCAGTCACAGCCATGTCAAAGTATACGTCGGAATTCTCCGACATGTCAATGGCTGACACGACTTTCTGAAACAATACTCGGGCACCACGAGGGACTTTGTGAGGAAAACAGCCCCGTGTGTCACACAAATTCTCATGTTTTTGTGTACGCTGTGTTATGCGAATCTTGATTTTATTGTTGGTGTTGTGGAGTTCAAGCCTCGCACTTGCCTCGAGCATCCCCGCGCCGCGCATCGGAAAGTACCCTGGTTACTCGAGGGTCGTGATCGATCTGCCAAGCGATGCCGCGTACCGTGTTGAACTCAATTTGCTCGCCATGAGGATCATTTTTCCTGGTGGCATTGTGGTGGCGGATATTCAAAAATACAAGTATCCCGAATTTTTGGGCTACACGCTCGAGCAAAACGCTGAATCTGGGGTGCTGACCCTGGTGACGCCGCAGGGCGTGACCTCACGTTCGGGTTGGCATTTGCAAGTCCTGCCAGCGGGCGAGGGCAAGACCGGCTCGAGGGTCGTGATTGACCTTTCGGGGGCTTTTTCGGATACCTCGCCGCTGGGCATGGTCGAACCTTTTGCTTTTAAACCCGAGAACCTCGCTCGAACCTTCAGTGTGGTGGTTGACCCTGGACACGGCGGCACCGACCCTGGCGCTCGAGGGGTGGTGCAAGAATCCGAAGTGAATTTAAGTGTTTCAACTCGAGTGGCGCAAACCCTCTCCGAGGCTGGCGTGGAAGTGACCATGACGCGATCAGATAACACGGTGTTTTCGGACAACAAGCAACTCGATCTTCGCGCTCGAGCCGATCTGGCGAAGGGCAAGGATTTGTTTGTCGCCATTCACGCCAATGCGCGTCCAGCCTCGAACGCCATGACCAATTACGGGACTGAAGTCTATTATTTCAATAAAAAATCTCAAGCGCCAGTGTATGTGACCCCAGCCAATCCGCCCAAGCTCCTCAGCGTACCTGAAGTTCAAGCCTCGCCTGAGACGACCTCGAGTGTCAGTCCAAGCACAGCAGAGGCAAGTGTGCCCGATGTCGTTGATGCCAGTGCGCCAAGCTCGCCCGAAACCAATGTGATTGACGCTTCAAGCGCCGTACCAAACTCGAGCAACGTCAATGTTGAACCGCCAACTGCAACCCGTCCCGTCGCGGTGGCTTTAAATCCCAGCTCGAGTCCGTCGGCGAGGGGTGTTGACCAAGCGCAGCGCAGTCAAGCGTCCTTGAAGGCGGCGTCCAGCGTGCTTTCCAATATTCTTGGTGCGACTGCCAGTTTAAACCGTGGCGTGCGAACCGCCGATTATTTGGTGATCAAAGAAAACACCGCGCCCGCCATTTTGGTCGAGATGGGCTTTGTCACGCATCCCATCGAGGGTGCGCAACTCAAAGATTCAAATTATCTGGACCGAATCGCGTATGGCATTTCCCGAGGGGTGCTCGAGTATTTGGATAATTTGCCGCCAGACACGCGTTAATCGACTTCGCCCAAAATTGTTCCGCTCGAGTCGAGCAGCAAGTAAAAACCACCGATTCTCGAGCGTGCCCATTTGATCACGGCATTCAAATCGTCGCTGCTAAATTTGATGTCTGGTTCAATCTGGCTGCGGGACAAGCCCCACAACGCCCTAAACTCGCCCGCCCTCTCGGGTTCGGGGATTTGGTTGTCTTCTTTGACAAAGGCTCGAGACACGGTTCGAGTATACGCGGCTGACTGTGAATACCCAACGATACTGGCTTAAGATTGGTAGGAATCAACAGGAGATTTTATGCAAACAGAACGGATGAACCAAACACAACTCGAGGCGCTGGTCGATTTGCTGGTGTTTGCGACCATGACCGACAAAGCCTTTTCGGATATCGAAACCGAGTTCCTCGAGGCTGATTTGCTGGCATTGCCTTGGACTTCGGGCATCAGCGTCTCGAGTTATAAAAATGCCTCTTACGCCCGCGCTCGGGCGGCGAGTTCCGAGACGGCGAAAGCCAATTATTTAAAGCAACTCTGTGCGGTTTTTGATGGCTCACAAGTTAAGATTGACGCCGTGGCAGCCATTGAAGAACTGCTGATTTCGGATGACATCGCCCCCAATGAGAACGAATTCTTGGCGCAACTTAAACTCGAGTTGGGACTGGCATAAGTTCAAACTTCTTTGGGTTTTAAGATGATTGGACTTTGCTTGTCTGGGTCGTGCCCAACCACGCCTTGATAATAGGCTTTGATGATCTCGAAGTCTTTCTCGAGGTCGCCCGTGGGCATCAAATACTGTTTAATGCCAATCTCGCGGCGTTTCCAATCCATGTACGCCAAGCCAATCGGCACGTTTGCCTCGAGCGCCATGTAGTAAAAACCGCTGCGCCAGTATTCGGCTTTTTTTCGGGTGCCCTCTGCCGCAACAATCAGGGCAATTTCGTCCCTGGAGTTGATGATCTCGACAATCTGATCGACAAAGTTTTTGGATTTGTCACGCTCGAGCGGAATGCCACCCAAACGTCTCATGATTGGTCCCATGATGCCTTTGAACAGTGCGGCTTTGCCGACAAAATTCATTTTCAAACCCGTTGACCAAGCCCAAGCCACGGCGGGAATAAAATCCCAGTTCGAGGTGTGCGGATAACCGAGCGCCACAAATTTCTTGTTTGGCGCGGGCGCAAGAATACTTTTCCAGCCAAAAAGTTTCATCAACCCCAAAACAATTTGTTGACGGGTGTTGATGGCTCGATGCTCGAACGAAATCGGGGACACATTCGCAGTCTACCCGAATTGTCAGCCGACCCGAGTTAAACCAACGCTCCAGACCAGATCAGCACGGCGCGTCCACGTTCCTTAAAACCCAAACTCGAGTAAAAATCAAACTGGTGCGGCTCGAGGTCGGGTTGGGTCAGCAAATACAGCGCGATCACATCGCCGCGATCACGGCACTCGGTCACAATCGCCTCGAGCAGTGGGGTTTCGACGCGTCCGGCAAAATCACCCTGGGCGTGCAATTCCTCAATCGTGGCACGCCAACCCAAACGCACCGGACGGGCTTGAAAGGTGACATGGGCAAAACCGACGCTGATCTGATCCAGGACCGCCAGGTACATGGTCGCGTCGTCGTCGGACAGGGCTTGCTCGAGGAGTTCGCGCAGGCGTTCAGGGTCGCGCCTGGCGGGTGCGTCCGTCCATGCCAGGCAGAGGTTCATCAACGTCTCGAGATCACGCTTGTTGGCGCGGCGCACAACGGGCGTCTCGAGCGTCATGATTTAGCTGCGCGGCGTGAGAATCCGCCCACACGAAGGGCATTTGACCGGAACCGCGCCGCCCATGACGCGTTGCACGATGTTCATGGGTAACTGCATTTTGCAACCGCCGCATTTGCCCATGACAATCGGCACAATGCCCGCGCCTTTTTTGGCTTTGCGAACCGCGTTGTACTCGCGCAACACGTCAAAATCAATGTCTTCGGCGAGGTCGTTGCGGGTTGCCATCTTGCCCTCAAAGCTGGCTTGCAGCGCCTTGATGCGGTCATCGTCCAAGCTTTCAAGCTCGAGCAATTTTGGTTCGAGTTCGCTTAAATTGCCCTCAAGACCAGCAACTTTTGCCGCCAGGGATTCCATTTTTTCGATCAACGGCAAACTGTCATTCTCGAGGTCTTCGATGCGCGTGTCGAGTTGCAAGATCACGCTCGCATACTGCGATTGCTCTTTGACGCTGCTCGAGTTTTGCTGATCGACCTTGGAACGCTCGCGCTTTGCCGACAAATCTCTGAGTTCCAGCTCTGCCGCGCTGACCTGCCGACGGACCGCCGCGTGTTCGGCTTTGGTGCTCTCGAGCTTTGCAAGCAATAAAGCTCTCTCGTCGCGTGTTGCGGCAAGATCACCTGGGATGCTTGCCTCATCAAACTTGAGTTTGTCGAGTTCGAGGTCGAGTGACTGCACTTTTAGCAGTTGCTCGAGAACGTCGCTGCTGTTGCTCGGCTGGCTCATCACGCGCATGATACCGCATTGGGGCGCATTAGGGTGCAAATATCAAACTTAGGCTTTGACCACATTTAAACGGGCGTATTTGGCGGCTTTCTCGAACAAACCCATTTTGCGGTAACAATGCTCCAAAGCCTGGGCAAACACGGCGGTCATATCAGAATCGCTGACACTTTGCACACTTTCAAGGCAATGCAAGTAGTTTTGAACCGCAACGTGATACATGCCAGTTTGTTCGGCTTGAATCGCACGGTGATGCTCGAGTTTGAAGGCTGTGACCGTAATCATTTTTGCTCCGCGAGGTGAAAACCATTCCTCTGAATTCAGTTTAGAGGAGCAAAATGAATGAGAAGGTAATTTTTAGGCATGAGGTCTTGAGCTTGCACTCAAGTCCTTTTCATGCGGCGTGATCTTCCGAAGTATCGTTTCGCTCAAGTTTGGTGTTTTTCTTGTACCTCGATGTTTCTGGTAAATGCCCCGCACGCCAACCACGTTGGCAAGTATGACACCAGTACGCCTGATCGCCATCCCGAAGGTCAACCAGCTCCATTCGAGCCGCGCACGACGGACATGCCAGCACCAAGTTGTAACTCGAGATACCAGTGAGCGGTTGATGAAAGCGCGACTTCATATTCTGATTTTAACAGAATAAGCACAAAACTGACAAGTCAAAGTTGCGTTGTTCTGGAGGTTTGGTTTTGTTGACGGCTAAAAACTAGCCTTCTCGAGCCAGATCGTTAAAACGCACGTGCTGCGAGTGAAATTGTAACTCGCAGGTTCCAACTGGACCGTTGCGTTGTTTACCAATAATAATCTCGGCAATTCCTTGCTTTTCACTGTCTTTATGATAATATTCATCACGGTAAATGAAAGCAACCAAGTCTGCATCCTGTTCAATCGCGCCAGATTCACGAAGATCAGACAACATTGGACGGTGGTTCGGGCGTGCTTCCACCGCTCGAGATAACTGCGACAAGACAAGCACCGGAATATTGAGTTCTCGAGCCAAAGACTTTAATCCCCTCGAGATCACCGAGATTTCTTGCTGCCGGTTGTCACCACCATTGCCTTTGCCTGGTGAACCAGACATAAGCTGCATGTAATCAATCACAATCATTTGCAAATCACGTTCTGCCATTAATTTACGCGACTTTGAGCGCAACTCAGTAATATTTAAATCGCTGGCATCATCAATAAACAGTGGCGCTTCGGCAAGTTTACCCGCCGCGTTGACCAATCTTTCAAAGTCTTTATCGTTCAAAGCCCCACTGCGCACGCGGTTCATGTCCACTCGAGCTTCGGCGCACAACATGCGCAAGACGAGTTGCGAGGCGGGCATCTCGAGGCTGAAGACTGCCACGGTTTTGTTTTGCCTGATGGCAATATTCTGCGCTATAGACAGCGCGAAGGCAGTGTTGTGAACGCAAACATCTTGGGCAATAAAGTTCGCGCCATCAGGCACGGTCAGGTCGTAGACTTGCTGTTCGCCCAAGTATTCGATGCTCGAGATGGTGTCCCAGTACAAATCTGGGTGTGCGAGTTTTGACAATTCTCGATCCTCGAGAATCTCGGCGTAACGTCGCAATCTCGATTGTGGCAAACTGCGATTGATGTGAGCGTTGTAACCGCTTGAGACGTTCTCGCCACTGAGTTCGGCAAGTTTGGTCAAGGACAAACCACCAGCTTTGGCAAGTATTTTCACACGTTCCCAAACTTCTTTTGAAACATGCCCAAGGTTGCTGCGGCTGTCACGAACTCGAGGAGTTTCAAAGACTCGAGTTGATTTTTCGCCCAACCAACCAATGCGGGTTTGGTATCTGGCAATCGCTTCAGGATCGGTGATTTCCACACGGTAAGAGCGTTCGGTTTTTTGCCAGAACTTGGCGACAATCCCAAACTTCACCAGCGCGTGTTGCACATCTCGAGCCAAGTGTTCTGAAGCCACCGTGAACTCAATCCGCGCCCTCCCTTGCAAACTGTAAATTGAACCGTCGCAACTGAACAAAACCCGCAAGAATTCACGCAATCGGCTTTCATCAAAACGCCAGACACAATCTGGAAATTGTTTCTCGAGCGCCGATTTGCCCCACAACTCGAGCGACCTCAGCCACTGAGTCAGTGGGTTGGCTTGGTTTTTTTGTGTGCCATGAACATAAGATCGGGCGATAACGTAAGTGATTTTCTCTTGACGCAAACTGAGTTCTGGGAAAAAATCTGCAATGATGCTCGAGAAATCCTGAATGAGCACTGGATCGGTGTTTGTCCACTCTGGGCTGCTGTCCGTCAAACCACCCTCCGCAATGAAATACGCCATCAAACGCGCCAGCTCAACAGGGCTGCTCGAGTCATCACCGAACAAAGCCATCTCTCGAGGGACGCCGATGCTGTCGCCAATTTTGAGGTCATGAAGCGGTTGCCAACCTGTTGCGGTTAAGAACGGATGATGCCCTGTGACTTCAACGAACCTGCCAAGTCGTGTAGTGACGCGCCAAACGGGTTTGATGCCACTGTCAATGTGATTGCTCACAAACGTCGGGCGGACTTTGCCACTGGCAGCCACACCGTACACGCACCGCAATTGGCGCTGTATGAATTCCTCTAGCCTGATGCGTTCGCCCGTGCCTGGAACGTCCATGATTGTGTTGGCGGTCAGGCATTTGCCCATGCTCGGGCGAGCCGCCAACACATTCAAAGACCCTGGTTGCAAGCCTGTGGTCATCTCGTCAAGATCACGGAAACCTGTCGGCACGCCCGTACTAAAATTTGGGTTGCTGGTCAGCGTGGAAATGTACTCGAAGGTTTCAGTCACCAGTTCGTGCATTCCCAGAAAGGTCTGCTGTTTTTTCTGGGTCGAAACCTCAAAAATCAGTTTTTCCGCCCGGTCCATCAACTCGCCCACGGGTGCAGATTCGTCGTAGGCAAGCTGCATGATCTTGCTTGAGGCAGAAATCAAGTTTCTTAAACCCGCTTTTTCGACCACGATGCCGGCGTAAAATTTGGAGTACACGCTGGTCGGCACGCTGTCGGACAAACCCACCAGGTACGCCACGCCACCAACTTCATCGATCTGGTTTTTGGTGCGCAGCTCTTCGACAATCGTGACTGTATCGACGGGCGAACCGCGTTGAATCAAGTTTTCCATCGCCATGAAAATCTTGCGGTTGGCTTCCTTGTAAAACATGTCAGGGCGCAACATTCCCTCGAGACTCGAGTACGCCTCGTTGTCCAGAAGAATAGAGCCGAGTACGCTGGCTTCGGCGTCGAGGTTGCTTGGGGGTACGCGGGTGGGGTTTTGGTCGTCCATAAAAAATGAAATTCCTCGAGCAATCACAGTGCCTTGATCTGGCTCGAGAGGATACCAGAAATTTGATTTGGAAATCTCGAGTTTTAAATGCGCAGATTCTCAAATACCCAGGCTGGTTTTGGTGAAAAGGGCTGCGGGTTCAAAACCTGCCGCCCGAATGTTGGCATCCGCACCCTGTTCGCGGTCAACCACGTAGACAATTTTTTCGATGCTCGCGCCCAAATCTTTTAAAATGTTCGCCGCCCGAATCGCTTGTCCTGCCGTGGTTAGCACATCCTCGACCAACGCCAGTTTCGCGCCGTCGGGCAGCACACCCTCGAGCAATTTTGCCGTGCCGTAATCTTTTGCGCCTTTGCGAACAATCACAAACGGTAAACCAGTCTCGAGCGACAGCGCGGTCACGAGCGGAACAGCACCCAATTCCACACCTGCCAGAACCGTCAGACCGCTTGGCAAGAGTGCCGCCAAACCTTCGGCTATTGGCTTTAACAGTTTTGGGTGGGTCGAAAAACGGTACTTGTCCAAATAATACTGGCTGCGTTGACCGCTCGAGAGCAAGAAATCCCCCTCGAGGTACGCGGCTTTGACAATGTCTTTTCCAAGTTGGGTTAAGTCTGGCACTTGGTGATTCTAACCCAGGTTCTTAGCTTGACTAGGATGATGAAGCTGGTATGGTTAAAGGTCTTCCCAATTAAGTACGTTTAATCCTTTTACCACCGTAAAATCCGTGATATTTTTGGTGAGAACAGTTCTTCCATACTCGAGCGCTGTGGCAGCGATTGCCAAGTCATTTAAAGCCCGTCTTGATGCACCCAGACGAACACCTTCACGAGCAGTTTTGATTGCACTTTCAACGCTCAAAGGCAAAAGCTCGAACGGTTCAAAAAACCGTAAGCTTCTCGAGGCTCGTGCTGTGCGTTTGACACTTGCCTCACCTTCAGCAAACTCGAGGTAGGTAATGACACTGAAAGAGATTTGTTTGGGCAGCAACATGGAAAACACCTTCTTGGCTTGTTCATTGCCTCGAAGGTGCTCGATCACGAAGTTGGTATCGATGACGAATCGTGCTTTTAAACTCACAGCTTGCGTCCAAGACGTTTGGCAAAAGCCTTTGCTTCTTGATCAGTCCAAGTTCCAAAAAATTCGCTGTTGGTTTTGGCAATCACAGGGTCAACTTTTGGGGCTTGAGCCACAGGTTTAACCACCGTTTTGTTGGCTGGCTTACGAACACTTTTGGTTGTTGTTTTGGCTGGACTGGTCATGGCTCAAGTGTAAAAGACTTAAAGGGTATTTTCAAGGTTCATTGCACTATTTTCAGTTGATCTCGAGTTGATTCAGATTGTCACTCGAACGGAATTGAAGGTCGTACAAATCTTTATAAAGCCCACCTTTGACCATCAACGCCTCGTGCGTGCCAACTTCGGTCACCGTGCCATTCTCGAGCACCACAATGCGGTTGGCATTGCGAACGGTGCTGAGGCGGTGTGCAATCACAAAAGTCGTGCGCGATTGCATCAGTCGCTCGAGCGCTTCTTGCACCAAGCTTTCAGATTCGGAATCAAGGGCGCTGGTGGCTTCATCGAGGATCAAAATGCGCGGGTTTTTGAGGATGGCTCGAGCAATCGCAACCCGTTGCCGTTGCCCTCCCGAAAGTTTCACGCCGCGCTCGCCCACCAGCGTTTCGTAACCGTCTTGGAAGCTCGAGATAAAGTCGTGGGCGTTGGCGGCTTTGGCAGCCTCTTTGACCTCGAGTTCGCTGGCGTCGGGTTTGCCGTAACGAATGTTTTCAAAAATCGTTCCCGAAAAGAGCTGGGTTTCTTGCGGCACAATGCCGATGCTCGAGCGCAGATCATGCAAACTGAAATCGCGCACGTCAATGCCGTCAATCAAAATTTTACCCCCCGTGACATCGTAAAACCTTGGAATCAGTGTGACCAGCGTACTTTTGCCCGCACCACTCGGACCCACCAGAGCAATCACCTCGCCAGGTTGAGCCTCGAGCGAAACGTTGTCGAGCACCTTGCCCTCGCCGCGATCACCGTAATTGAAACTGACTTTCTCGAGGCTGACACGACCAATCACCCGCTCGAGTTTGACTGGGTTTGCCGTTTCGATCAGTTCGGATTTTTCGTCGAGCAGTTCAAAAATGCGGCTGGATGCGCCCAAGGCTTCCTGAATTTGACTGAACAAGCCCGCCAGCCCGCCAATGGCGCCGGCAATCGAGATGGTGTAAAACAAAAACGAGGTCAGTTGCCCTGGCGAGATTTCGCCTTGGATCACCAAACGCCCACCGAACCAAAGCACCACGCTGATCGCGCCGAACATCGCAAAGAACACGCTGGGCGTGAAAAAAGCGTTCAGGCGGGCGCGGCGCATGGCAACCGCAAACGAGGCGTTGATGGCTTGGCTGTAACGGTCAACCTCGAGCGTCTCGGCGGTAAAACTTTGCACCACCCGAATGCCCGAAATGGCTTCGTCGGCGTGACCGTTGGCTTCGGCGACACGGTCTTGAAATTCTTTGGAGATTTTACGGATGCGGCGTCCAAACCAGATCGCGGCAACCACAATCACCGGCACAATCGAGAGCATCACCAGGCTGAGTTTGGTATTGGTGATCAATAAAATCACGATGCTGCCGACCAGCGAAATGCTCTGCGAGACGAGGTTGGAGATCACCGTCGAAACGATGCCCTGAATCGTGCCCGCGTCGGAGGTCAACCTCGAGGTGATTTCACCCGTTTTGCGATTCTCAAAGAACTTGATTGACATGTTTGCCAGGTGTGCATATACGGCTTTTCGCAAGTCCGAGACCACGCTGGCAGCCACGAACGACAGCGAATAATTTTGGACGATACCAAACAAGAATTGCGTGCCAAATACCGCGAACAGCATCAAAACCGTACCGTCGAGGCTCGAGGTGTCCTTGGAGCCGATTTTTAAGAAGCTGGCGTCAATCAGTTTGCCAATCACCTGCGGAAATACCAGTCCCAAGCCGCTCGAGACCAGCGTTGCCAAAATTGCCAGCCCCAGACGCCAACGGTAAGGCTTGGTGAACATCAACAGGCGTTTGAATTGGTTAAAATCTTTTACTGTGGGCGGTTTTTTGGTTTGTGCGGCGCGACCAGGAGGGGCAAACATATTCACAGACTACCCTCATCTGTTTGAACGCGGCGTGAACTGGCTCGCGTTTTGAGACTCGAGTCACAACTGTCACCCAAGAATTTTGCCCAAAACCTTGTACAACACATCTCATTTGCTTTCGGCGTTTCTCAGATGCCACGGTGTTACGGTCGTAAAATGCGAATTCAAATCCTGATTCTGGCGATGTGCTGCGTGGCATGTGCCGAAAATTCCGCGCAGATTTCCACGCCACCGACCTTGGAACTCTCAACTTCAAAAATCGCGCGACCCGCACTTGTCAAACTGATGGCTCGAGTTTCCAAAGACACGACCAAAGTTGAGTTTTTCCAAGATGGTCAAAGTCTTGGCATCGACAGCGCCGCACCGTTTGAAACCCAAGTCGTACAGACCAAAGCCGAGCAGGTCACGCATCAATTTACCCTCAACGCCTTCAACGCATCAGGGAAGTCAACCTCAAGCCAAGCGGCAAAACTCGAGGTGAACATTGCGGGGAAAGTCTGGTTTGTCTCGGCAACAGGTTCGGATGGCAATGATGGACTCTCCGAAACCAGACCATTCTTGACGATACAAAACGCCGCCGACAAAAGTGCTCCTGGAGATACGATTTTGGTCATGAACGGCACGTACACCAAAGCCGACCAGAACGACAATGTGGTGACGCTCGGCAATTCTGGGACGGCAAACGCTTGGATCGCCTTGATGGCGTACCCTGGTCACAAACCCAAGGTTCAATCCCGAAATTGGCAGGGCATCAGCGTGCAGGCATCGTACATTTTGGTTGAAGGTTTTGAAGTTGAAGGCAACCGCGACCAGATCACACTCGATTATGCGCTGGCTGAAAAGAACAACAACAGCAACCCGTTGACTGGCGGCAACTGCATGGGTGTTTCCGAGAAATACAACACCAACATCTTGTCGCACCATGTCATCATTCGGGGCAACACGGTTTCCAAATGTCCTGGTGGCGGTATTTACACGATTCATGCCGATTACGTGACCATCGAAGACAACACGGTTTGGGGCAATTCGTTTTACTCGCCCTACGACACCTCGGGCATTTCGTTGTACCAAAATTGGAACAGCGATACCACCACGGGTTACAAGATGATCGTGCGCCGCAATATCGTCTACGGCAATCAAAACAAAATTCCATTTATCGCCAGCGACCCCGACCCCGCCAAACGCGTCATCACCGACGGCAACGGCATCATCATCGACGACTCGAGGAACACCCAGAACAATTCCAAATTGGGCGTTTACACGGGGCGCACGCTGGTTGAAAACAACATCGTGTTTGAAAACGGCGCTCGAGGCTTGCACGTCTACTCGAGCGACCATGTGGACATGGTCAACAACACCTCGTATCACAATTCTTTTCAGCCAGAGACGCCCGAAGGCGAGGCGTCAACCATTGAAGCCAGCGACGTGCGGGTGTTCAATAACATTCTCGTGCCGCGCCCTGATCGGGTCAGCATCACGCGTTACTCGAGCACTGCGGCTGAAAAAGCGACGCAAGTCTTTGAACGCAATCTGGTGTTTGGCGGGCTGGGTTTTGACGCCGATAAAACCAAAAATTTAATTGGCATTGACCCGAAATTTGTGGATTTGAACGTCAAAGATTTCCGACTGCAAACTGACAGCCCCGCCATCGACGCCGGAAGCTCGAGTTTGGCTGCAAAAGACGATATCGAAGGTAAAATCCGACCGCTCGGGGCGGGCATTGACCTCGGTGCGTATGAAGTACGCTAGCTCATGCGTTTGCACATCATCACGGTCGGAGAACCCAAACACGAGTACGCCAAAATTGGTTGCGGCTTGTACTTAAAACGCCTCGAGCGGTATCACAAACTGAAAGTCACCCGAGTAAAAGATTCCAAACGAACTGGCGAAACCGCGATGCTCGAGGAGGGGCAAGCACTTCTCGAGGCGGCAGGACGGGCGTACACGATTGCGCTTGACCCGCGCGGAAAACAGTTCACGACTGAGAACCTCACAGCCCAAATCTCGAGTTTGGGCGTGAATGGCGAGGGTGAGCTGGCGTTTCTGGTCGGCGGCGACGAAGGACTCTCGGACGAGGTACGCGCCAGCGTTCGCCTGATGTGGTCACTCTCGAGCCTGACCATGCCGCACGATCTGGCGCAACTCGTGATGCTCGAGGCATTGTACCGTGCCGCAACCCTGGAACGCGGCGAACCGTATCACAAGTGACGTTGCGTTGTTACCGAACTGTTACCCTTGGATTTTAAGATTCACCACCAAGGAGGTCAGCCCCGTGAATTCGGTTTTGCCAGCGATCAAAAAATTCTTTAAACCTCGAGCGTTGCAACACCAAGCGCGTTTTGAAGGGATTCTTGGCACGGCATTGGAGTTGCAATTGCTGGTGGACAACCACGCCACCGCCTTGAAAGCCGAACATGCCATTCTCGAGGAAATTGCCAGGCTCGAGCGGGTCTACAGTTATTTCTTGCCCGAAAGCGAACTCAACCGTTGGCAAACCGCAGGAAACATGACACCGTCAACCGATTTGCGCTGGTTGCTCGAGGCGGCAGAACACTGGCAGCACATCAGCCACGGCGCGTTTCATCCCGCAATCCATGATTCGATTCGTCGCCAAGAACAACTCGAGGATGTGCAACATCCGCTCTGGATTTGGCAAGAAAACCAAGTCCAAAAACTGACCGCGCACAAACTCAACTTTAATGCGCTGGCAAAAGGACGAATCGCCGATCAAGCCGTGAATGCCGCTTTCAAACTCGAGGGAGTGCAAGAAGTGCTGGTCAACCTGGGTGGCGATCTGTGCCACCGTGGAACTGGAACGCTCGAGGTCGCAATTGCCCACCCATTTTCCAAAGCCGACAACGCTCCAGAATTGACTCGAGTTCGGATTCAAAATCAGGGCGTGGCAACCAGCGGACACACCCACCGAGGGGCACATATTTTCGACCCTCGAGCCGCCAAAGCCGTGACCGAGATTGCCCAGGTCACGATCATCGCGCCCGATGCCGCCAGCGCCGACGTGATCGCCACGATCTGCTGTGTGCTCGAAGCCCAGGAAAGTTTGGCGTTCACCGAATCTTCGCAAGTCGGTTGTTTATTGGTCACAGTTGCAGGGGAAGTCCTAATAAATCAAAGTTTTCAAGCCTTACAGACAACGGAGGTCAGATCATGAAACAAAGTCAAATCAGCCGCAGAAGCTTTCTCTTCCAAGCCACGGGCGCAGCCTTGACCTTGCTGGTCGGTAAAAGCTTGGCGCAAGCCGCGAAACTCTCGAGCGCCATGAAACTCGACATCGGATTTGAAATCGTTGGCGCGGGTAGTTTTGGGTATCACCCGCCGTATGTCGCGGTCTGGCTCGAGAATGCCCAGGGCGCACAAGTCCGCACACTGGCATTGTGGTTCGAGCAATCTGGTAAGGGTTCGCGTTGGCTCAACGAACTCAAACGCTGGTATCGCAGCGGCAACCTAACGACTACCGTTTCAAGCCCAACCCGTCAACCTGGCAAGTACAGCCTGACCTGGGACGGCAAGGACGACAAGGGCAATTTGCTGAGCCAAGGCGAGTATTACGTCTGCATTGAAATGGCTCGAGAGCACGGACCGTACCAGTTGTTCAGGGAAAAACTCAACCTGACCAGCAGTGTTTTAAAGCAATCTTTCACCCCAGATGGCGAACTGAAAACGGTGAACCTTGAATACCTTAAGCGAAGCTAAAATCCAGACCAAAAAACCGGCGAAAGCTCGAGGCAGTTGGTACTTGTTGGTGCGTTGGTTGCACCTGTACACCTCGATGATCAGCCTGTTGGTGGTGGTGTTCTTTGCTGCCACAGGCATCACCTTAAACCATCCAGAATGGATTTTTGGCAGCGCCTCGAGCGAGCAAAATTTGACTGGCACAATGCCCAAAACCTGGTTGCAATCTGGCAAGGTGGACTGGCTGGCGACCGCCGAAACCTTACGCGCCAAATACGGTTTAAAGGGCAGCGTGACCGATCACCGCAGTGACGAAAACGAGGCATCCATCAGCTTTCGAGCGCCCGCCTACGCCGCCGATGCGTTCATCGAAATCAAGGACGGAACCTACTCGCTCAAGGTGGTGGCGCAAGGACCAGTCGCGGTGTTAAACGACCTTCACCGAGGACGCGATTCGGGCAAGCCTTGGGCGTGGCTGATTGACCTGTCGGGCGGATTTTTGTTGCTGGTGGCAGTGACGGGTTTTGGCTTGTCCTTGTTCATGAAAAAAACTCGAGTTGCGGCAATGCTGACCGCCTTGGCAGGAACGGTTCTGGTCTTGATCTTGATGCGCACGGCAGGCTAAGCCAAACCCCGAATCTTCCCCAGCACTTCCCAAAGCGGTTGCTCGAGGTCAAAACCAATGTCCACACCGTACTCGAGTTTGATTTTTTCGCGCAAATATTCCAGCGTGCCAAATTCCTCGAGCCTGGTGGCGTCGGAAACGAACACATCGTCGTAATCCAAACTCAATACTCGCCGAAAAAAATCCCTTGCCGTGCCACTTAAAGCATCCACCCTGGCGCTGGTGGCAAACATTGGTTCTGGCGCTTCACCAGGAATCGGCAGCGGTTTGCCAATTGCCTCGAGATAAATCACGCGCTCGAGGTACAAACGCTCGAGTTCGGTCAGGGCTTCCCGTTCGGTTTGACCGCTGGCGATCAGCGCAAAAAATTCGTTCAGGCTGGCTTCAAAACAATTCCAATCCTCACGGTAACGCACATTCAGCGTGTAATCCTCGAGTTTCACGGTTCTATTCTATGCCAACAATAAAAAAGAGACCAGATGATTCTGGTCTCCTTCGATACCCGCCTGGGTCTGGGACTATGCCCATGCCCGCATTCGGGATTCAGTCGCCCTGAAAAAAGGGACGGCTTGAGCTAGCCCCGACGAGCACCTCCACCAACCATAAATCTTTTGCTTAACAGTTGGACCACCCCCTTTCTGGTGTACAAAAACATTAGCACGAAAACCATAAGAAAATGTGAGGTACGACTACGTTGAATGGCTTACTCGAGCCGCCGTCAACTGAACTGTTATGATTCTCGGCATTGTGAATTCCCAAAACACTATCCGCCCCATGCTTGCCGTTGGAGACCTCGCCTGGGACGTGCTGACCAAACCCGACCAAATCATTTTGCCCGGCGGTGACACCACAGGACGCGTGCAACTCGCGCCAGGAGGCTCGAGCGCCAATGTTGCGGTTTGGGCAGCAAGGGTCGGAATGCCAACAGGGTTTTTGGGAAAGGTCGGACGGGATCGTTTTGGCGAGTTTGCCGTGCAAGACCTGGAAGCCGAGGGTGTGGCAGCGCACGTCATCTGGACGGATTCCAGCCCGACCGGTGTGATTCTGGTCTTGATCGACTCGAGCGGACAGCGAAGCATGATCACCTCGCAGGGCGCAGATTTCTTGCTCGAGCCAACTGAGCTGCCAATTGCCGCGATTCAAACCTCGAGCCACGTTCACATCACCGCCTGGAGTGTCTTTACCGACCCGCCGCGCCAAGCCGCGCTGCGTGCCGCCAAACTTGCCACCGAGGCGGGTGCCAGCGTCAGTTTTGACCCTGGCAGTTACCAGATGATCCGCGAAATTGGACGCGAGGAATTCAGACGCACCACCCGCGAAATGAGCGTCGATTTTCTGTTTCCAAACCTAGAAGAAGGACGCGCCATGACGGGTGCAAAAACCCCAACCGAGGTGCTCGAGGCGTTGCAAGACCTGTATCCAGACACCATGATCGTCTTAAAACTCGACAAAAACGGCGCACTGATCGCCGAAGGACACAACTCGTTTCAAGTTGCCGCCACCATTGACACCGCCGTCGATGCCACGGGTGCAGGTGATGCGTTTTGTGGCGCGTTTTTGGGACATTATTTGCAATCCAAAAATGCACTCGCCGCCGCCGAACTCGCCGCGCAGGTTGCTGGTTGGGTGGTGTCCAGGTTTGGCGCTCGAGCCGCCAAAGACCTCGAACTCGAGCAGCGGCTTTTACGGTACGGTTTTAAGCTTTAATCGACCCATTCAGAAACGGGCACGACCTCGCCACCCTCGACGTTAAAACTTGGGTTGCCGTAATTTGCGCCAAAGTGAATCTCGAGCGTCGCACGGTCAAAAGTATTCGGTCCAACGATGTGCTTGCGCACGAAATACCCACCGCCCTCCTGGGAACTGACATCGCCAGATTTGGTAAACCGAATCTCGACAATTTCACCGCGTTTGGCGGTTTTGACCCGCACACGGTACGCCAGCGTGCCGTCGGCTTTGAGGTATTGCGGTTTGGTATCAACGGGTTTACGACGCCAGAACATGGCTCGAGTCTAACTCGAGTTTGCGACGTGTTCAATGTTCTTGCTTTCAAACTCGAGCAACCATGCCTTGATACTCGCCAAGAGAACCGTTCATGAAAAAAGCTCGAGAACCATTTCAATTCTCGAGCTTTTCAGGGTGGTTATTTTAAGGGCTTGTTATGTTTTGATGCCAGTCAGAATTGCTATAAAGGTGCAAGGGGAAGCGGGGGTAAACTGGCAGATGCTTTAAAAGCAGAAAACGTGACTGGAGCATCGGTGTAAGCATCCACGATGGTATTCACAGAGGCATTGTTCAAGTTGTTGGCATTCTTGATAAATGTTTCGATGGCGACTTCTGAGGCAACATTTGCGGCGGTCGCACCCGAGAGCGTAAAGGTGTGACTGGCGGCGGCACTGCCACTGGCACCCAGGTACACGTCAGGACCTGCCGAGACTCCATCGCTAAAGTCATTGCCAGAGATTTTTGCAAAGACGTTGGTTGTGTCCGTGCTGCTCGGAGCACCATTGGTCAATGCAAAAGCGGCAAAGGCGCCTGCGCCAGGCTGACGGATTGTGTTTCCAGTCATGGTTAAGTTGACTGGATAGCTGCCCCCTGTGTTATCTCCGTAAAAGCCAGCATTACCACTGTAGCGCTGGATGGTGTTGTTGGTGATTGCCAGTGTGATGGTGCCGCCGCCAAGAGCGGAGACAAAGATACCGTTGCCCGACTTTGATCCAGAATCGGCAATACCAGACACCCCAATGGTGTTGTTGTCAAAGTTTCCATCCAGAGAGGTTGCCGTACTGGCTAAATACATCCCGACGGCGCTACCGCTGGCATCCCTGAAGGTGTTGTGGTTGACATCGAACCGCATCGAGCCATTGGTTGACAGACTGATGCCACCGCCGCCAAGGTTGTTGAGTGGATGGTTGTTCGAGAGCGTGTTGCTTTGACCAACGCCGCCAAAAATTAAATTCATGACCGTGCCGGTTTGACCAGTGAAGTTAAACAAGTCTCCTGATGCACCCAGAAAGCTCGAGCTTTGGACGGTGGCGTTGAGTGTCGTCCCGCCATTGCGGGCTTCCATTGTTAGACTGTTTCCAGTGCTGGTCGCTTTGGTCAAACCAAAGGTGCTACCAGTGATCGTGAAGCGGTTGAGTGTGCCGCTTGTGTTGACCAGCGAGAAATTGCGGGCAAAGCCACCACTGATGTTGAGGTTGGTGACGGTTGCCGAACCGGTCAATCCTGTCACCCCCGAAGGACTGCCAAAATAGACGCTGCCTTCACCGTAGGTATCAATTGTACCGTTGGTGCCATTCGTGCCATTGATCACACTGTCAGAAATGGCAAAACCGTTGACCGTCGAGCCACGGATCGCGTAGTTGTCAAAGTCATTCAACTGCATCCGCGCCAACGAGACGTTCGAGGTGTTGTTTAAGTAAATGCCCATACCACCTGTTGTGGTGCCTTCCGCTTCAGTCTTGTG
>CAXTTL010000048.1:0-23795 GCA_964247135.1 uncultured Deinococcales bacterium | reverse complement strand
AGCTTGAGTTGCCAATTTCACGATTGCACCCCCTGAACTTGCTCGAGTTGGACGTTGGCATGACGCGCCACGACACCCAATTGCCAGCCCAACCAAGCGCCCAGAGCACCCAAAATGGCAGCACCAAGCAAAATAAGCGGAAAGCCAGTCACAATCTGCCCAAGAAACAAATCGACGTACATCAGTGGCGCTCCCAAAGCTCCAGCCAACAAGACACTGGGAGTCACCCGCCAGCCTCGAGATTTGGCGAAAACCAACACGCCACTCGAGATCAAACCCGCCAAGGGCAGCAACATTGGCATCAGGTACGGAATCATCGGGTTGTCTGAAGGTTGATCGCGCAAAGCCAAACCCAAGGCACTGGCATAACCTGAAGTGATGATCGGAAAAGCAAACCAGCACAAATAACGAAACGCCGCAAACACCAAAGTCATGACAAAAAGCATCCAAGGCTTGCGGCTGACGGACGCCACAAACAACATGCCAAGCGATAAAAATAAAGCTGGAAACAAAAACATTGGAATCTCGAGGTTGAATTCCCAGAGGTTCATTTGCACGAATGGCAGTGTAAAACCCAGCGCCAGCGCGGTGGCAACCACAAAAGACATTGTTCGGGTTTCGCGTCCCCGAACGAACACCAGCACGCAACCCGAGACCGCCATGATGTAACTGAAAATCAAACCCATGTGCGGCGGCGAACTGATCGAAACATCAAAACCGAATAACGCGTGCCAGTACTGGTCGAACAGCCCGAAACTTAAAAAACCTGCCGCGCCAAAACCACCGACAATAAAACCGATTGGGGCGTAAAACATGCCGCCCAAAATCGGGACCATGCCTGGCAAAGTGCGGGTTTCCCGAGATGCGAACGTGCCAATGAGCACCACGGTCAAACAGGCAAAACCGCTGAGCGCCGCGCCAAAGTACAAAATGCTGTGCGGTAACGTCCAGAAGGTGTCAGGACCAACGTCGTTGTGCCACTGCACATCCCAACCCAAACCAAAAAAAGTGGCGAACACGCCAAGCAAGAACAAAGCCGCGCCAATGCTTTGAAACCGTGGAAACTCGAGCGTCGAAATCGGAGTTCGTTGAAACGTTCCTAAAGCCATAAAAACCTCCTGAGACTCGAGCAATCTCGAGATAATGGAAGTGTAAATGGCAAGCGCTAAGGTAAGACTGAAAGAAATCGAAGATTGTGCAAAGAAACTGGTTGAGCTTGCTTCAAAACTCAAGACTCAATTTGCACGATTTCGAGATGCCACAAACCCAGAATCTTGGCGCGTCTGGACGCAGATTTGACCTGTCCAGCCCGAACCGCCGCCATAAATGCGTCATCTCGGGACAGGGTTGTCAGCACCCAAAAATCGCCCCAGATTTCCAAACCCCAAGATTGCCGCATTTGACGACTGGCAACCTCCCAGATGGTTGTACCCAAATCTTCGAGCGGCGCGACGTAATGGCTGAGTCCATCGGTGGCGGGGTTGGCTTTCACGGCACGTTGGTACGCCAAACGCTGGTTGCGGTTTAAATGCTCGAGCGTGCCGACCTTGCAGTAATCGGCACTCAGGGCGCTGAAGGTATCGCGGCAACGCCCGGGGCGTGCCTCGTAAGCCCCACAAGCGCCAGTTGCACGGTCAAGCAACGGACAGAACCCCACCTCTTCACGATGACGCGCAAAATATTCATCCCAACTCGAGGCGGTTTTCGCATTCTCGAGGACGTTTTGCGCGTGGAATTTCATGGCTTCCAACTGCTCGAGGCTCAATTGCGAAGCGGTTAGCAGGGCTTCGGCAAGACTGACCCGAATCGGGAAATTGCAGCAGTGAAAGCACCCAGACTGGCAGTGAATTTTTCCGCCTCGGGCTGTAAAACCCTCAATCCAAGCACTCGAGTCACGATTGAAACTCGAGTACGCTCGAGCGACAGCCGTTAAAATTTCTTGATCTGGGTTGATGGGGGAGACTTGCATTGGTGTTTTCCAGCATAGCCTTAAAGGCTATCGATAAACGTGTCAAGATGCTCGAGATGATAAAAGCCATTATCTTCGACGCTGACGGTGTGATCGTGCGCCCAAAAACGTTTTTCGTCTCTCGAGCGTTTGAACTGTTCGGCATTCCAAAACAAGAATTTATGGCATTGATTCATGGGCAGTTCAAGCGTTGCACCACGGGCGAACTCGAGCTGTTGGACATTTTGCCAAAGTATCTCGAGCGTTGGAATGTGCCAGTAGATGCCACAACTTTTGTTCGGCAATGGCTTGAACATGAACATCACATCGACACCGCACTGCTCGAGCGAATCCAAGTTTTACGAACCAACGGAATCCCGTGTTACCTTGGCACAAACCAAGAGCGCAATCGCGCCAATTACATGAAGCTCGAGATGGGATTTTTGAAGACGCTTGACGGTGTTTTCGCCTCGAGTGACCTCGGTTTTCGCAAGCCAGACCTCGAGTTTTACAAAGCTGTAAAAGACAAAATCCAGCTTCCAGCTTCAGAAGTCCTCTTCTGGGACGACTCACTCGAGAATGTGGCTGCGGCTCGAGAAGCGGGTTGGAATGCTGAGGTGTTTCTCAACCTTCAAGTCTTCAACCAAATCATGAAAAAATACGGAATCTAAAACTCGAGCAATTTGATTTATTCAACCACGTCTGTGTGACGTTCAAGACTGATCGTGCCTTCAAAACGGTACGTTGAAGTAATTTTGCCAACCACAAAAATATAGGTGTAAACCACATTGGTCACTTGGGCATATTCTTCGTGCAGCAAACGACCGTCCTCGAGGAAACTGATTTTCCCCGTTCCGACGGCTGGCATCAGTTTGAAGAAAATTTTGGTTCCGTACTGGTTAATGGTTTTGGAAACCAAAGATGATTGTGTGCTGACATCAAACAGAAAATGGTTGTCGGCATCCCGACCCGCAAATTTGTAGGTCGAAGTCAAAATGACATCAGGATCAAGCTCTCCCAAAGCTTTCACGGGGGGCAGGGACACGTCCTGTCCCAACTCGAGGTCCAAACCGTACAAACGCGCGATGCGGGCGTTACGATTTTTTTCTTCAATGCTTTGTTGGGCTTGAAAAATGGACGTGTACGGGTCTTTCAAAAAACTGGTGTCGTACAAAAACTTGCCAAATTGAACCGTACCATCAGATTGGTAGAGGGTTTCGGAACGGTACGGAACTTCAACCGTGGTGGTCGCGCCAAGAGCGGACGTGTTCACTTTGTGGTTGCCTTCGGTGCTGACCATCAAATCTGGGTTGTCGGCAAACGTACCCACGGTATCGGTAAAATCATCACTGATTTCCAATTTGATACCATCCAGGTTTTGCTGAATCCTGTTGCCAATTCGCACGTCGGCAGTCGAACCATTGGACGTGCTCGAGGTGAACTTGGGAATCGTAAACGCAATGTTGGTTGCCGCATGGTATTTGGTGATCGTACCTTCTGGGGCGATAAAAGACAGCATGTCTGTCGCCAGCGCAGAACCCGAGCACAGGGCAAACACCACAAATGAAAGTAATTTCTTCACGTCAAAAGTATACCGTTCAAGGCTCAACATTGACGTTAAGTATTGGCAATAAAACCTGATCCTCGAGAGGCTACATTTTATGGCGTCCCGATAAATTTTCTGAACCTCGAGCGACATGATAATCTTGCACGGCAGCACGAACGCAATCTCAAACTTTTTTGGAGGAAATTATGGCTCGAGTGTTAATGATCGGTGCGGGTGGCGTGGGCGGCGTGGTCGCCAAAAAGTGTGCGCAGAACGACGGCGTGTTTACGGAACTGATGATCGCCAGCCGCACCAAAGCCAAATGCGACAAGATTGCAGCCGAAATCAAGCAGTATTTTCCAAACTCGAGCACCAAAGTCACCACCGCGCAAATTGATGCCGACAGCGTGCCAGATTTGGTGAAACTCATCCGCGAGTACCAACCCAAAATGGTTATCAACGTGGCGCTGCCCTACCAAGACCTGACCATCATGGACGCCTGCCTCGAGACGGGCGTGCATTACCTGGACACCGCCAATTACGAACCCAAGGACGTTGCCAAATTTGAATACTCCTGGCAATGGGCGTACCAAGAACGCTTCCAAGCGGCGGGACTGATGGCACTGATGGGTTCAGGTTTTGACCCAGGCGCGACCAATGTGTACACCGCCTGGCAAGCCAAACATCATTTCGATGAAATTCATGACATGGACATTGTGGACTGCAACAACGGCAACCACGGCAAGGCGTTCGCCACCAATTTCAACCCAGAAATCAACATCCGCGAAATCACCGCCAACGGACGCTACTGGGAAAACGGCGCGTGGGTCGAAACCACACCGCTCGAGATTAGCCAAGACATTTACTACCCTCGCGTTCAAACCCGCAAAAGTTACGTGCTCTACCACGAAGAACTCGAGAGTCTGGTGAAGCACTTCCCAACCCTCAAACGCGCAAGGTTTTGGATGACCTTCGGCGAAGCGTACATCAAGCATTTGTCGGTGCTCGAGGGGATTGGCATGACCAGCATCGAACCGATTAACTTTCGCGGAATGCAAATCGCCCCGATAGAATTCTTAAAAGCCGTGCTGCCCGCCCCAGAATCGCTCGCGGAAAATTACACGGGACAAACCTGCATTGGCGTGCAAATTAAGGGCATCAAAGACGGCAAACCAAAAGTGCATTTTGTTTACAATGTGTGCGACCATCACCAGTGTTATCTCGAGGTTCAAGCCCAAGGGGTGTCGTACACCACAGGCGTTCCAGCCATGATTGGCGCGATGTTGATGCTCGAGGGAACATGGATGAAACCAGGGGTTTGGAACATGGAGCAATTTAATCCAGACCCGTTTATGGACGCGATGAACGTTTGGGGTTTGCCATGGCATGAATTGGCGGATATTGAACTTGTGAAGGATTGAAACTCGAGTCGAGAAATTTTAAAGGGAGTTATAGGCAACCATGACCCCCTTTCAGTTTTACATTGTTGCAAAAGAAAGTTGTTTACCATCGTTTGAGATAAACCAAAAGCACATGACCTCAGCGAACATATCTGAAAATGGTGCTTCGGTTTCATCTTCTTCTGCTTGCCGCATTTGAAGCAGTAAATTCCATTGCTCATGAAGCTTTTCAGGCATGAACTCATCATCAAAGTTACATGGACTGCCACCGATTTTGTAACCAATGGTTTTGCTGTAATACCGATTTCCTTTTTCTTCAGACCAATTTTCGCGCTCGTTATCATATGCGTATGGCGAATCTTGTCCTGCCTTGAGATCGACAGAACATTCTATTTCTATGCGTTTATACGTTGAATTCTCTTGAACACTTTTTGTTAAAGTCGGACCTTTTTCTTGATCGCTGAAGAGCGGAAAATCTCCTTCTGCACCATAAAGATCATGCCTTGCGACCACATTGCCTGGTTGCAAGACGGCTGCCATATCATCGCCATCTCCGTCTCTGAAAATATAAGCCATTGTGGCATCAATTGTTTCAAACAATTCAGGCTCGAGCTTGACTTGACACAGGAATGGAATGGGTTTTCCGTTGTGCGCACTTAATGGCCATTTTGGTTCTTCAAGCCAAACGGGTTGTCCACCAAATTTTGTGACCGGTGCTGTGATAGGAGAATTGACTTCTTTAAAACGCACGCATTGAAGTTTGTTGATTTTCGGCTTTGCAGCCAGAGCTTTTTTGGCGCTCTGACCCAATTCTGCATCATGATAGCCGCTTTTACGTTTGGCTGCTAATTTTTTTTCGGCTTCCACTAACGCCTTTTCTGGTGTTTCAAACGTTTTCTTTTGTGATTGCCCCGCATCTCCAATGCGCCCGTATCGAATCGTTAAATCTGTATTCTCGAGCGTGACTTCATAGAATTTGTGACTGCCGTTTTCTTCACTCAACTCGAGATACCAGGTTTGGGTTTCCATATTGCTCCTGTGATGGATTCAAAAATTGTTATGATAGTAACATAATGACCGAGTTTAAGGAGAATGAATGACCAACTTCGATACCCTCTGGAATTTCAACGACCCCACAACCACCGAACAAAAATTCCTCGAGCTTCAATCAGAATTCTCGAGTCAACCCGAAAAACTGGCGGAATTATTGACCCAAATTGCCCGCACTCAAGGTTTGCAGCGTCGTTTTGATGAAGCACACGCGACCCTTGATGAGGCGAGCAAAATTCTTACTACAGATTCTCGAGCGCAAGTTCGGTATTTTCTCGAGCGTGGGCGGGTGTTTCGGTCTTCCAAAAAACCTGATTTGGCAAAACCATTGTTTCATCAGGCGTTCGAGTTAAGCCAACGTTTGCACGAAGATGCGTTCACCGTGGACGCGGCGCACATGCTGGCGTTGCTCGAGCAGGGTGAAAAGTCGTTCGAGTGGAACTTCTTGGCGCTCGAATTGGTGCGAAATTCTCAAGATGAACGTGCTCGAGCTTGGAAAACCAGTTTGCTCAACAACATCGCTTGGGATTTGCACAATTTTGGCAGGTTTTCCGAAGCGCTCGAATTGTTCCAAGAAACCGTGCAGCTTCACGCGCAAAACCCCGAAAAGCAACGCATTGCGCGGTGGAGTGAAGCTCGGGTGTTGCGGTCACTCGAGAAGTACCCCGAAGCGCTCGAGGTTCAGCGCAGTTTGCTCGAGCAACTTGATGCACAAGGTTTAACCGATGGATACGTTTCTGAAGAAATTGCCGAGAATCTGTTGGCGCTCGAGAAACCTGTTGAAGCCGCAATTCACTTTGCTCGCGCTCACGAAATACTGGCTCAAGACGCCTGGTTGACCGAATCAGAACCGTCGCGTCTCGAGCGTCTGAAAAACCTTTCGGTGGTCAAAAACTAAAAATCTTTTTCGCCTTGAATCACCTTCGGAAATCCTGAAATCGCTCTCGAGGTTTGCATTCCCGCCATGACCGCAGCCTCAACGCACCCCGCGTTGATGTTGGTTTTGATCCAGTCACCCGTCAAGTACAAGTTCGCAAAGCCACTCCCGTCCGTCTCGAGCCTCTGTGCGGTGCTGTCAACCACACTCATGACGTATTGTTCGCTTGGGTCAATGTTGGCTCGCCAGTATTGGCTGTCAAACCTGGTTTTACCCGTCGCGCTGCTGGTGTCGGTCAACCAATCCCATTGAAATCCGTCAACCGTCACGGCATTGGGCATCAACGCTTGCATGTGATGCTCGAGTTGGTTGATCGCGCCTTGCTTGACCATTTCTGACATTTTGGCGGGGAAGCCGTAATCGCTAAACGGCGGGAAGCTCGAGATCGGCAGCACGCTGCAAAAGTACGAGACGTTTTTTGGGTTTTGCGCTCCCGCTTTCCAGTCTTCGCGCACCAGCAATTGATCCATTGGCGCCCAAGTGTCAAACGGTTCGGTGTAGCCGCTCAAGACGGGTTCTTGCCCGTTCGGTTGGTTCGTCCAGCCCAGGTCGGCAAGGTCTTTGGTCAGCCAGACTTGATAGGCTTGGGTCGCCACGGTTTGCACGGCGTTGTTCATTTTGGTCATGGCAGAACTTTTTGCCAGCAATTGCGGGCACAACGCGGTCAATGAACCTTTGGAAATCCCAAAAATCACCAAGTCAAAATCTTTGCCACGCTCGAGCGTGACACTGGGCAGGGGAGAGCCGAACGCGCTTTGGTAGACGTCTGCCCAGTTGCTCCAACTCGACTCGAGGTTGATGTTGTTCTGCTGCAAGAGTTCGGCTTCGGCTGGCAGAATTTGGTCGTAATTGGGTTGGTGTCCCCAACATGCCAGACCGTTAACGTAAACAAAAGGTTGATATTGCGCGTTGCCGCTCGAGATTTGGACTTGTTCGGTCAGGCGAATTTTGGCAATTCCCGTATCGTCTGGGATGAGTTCTTCAACTTTATGGAAGAACTTGAATTTCACGCCGCGCTCTTTTAAAACTTGGTACATCGGGCTGAAAATCGTGTCGCCCATGCCTGCCTGCATTTTGAACATGATGCTGCCTTTGTAAGCAATGCCAATCAGCATCATGGCGCGAAGCAACGTGCCCGCTTCGATGTTGGGTTTGTTCAAATCGCCGCCTTCAAAGGCAAACACCAGATCGTAAAAACCGCGAACTGGGGCGCTGTCCACCGAAAATTGAACGTTCGCGCCGTACTTGGTCAGCCAGTCTCTAAAGTCAATGTTGTTCATCACGTCAAAACCGTGCTCGAACACGCCATCCTCGAGCATTCCAATCAACACCGTGATGCCCAGGTCGGCGCAAATAAACACGCGGCGCAGTTCGTCGTTGTCCTCGAGTTTCTGGTCCAAAAGGTGCATCAACCATTTTTTGACGCCGCGCAAGCTGGCAGAAATCATCGAATGGTCTTCGTGGGTTTTGAGGTTCTTGAACGCGCCAGTCAGTCCGTCAATCACAACCCGAACGTCAACCACCACATCTTCAACGTCGCGCTCTAAAGTGCTGGCAAGGCGTTGCAACCAATTTTCGTGCGGTTCGCTCGAGATTGGTGGTTTGGTGGCGCTCAGGCGGTGCGCGTCATGAATCCAACCTCGAACCCAAGTCAGCAAAGCTTCGGCGCTGTCGAACATGCTGAGTTTCTCTGTGCCGTCACCTGGCGTACCTGGCATGTGCGGAAACTCGAGGTTCCAGATTTTCCACTGCTCGTTAATCCATTCGGTCAGCACGATGTAATCTTGTGGTTTGAAGGCGTCTTGCCAGGTGGCGAGTGGAGCGCCTGCGGGTCGAGCCAGCGTGTCGTAAGCCTCGCGCAGCATTTTAAAGGCGTTGTCGTAAAAGCCAAACCAAATGTGCAAACCGTGCTCTTCGATGCGTTGCCCGAAGGCGGCGTTGCGTCCACTCGCGCCCTTGCCGCCCAAACGCCAACCCATTTGGTACACGGTGATGTCGTATTTTTCTTGCCAGCCTGGTTGACTGCTGAGGTAATACGCTGAGGTCATCGAACCCACGCCACCGCCCAGAATCGCCACCTTCTGGGGCGGGAGGCTCGAGTTGTCTGCCAGAACCTCGCCTGGTGGGACTGAAAAATCAAAGTTGAGGTTGAATGGCAGCAAGACGTTTTGCACGCCGAGCGTCAGCCCGAGCGAATCGGCGAGCGGAAAGCTGGCGACCTGATGGAGATTGAGGCTGTAATCGTCACCCAACAATTTGACACTGTGAATTTTATCAACCATTGCAGGTGCGGTCAGCACACTTTGATAAACAGCTTTGACGCCCGCCGAATCTGGAAATTGCTTTAAGAAAATTTGATCGACCCTCGGCACGAGCAACATCGAAATCACATCTTCCCAACCTGCCACGTCCATGTTTAAAAAGTCGGGTATTGATTTTAAAATCTCAAAAACCTCTTTTAAAAACTCGAGCCAACCGCCGTTAATGATTTTGTGCGGTTTGTTGCTGGTGACGGCGTTGACCTCGAGCAGCGGATGCCAAGCAATTTCGGTGTCGCTCGAGAACGGTTGAAAACCTTTAACGCTGAGGGTGCAATCGGTTTGACTGCCGCCAACGCCTGGCATGGTGTACTGGCAGTCGTACTTGGGATAGCCGAACAACTCGCGTCCGTTGATGAGTGCCATCGTGTCGTTGACGAAGATATGAAACGGGTAAAAGAAAATTCGCTCGAGTTTGCCGTTTGCAGCCATCTGCCCGACCATGATCCAGGTGATGATGTCGGTTTCTTGAATCCAGCCTTTGGCTTGGTCAACTGGGTTTTGCGAGTACGCATGACCAACATTGGTAAAGGTTAAAAGCACATACGGCGAGATGACTTGAAAGTTCAGTTTGCTGCCAGCCGTGGTGTTTAGCGTGCCATCAATGCTGGCTTGCAAGTTCTTTAAATTGCCTTTGGCAAAATAACCGTACATGTCCGAGTTCTCGAGCATCAACGGTGAGTGCATTATGACCGAACCTGCGGGGTACAGATAATTTGGGTTATTGGGCATTGGTAAAGTATAAGCGTTTCACAGAATGAAGCTTTGTCTGAATCCTGCACTCGAGCGCCAAGGGTTGTTGAACTTTGTGATTCAAGCCGCTATTTAAAAACGGTGCGAAAACGGTTACAATACCCTAACGTGAGTCTCTTTCCTCGAGTGATCATCAACCTCTGGTTGTTGCTGTTTTTCTTGACAGCCCATGCCTCGGCACAAACGTCTCTCGAGACTTTGGATCGCAAAGAATTCCCCTTAAACGGCACATTGTACCTGCAACAGTCACCAGATTTTCCGCAGGCAGCACAGATTTCTAGCTGGCTCAAAGCCTTAAAACCCGTCACCAAAGTGAATCTGTTGGGTGGCTCGTACTGGTTTGTGCAAGCAGTCGAAAACAAAACCAGCAATTGGGATTGGGTGTTTGATCCTTACGGCACATTGATTAACCTGGTGGACGTGCGAATTTATGGCTCGGATGGCAGCCTGCAAAATTTCAAAACGGGTTATCAACGCCATCTGCCGTACACGCTGCATTACGGCAACGACATTTCCCTCAAACCAAAAGTGCGATACAGCATTGTGGCGCGTTTCTCGAGTCCGTATTACGCTTCGCAACCTGGGTTTCGGGTCATGCTGCAAACCGAGTATCAGCATCATGTCTTGGTCGAAAACGTCTTGACCTTGGGGGCGCTCGGGGCGCTCTTGTGCTTGGGTTTTTACAACTTTTTTATTTACGTCTCGACCCGCGACCTCAGTTTGTTCTATTACGCACTGTACCTTGGCGTGACCTGTTTGGGTTGGGCGTTCACCTTTCACATCCCAACGGCGTTGTTTGGCTGGCACGACCTTCGCCTCCATTACATTTGGTTTTTCCTGATTCCAATCACCAACACCCTGTTTTACCTACGATTTTTGCAAGTCTCGAGTTGGTCGCCGCTCTTGGCGCGGCTCAGTTGGGGCAACATCATTTTGTCTACCATTCTGCTGCCCTCGAGCTTCTTGTCGCTGTCACTGATGCACTCGCTGGCAACGCTGGTCATCAGCATTCAATTGGTGCTTGCCCTGATTTGCGGCATTCAAAGCTGGCGACGTGGTTTTCGTGCCGCGCCGTATTTTGTGCTGGCATTCATTGCGCTGCTTATTCCAGGCTCGCTGATTCTGCCCGCCAACGTCGGTTTGATCCCAGATGTGGTCGAAAATGCCGATTTGCTCACCGTGCTCGGTACGACGCTCGAAGGTTTGTTGCTGGCGTTTGCCCTCGCCGAACGGATTCGCGCCCTACAACGCGACCGCGATGAATCGTTCACCAGGGCGACACAAGCCTTGGCGCTCGCCAACACCGACGCCATGACCGGCATTGGCAACAGACACGCTTTTGAATCGGCTTTGAAGATCATGTACAACAACCCCGTGACCCGCACCGAACCAGACCAACTGATGCTGGTGATGATCGACCTGGACGGTTTAAAAGCCGTCAATGACCAGTATGGGCACGCTCGAGGCGATGAACTCTTGCGACGTTTTGCGGCGCACCTGAAAAGTTTGGAAACCGATGGCATCTCGAGTTACCGGCTCGGCGGCGACGAATTTACCTTGATTGCGCAAAAACGTCACGAATACGGTTTAAGGACTGCCATTGGTCGTATCGAAATCAAATTGCGCGAAGCAGGTTTCCCAGATGTTGGCGCGAGCATTGGGGTTGCCTACGGGTCTGAGCACCCACAACCCACCGAAGTCATCAGCCGTGCCGATGCGCGAATGTACCAAAACAAAGCCGCCCGAAAAAGTGGTCATCCATCATTGCTGAGTTAAACTCAATTTAGCCTCGGGCAAATTTGGTTTAACTCCAAGCCAGCGCGAAATGACCTCGATTCATATTAAACTCGAGGGTTTTTGTGCTCGAGTTCGTTGCACTGCTGGCGTAAAAAACAAGACTTTGTTCGCTGAACGGATGCGCTCAGGGTTGAAAAACCCGAGTGTCAGCGTGGACTCTCGAGCATTGTCAACTTCTTGCACATGTGCTTTGGAATTGTTAGACTTCATGGGTCAGAAATGACAATCGAATATGGCATTTTGGTCGCAGAAGCCCTCTTGTGATTGACCCCAGTCGTACACATCAATTTTCAGTGTACGAGAGCGCGGGCAGAAAAAGGAAATCGACTCATGGCGAACATGGCACTCGAGCACATTTACAAGCGTTACGGCAAGACCACCGCGGTCACCGACTTTAATCTGAACGTCGAGGACGGCGAATTTATTGTTTTCGTCGGACCTTCGGGCTGCGGTAAATCCACGACCCTGCGCATGATCGCGGGTCTCGAGGAAATTTCAGATGGTGTCCTGCGCATCGGTGACCGCGTCATGAACGACGTGCCGCCCAAAGACCGCGACATTGCGATGGTCTTCCAAAATTACGCGCTTTACCCGCACATGAACGTTTACGAGAACATGGCGTTCGGTTTGCGTTTGCGTAAAGTTCCCAAGGATCAAATCGATCAACGCGTGCGCGGCGGCGCGAAAATCTTGCAAATCGAGCACCTGCTCGAGCGCAAGCCAAAGGAGCTTTCGGGCGGTCAACGTCAACGTGTGGCGCTGGGTCGCGCGATTGTGCGCGAACCAAAAGTCTTCTTGATGGACGAGCCGCTTTCAAACTTGGACGCCAAGTTGCGCGTCGAAATGCGTTCACAAATTTCCAAACTCCACCAAAACCTCAAAGCCACCACGATTTACGTGACCCACGATCAAATCGAAGCCATGACGATGGGCACGCGAATTGTCGTCATGAAGGACGGTTTTATTCAACAAGTGGACACCCCACTTAATTTGTACGACTTCCCGAAAAACAAGTTCGTGGCGGGCTTTATCGGCAGCCCAAGCATGAACTTCTTGACCGCCACGGTCAACAACAAAACCGTTTCCGGCAACGGCTTTAGCGTCGAAGCCCAAGGCAAACTTGCCGATTCGCTGGGCGCGTACAACGGCAAGCAAGTCTGGTACGGCATTCGCCCAGAACACTTGGGTCTCGAGGGTTCAACCACCATCGCGGGCGGCGCGAACCGTTTGACCGGTGTGGTTGAAGTGGTCGAACCGCTCGGTGCCGAAACCGATTTGATGGTCAACATCGGCGGTCAGACCGTGGTTGCCAAGGTCGATGGTCACGCCCAAGTCAAGGTTGGCGATACCGTTACGTTGTTCTGCGATCAATCAAGAATGCACGCTTTTGACATGGAAAAAGAACTCGCCATCGGACGCTAAATTTAACCCTCAATCTCGAGGCGCACGTTATGGTGCGCCTTTTTGTTTGCATAAGCTATAGCCAAGTGAAGTTTTACGTTGAACTCGAGGGTTATTTTGAACTCGAGTCTCAATCTTTACCATTGAACCATTGTCTTGCAATTTCAGAATCAACGGGGTTACACTCGCTCGGTCTACAAAAACATGTTTCTTGTGCCTCGAGCTGCCTGAATGGTTTGGCACGTTGATGGGGTAATTGAAAACAAGAAACCAAAGGATCAAGATGAAACACCGTTTCATTGGATTGGCGCTCTTATGCGCCTCGCTCGCCGCCTGCTCGAGCAACCCTGTCGTTGCGCCAGTTATGGAAGCGCTACCAAGCACTCGGGCGGTGGATGCGAGCCTGTGGCACAAGCAAGTGATTTACCTTTCCTTGCCAGATCGTTTCTACAATGGAAACGCTGCCAACGACAATTTGGGCGTTGCTGGCTGCCTTGATGCCGCCAACCCGCAAAAATTTCACGGCGGAGACTGGGCGGGACTGCGCCAGAAAATCGCCTACCTCAAAGACCTTGGGGCAACCGCTCTGTGGGTCACGCCCGCCAACAAGCAAATTGGGGTTATCAACAATTCTTGCGGCTATCACGGTTATTGGGCGAACCTCGCCAGCCCAGACGACGCCGCGCTCGAGCCGAAAATGGGAACCAGCAGCGACCTGACGGGTTTGGTCACTGATCTGCACAGCAATAACATGAAATTTATTCTCGATATGGTTGTCAACCACGCCGGTTACAACGCCAGCGTCACCACCCAACAACCGACTTGGTTTCAGACTGGACCTTGTCCAGACGACATCACCTGTCCATTGGCGGGACTGCCAGATTTCAAACACCAAGACGCCAACGTCGCAACGTACCTCACCAATTTGTCAAAAGGTTGGACGAGCCGTTTTGCGCTCGACGGCATTCGCATGGACACGGTCAAACACGTGATCCCAAGTTATTTTCAAAATTCCTGGGTTCCTGGCGTGCGCAGCATCAAAAGCGATTTGTTCCTGGTCGGCGAACTGCTCGACACGGGTTCACTCTCGAGATACCAGACGTATTTGAACACCGGTTTTGATTCGATGTTCAACTTTTACTTGCGCGACAGCCTGGTCAGCGGTTTTGCCAAAGCGGGCAGTTTGGATGCCGTGGCGGCTCGAGTTCAGGACACCATCAACACCCTGGGGATCAACCAAACCCTGATGATGACCAACTTGCTCGACAACCACGACCTGCCACGCTTCACCAACGAACCTGGTTTTGGCGTTGCGGAAAGCGACATTCGCAACCGTTACCACCTCGGCTTGGCTGCATTGTTTACCATCCCAGGGATTCCGCAACTGTACTACGGCAACGAACTGGGCATGTACGGCGGCAGCGACCCAGACAACCGCAAAGACATGCCATCCTGGGCTTGGACGGACGCCACCCGCAGCAGCGCCGTACCGAACGGCTTAACCATTTCCAGCCCCAATTTAACCTATAATCGCACCAAACTCCTGGCTCAAATTCGCGCCGACACCCCAGCCCTGTACGACGGTTATTACAGCGAAATGTGGCGTCCCAACGGCTCGAGCACCAACGTTTACGCGTTTTACCGTGGATCGGGCAGCAGCCGTGTGATTGTGGTCTTTAACAACGGCACGCAAGCCGCCAACGTGTTCTTGAACATTCAAGCCAACACGGGCATCACTGCCGCCGACCGCGCCGCTTTAACCAACGGCACAGTCTTCACGGATGCCATTGCCGGAGGCTCGAGCACCGTGGCATCTGGTGCGTTGAGCGTCAGCATCCCCGCCCAAACTGCCGCCATCTACCGCGCTGGCGGCGTAACGCCGCCGCCAAGCACTTCGGCGGTGACTTTCAAAGTTCGTGCCAACACCAATTTGGGTCAGAACATTTACCTGGTTGGCAGCACCACGGAACTTGGAAGCTGGAATTTAACCAATAAAATGTTGATGAGTGCCAGCAATTGCAGCGGCACAGCCTGCGATTGGACTGTGACCCGCAATTTGCCTTACGCCCAAGCCATGCAGTTTAAATTTACGCTCGACAACACCTATGAGGGCGGCAGCAACCGCAGCTTCACCGTGCCGAGCACGGTCGCCAGCAGTTACAATGGCGGGAATTTTCAATAATCAAACCTCGAGGCTCGAGAGATGCAGTCTTTAAGGTTGATCAGACCAGATTTAAGCTATTGAAGGTCAATTTGTAAGAAAGCGTACAGATATCATATGTATTGTATCTGTACGCTTTTGGAATGGGAAAAATGACCAAAGCCCGAGTCAACCTGACGATAGACCCTGACATTTATCGAAAGTCACGCCAGGTTTTTCAGGCGATGGACATGAACATGAGCGCCTTCATGGAAATCCAACTCGCAAAGTTTTTGCAAACCATTCAGCCCCTCATGCCGCTGCTCGAGCAAGTTGAGCGAGGTGAAATGGATGCAGCCGATGCGAAAGCGGCAATCCGCATCTGGTTTGCACACAGCATCGGTCAACCCCTCTCGGATACCTATAAAGTGGCTGGCGAAAATCTGTCGTAGCCTTTGAGGCTGCACGGCAATCAAGCTCGAGTTTAATGAACCGCCATGACCACCACGAAAGCATTGCCCACAACCGCCGTGCCAATTTCGCGGTAGTACGAGTTCATGATCGCACGGCAATGCACGGGACTGCGCAACCACCAACGCAGCGCACGGCTTGCTCCGCCCGAACCCTTAAAAATAATTTCGGACATCCTCGAGAATGTATACCCTGCCCGTGGAACTCGAGTGCGCGGTCCAACACCTCGAAAATAATGCGAGACGAAACCGTAACGGCTCATGTTGGCGGCATGACCTCGAGCGGCAAGCGCCAGCAAATGATTGCCTCCAAGTTGAGCCAGCCTCACCCCGCCACCACCCGCGCAACGAACCCCCGAAGCTCGAGCTTGATTGATCAAGGTTTGCAATTGCGTTGTACCCGCTCTTCGCACTCGAGCATCGGCGAAACCAGAGAAGATCAGAAGACACGTGAGCAAAGCCAGTAATTTCATGTGCTCGAGTTTAAACGAAAACGCTCTCAAATTTCAAACTCGAGCGACCCGTGCAGCACGACTCGAGTGCATAGTCTTGACGAATACCGAATACGGTGTTACAATATACCCCATCAGCGCCTAAACGGGCGCGTTTTTTATGGCTCAAATTTTTGTAAGCTGCCAAGCCCACCAAATCAGTACGGCTTGAAGTGGCAACCGAAGCCACAACAACAGCCTCGGAATTTGGGGCACAAGTTCTGGATGAAACGCCATGTTCAAGTTTGCGGGAAACACCGCAACAAACAAGGCGATCAAGCCCCAAGCCGCAAAACTCGAGAACCCAGTCAACAACCCAACACCAAACAGAAGCTCGAGAAACCCCGAAATGTACACGAGCGCCAGATGCCACGGCAGGTCCTTGGGCATGATGGCAACGTAAATTTGCGGGTTGACGAAATGAATCACGCCAGCCGCCGCCATGATGACCGCCAGCAGTATTTTTGAGGCTTGCATTAAGCTTGCAACTCGAGCTTGGAGAGTTCGTCGGGTGTGATCAGGTATTTCTCGTTGCACCAGTGACACACGACCTCTTGTCCGCCGTTCTCGATCATTTCCTCACGTTCGACGTCACCAAAAAAAGTCAGCGATTGCAGCGCCTTGTCACGGCTGCAACGGCACTGCCATACAAGCTCGAGGGCGTTCGGGTTGGCTTCAAACTCCAGCCCCGAAAGCGCCTGATTGATCGCGCCCAACAAACCATTCTCGAGCCGCATGGCATTGGTGAACGTCCCCATGTTTTTGATGTTGTCCTCGAGTTTGGCAAGCGTGGCTTCCGCTGCCCCTGGCATGGCTTGCACCAGCAAACCGCCCGCATGGGTCACGCCCCTGGCATTCACATGCACGCCAAGCATGACCGCACTCGGAATTTGTTCTGAGTGCGCCAAATAGGTTGCCATGTCCTCGGCAATTTCGGCAGACACCAATTCGACGCTGCCCGTGTAGGGTTCGGTGTTCTCGAGCAAGCGTGTGACCGCAAAATCGCCGTTCAAACCGATGAGAGCACCAACGTCGAGCTTGCCGTCGGATTCTCGAGCGGGCAGGTCGGCATCGGGGTGTTTGACATAACCCCGCGTGATGCCGTCTTTGCTGCCCTCGCAGACGACCCAACCGATTGGACCATCACCCTGAACCCGCAAGGTCACACGGTCATGGTCGCGTTTGGTCAAGACTTGCGCCAGCAACAACGATCCCGTCAACGTCCGACCGAGGGCGGCGGTGGCTGTGGCGCTCGTCTCGTGTTTGATTCGAGCCGTCTCGACAATGCCCGTCGTGTCTGCCGCCATGACCCGCAACGTGTTGTTTGCCGCCATTCCAGAAATCAAATAACTCACGACTAAAGTTTAACTCGAGCCAGACTTCTCAACCGTGTTTCAAGTCGCGGCGCTCAAAACCGCATATTTCTCCTTTAAAGCTTTCGCGCTGGCGGCAGGCACAAGTTTTAAAATGTCACCGCCGTAACTCGCAATTTCTTTTGCCATCGTGCTCGAGACATAGCTCCAACGCGTTGCCGCCATGATAAACACCGTCTCGAGGTCGCGGTTGAGTTGACGGTTGAGGTGCGCGATTTGCAGCTCGGACTCGTAATCGGAGATGGCTCGCAAACCCCGCACAATCACCTTGACATGTAAATCCCTGGCGTACTCGGCGGTCAAACCCTGGAACGAATCGACACTGACGTTCGGCAAATGCGCCGTGGAATCACGAATGATCTGCATTCGCTCCTCAACCTCGAACAAATTCGTGCCACGCTTCGAACGGTTTTGCAAGACCGCCACGGTCACATGATCAAAAATCTTCGAGGCTCGAGTGACGATATCAAGATGCCCGTTGGTCATCGGGTCAAAACTCCCAGGGTAAATCGCTTTTTGCATGGGCAAAGTATAAAACAAATCACGCCAGCCTCGAGCCTGACCAAAGTGAAGCGAAAAGTAAAAATATTGATCCAGAAAACCAATTGGTAGGGTGCGCCCCGCGCACCTTTAGGCACGTGGCTGTTGGTGCGCACGGCGCACCCTACAAAACCTCAAGCACGTTTTTTGGTCGCCTCGAGTTTGGTCTTGCCATTCATGTACGGCTGAACTGCACTTGGAATGTTGACCGTGCCATCAGGGTTTTGATGGTTCTCGAGCAGCATCACCAGAATTCTTGGGGTTGCCAGCGCGGTGTTGTTCAACGTGAAGGCATGACGCACTTTGCCGTCCGCATCGCGGTAACGCAGGTTCGCACGCCGCGCCTGCCAGTCGTGAAGCGCACTGCAAGAATGCGTTTCGCGGTAGCGACTTTCGCTCGGAACCCAACTCTCGAGGTCAATCATGCGCACTTTGCCCGTACCCATGTCGCCCGTGCTGGTCTCGAGCAAACGGTACGGAAGCTCGAGGTCTTGGAGCAAACTTTCGGCATTGCCTAGCAGCTTATCGAACCACATTTCCGACTCGAGCGGGTCGGCTTTGCACAGCACATATTGTTCGACCTTGTTGAATTGATGCACGCGAATCAAACCCCTGGTGTCCTTGCCCGCCGCACCAGCCTCGGCACGGAAGCACGGGCTGATGGCAACATAAGCCGCCGCCAGATCATCTTCGCTTAAAATTTCGCCAGCGTGCAAACTGTTCAGCAGCACTTCGGCAGTGCCAGACAAGAACAATTCTGAGCCTTCCATCTCGTAGACCTGATCTCGAGCCGCCGGAAACTGTCCATGCGCCGTAAAAACCTCCTCTCGAGCGTAACTCGGCACGGTCATGGCGGTGAAGCCCGCCGCAATCATCTGGTCAAACGCAAACCTTAAAAGTGCTTGCTCGTAGACCGCCAGGTCGCCTTTTAAAGCATACGACCGCGTTCCCGAAATCCTCGAGATGCGCTCCAACTCGCCCCAAGCGTTTTTCTCGATCAATGCCACATGGTCGAGCGGCTCAAAATCAAAGACTCGAGGCACCCCAACTTTTTTAATCTCGAGGTTGAAACTTTCATCTGCGCCCACTGGCGCTCCAGCCCACGGAATCTGCGGCACTTGCAGCATCAAATCCCGCAATTCTGCCTCGAGATTTCGTAGTGATGGCTCGAGATCGGTCAGTTTGGTTTTCAGTTCCTTACCCTTGGCGACCATGCCAGGGCGTTCGCTGGCTTCGGCTTTGGGAATTTCTTTTGCCACACGGTTGGCGTCGGCTTGCACTTCCTCGGTTTCTTTGCGCAAACCCATGATTTTTGCATCCAACTCGAGCAGCGTATCCAAATCCAATTTTGTAGCTTTCTCAAGAATCGCTTTTTTCACGGTATCGGGGTTTTCACGAATAAATTTAATGTCGAGCATTTCTGGGTTCTCCTTCAAAAACAAAGGCGCACCATGCGCCCCAAGATGGGTTATGGCAATTGGTTAAGGCTTCAAGCCCAAAATCAAAATATCCCCCGCAGGGGAAGAAAACACAAAACCCGAGCGCAGGTGATGCCCTGGAAGCTCGAGTTTTGCGGGTTGGTGCTTCATGGGTTTGATTCTACGTCAGATTGCCAAAAACTTGGAAGAACTTCACATGATTTGCGCCAAAGCGATAATCTAAAGCTCGAGGATTGAAGTCATGACCGTAGCTGCCGACCATCCAGTTCTGCCAGTTCCTGCCACCAGATTGTTTGGACGCGAACGAGAAATCGCGCAAGTGCTCGAGTTGCTCGAGCGCGACGAGGTTTTTTTACTGACCTTGATTGGCGCGGGAGGGAACGGCAAAACACGGCTCGCCTTGGCGGTGGCGCAAGCAGCTTTAGGACAATTTCGTGATGGTGTGGTGTTTGTTTCACTCGCCCCGATTCAAGACGGGGCTTTGATTGCCAGCAAGATAGCCCAAGAATTGGGTTTGCAAGATTGGCAAGGCGATGCGCTCGAAAGTATCGCCTGGTTTTTAAGTGAGCGCCAAATGCTGCTGGTGCTTGATAACCTCGAGCATGTACTCGAGGCGGCTTCAAACGTGGTTGCCAAGCTCAGAAGTGCCAAGGATTTGAAAATGTTGACAACCAGTCGCGCACCGTTGCGACTGGCTGGCGAACACGAATTTCCAATTTCTGGACTCGAGCCAGCCCCTGCAAAAACCAGCCTGGATGGCTTGCAAAACGTGTCTTCGGTGCAGTTGTTGCTGGCTCGAGCCAAAGCCATCAGACCAGATTTTAAATTGGATGCCGATAACGCTTTTGCGGTCGCTGAAATGACTCGAAAATTGGTGGGTTCGCCCCTGGCAATTGAACTTGCAGCCGCACGGTTGCGCATGTTCAGCCCCCAAGTTTTGCTCGAGATGCTAAACCAACCGTTGAACATTCTCTCGAGCGGTGCAAGAGATTTGCCCGAACGCCAACGTGGTTTACGCGCAACGCTCGATTGGAGTTTTAACCTGCTTCAGCCAGCACACCAGCAGTTGTTGATGCGTTTGGGTGTGTTTTGTGGTGGCTTTAGCCTTGAAGCTGCCGAAATCATCAACGGCAACCCAGAGGTTTTGGAAGATGTGACAGTTTTGGTCGAAAACAGCCTGGTCGAAACCAGCAAAGACAGTCAACCAGCACGATTTTTATTGCTCGAATCGGTACGTGAATACGCACTCGAGAAACTGAAATTGGCAGGTGAACTCGAGACGGCTCAAAAAACCCATGTTGAATACGCTTTGAGTGTTGTCAAAAAAGCGGCACAGTTACTTGAAAGCGCCGAACAAGCAGCTTACCTCGAGATACTTGGGCTTGAACACGACAACATTGACCAAGCCTTACGGTGGTGTATTGAAAACAGGTTTTTTGACTGGGCGTGGGATTTTATTTCGGCGGAACATTACCACTGGCAAATCCGTGGTTTTCTGGCTGAAGCTCGCAGTATTTTGGAAAACCTGCTCATCAAACTTTCAAAAGACGATTTGCGTTTTCACGAAGTGTTGCTATTGGCTGGCACTTTTGCCCTCAGACAAGGCGATGACTTTGCTGCCCGTCAGCACGTTGAAAAGACCTTATTAACAAGCAATCATCAAACAACGAACCATCAATTGCTTGCCAGAGCGCTGATGATGTTGGCTGAGATTGAACTCAACACCCAAAACCATGAACAAGCAGAAAACCTGATACGCCAAAGTCTGACCAGTTTAAATTTGATCACGGTCAATCAGAAAACCCCAGAGGACAACTTGCAATTTTTTGCCAACCTGAATTTGCTGGGTCGAATTCTTACAACCGCAAATAAATTGCTTGAAGCACGACAAACCTTTGAACTCGCGCTCGAGTATGTTGCTGATCTCCCACCACACTTGATGGCATTGGGGCAAGCAAATTTTGGAAACGCCGAACGACTTTTGAGAAATCATCAACGATCACGTCAATTGCTCGAGTTGAGTCTTGTCCAAGCGCAAAACGCAAAAGCCCGTCCATTGGAAAGTCAGGCATTGTTGTACTTGGGTTGGCTTGAGCTTGACGAAAATAACTTCAGTCAAGCACTTGAGCATTTTACGGCTGGCATAGAGATTGCTCGATTGATTGGCGCTCAAAAACTGGTTCACGAACACCAACTGGGCATTGCCCAGGTCAATCGGAACCAGACTGCGTCCAAAGCCCGTGATACCTTAAGCGACCTGACACCACGCGAACTCGAGGTCATAAAGTTGCTGGCAGATGGCAAAACCAACAAGAAAATTGCATCAGAATTGGGCATGTCGGGCAGCACCGTTCACACGCACCTTCGTTCGATTTTCTCAAAATTAAACGTTGCCACTCGAGCCGCAGCCACCAGGCAAGCGCTTGAACAAGGGTTGATTTGAATTGAACCTTGAAGCCTGCACATATCAGGCTGAAAACCAAGCATTGAAACCTGACAAGACAGCGCTTGTGTCGCTATGCCATTCCAAGCACCAACCCCAAAATCAGGATTGCAAAATAAACACTTTGCCCAGAATGAACGATGATGCCCAACCAGGAACTGCGAAAGTATCGGCTGGGCAGCGCCAAGAGCAACATGCCCTCGATGGCGGCGCTGAGAATCCCCCAGGGTTGATGCAAATGATACAAACCAAACAGAATTCCATTCATTGCCCAGTCCCATTTTCCAAAGACCCTTGCCATTCGCGGCAAAAGCAGCCCACGAAACACAAGCTCTTCGCCCAAAACGGTATTGAACACGGCATTGACCACAAAGAGCAGCAAAACGCCCCAGTGACCAACCAGCTTTGCTTTGGCTTGTGGTGTCTCGAGTAAACTGCCAAGGTCAAAACCGCGTGGTTCGGTCAGAAATGGGAAGATTCCAACCCAAATCTTGTCGAATACCCCAGCAATTTGAAATTCGTAAAATGCCGTTAAAACGATGATCGGTACAAGCCACCACCACAAACGCCGACGCGGTTCTCGGGTTTTCGGAGTTCGCGGTGTATTGAGCCACAGACGTTCTCGGATTGTTGACCAGGCGAGGTTGCCCGTTTCTTGGTAGCACAAGATCATGACCAAAATAAATTGCCAGATCAATCCGAGCGTCAGTATGGCAAGTTTTTCAAAACCTGGATTGTTTGGGTCGTGTGCAAGGGCTGGAGTCACCACCCATCCCAAAATTGCCATTGGGAAGGTTGCGGCTGCCCATACGAGGAGGATTTTTGCCAAACTGTATTGTGGAATTTCAGAAGTTCCTGCCAGTTGATTCATGGGTTGCTTCACTTTCTTGCTGCTACAAGCTTCATCACATCTCAGGCTCGATCAAGGATTGGTTTGAACGTTCAACCTTGCTCGAGGTTGCCCAGGTGCAAACCAATTGATGTTGCGATCAAGAACAACCACCAGCAGCGCCACACACGCGGCTGCGATGGTAAAGGCTGAAAACGCCACACCAAAAACGTTCATGGAAGCGTTAATGGCAAAGTGAAACAACACGGTTGCCAGAACGCTACGACCTGTGTGCAAAAACAACCAGGTTGAAACGATTGACAGACACAACGCACCAAGCAAAAACGTGGGAATGGCAAGTTGGCTTTGCGGCAAGCCTGACAAGAAAAACGAGGGCAAGTGCCACGCTCCCCAAATGCTGCCAAGCAATACAGCCGCCAAGAGCGGATTGTAACGCTCGAGCATTCGTGGCAAGGCAAAACCACGCCAACCCAATTCTTCACCCATAGGACCCAAGATCAATTCGTTCAACAAATGCAGCATCATCAAGGTTGGCGTGCTGAGGTCATAATTGATTATGACACTCGAGATTCGACTGATGGCGAACATCGACAACGGAATGCCGAGCAGCACCAGCGCGTACCATTGCAGACCAAAACGCCATTGAACCAAACGGCTGTACAGCCCTCGCAAGCCAGCCCAACCCTCTCGAGTGAGCGTCAAGATTGTGGCGGCAATGGTGGGTCCTGCCACCGCCACAATAAACAAGGGGTTGGACACCGAGACTGCACCGAACAGCGCTTTGATGGTCACAGGAAACAAGACCAACACGAGCGCCAGACCCCAAGTGATCGCAAAGGTCAGCCCAAAAAACGCCAGCAGGGCATCGTTTCGTTTTTTCATACACAAACCTCCCGCAC
>CAXTTL010000047.1:0-24414 GCA_964247135.1 uncultured Deinococcales bacterium | reverse complement strand
GCTGGAAGACTGATGACTCGGGAAACCTTGCCAGCACCCAAAATCGATTTGAACGCCCGTTCGACCCCAGACGGACACCCTGAAACCATCGTGCTCGAGTTGGTTGAGATCACGCTCGACAACAAGAAAAATCCAAAAACCAACAAACTCGAGACTGGCATGGTGACACAAGCGCAACTCGAGCAAATCATGGCGAAGGCAAGTATTGAACCGCGAGCTGTTGAGGCGGGCGATACAACACCCGCAATCGGTTAAGCCAACTGCAACCCGCTCGAGCGCATCAATTTGACCGCGCCCCAAGCCTGCAAGATGCTGACATGTACCCCTAAGTAAGCCTCGAGCGCCAACCACAAGCCCGCCCGAGCGCTGTCGGAAAGTTCTTCCTCGAGAACCTCGCGCACCGTTCCCCTGGCGATGTTGCCGAGTTCCTCAATCGCATCCTCGCCGATGTTCAAACCCCGCCCAACCCGAGCGCTGGTGACGCCGCCTTGACCCGCGTCAAAATGCGTGAGGTTTTCAAAATCACCCGTTTCAATGCAGCTTGAAACCCGAGGGTACATGCCGTGCAGCGCCAGCAGTTTCCAGGCGATCAAGAGCGTGATGCGGTCAGGGTCGGCGTGGCGCACCAAACCGCGCAAACCGCCCGTAAACAATTCAAAACCCGCCTGCCCGACAAAATCCTCTTCTTGGTACAGCTTGTCGGCGAGTTCGCACAAAAAATGCGCGAACGGGTACACATCCGGACTCGAGAGTCCAGGCAGTGCGCCCTCGAGCATGATTTCGGAGAGCGTGGCAAGGTCGTTGCCAGGTTTTTCATAGGTCTGCACGGTCAAATGCTGGAACAAATTCAAACGTGGCGATCTCGAGCCTTTGACGCCACCCCGTGCAACACCGCGCAGTTTCCCTTCAGGGGTGAGCAAATCAAGAATGACATCACCGGCTGGGGTGACGTTTCGCCGAACCACAATTCCAGAGCGTGTTCGATACCGTGAAGCCATCCTAATATTCTACCGCGTTAAAGGCATTAAACTGGCAACTGCGGGAACAATTCGGCATCCTCGAGTGCTGCCAACACCTCGAGTTTGAAGGCTTCAAGATCAAAGCCGTCATGCTCGAGCGCGTAACCGTGCGGCACAAGCTCGAGTTTTTTGAGGGCTTTGGCGTAATTGAGTTGCCCACCCCGAAGGTTCTGGTAATGGCGGCGTTTGTGAATGGCTGCCGCCAGCAAGATCAAACCTTGCGCATAAGCGGCTTCAACCGTGTCTCCTCGAGATTTCGCGGCGTTCCAGGGGATTTCCCAGACTTCATGGGCGTCCCAGTATTCTCCCGCGTTAAAGTGAATGACGCCAGCTTTCATCTCAATTCGCATGACTCGAGATTACCAGCATAAGGATCAACAACCCAAAATTGAACCACTCCGTTATAAACTGGATTATGGCTCGAGATGCTTTCCATAACGCAGTACGACACGCGCTCGAGAAGGACGGTTGGCGCATCACGCACGATCCATTGAAGTTGGCATTGGGTACAGATACAACCATGCTGATTGACCTTGGGGCGGAACGCTTACTTGTTGCAGAGCGCAACAAGCGGTACATCGGTGGAGGTCAAAGGTTTTACGGAAGCGTCAAACACCCATGAATTTCACAGCGTACTTGGACAATACTTGAATTACCGCGCCGCATTACGCTTATTATATCCAGAACACAAACTCTATCTTGCTGTACCAGATGATGTCTTTCAAACATTCTTTCAACGTCAATTTACCCAAATCATCCTCAAAGAATTCAAGCTCAACATTTTGGTCTACAACGCCCCTGAGGAGTTGATCGTCAGTGAAGAATTATTCTAAAATTATTCAATCAATCCTCGAAGACATTGCCAAACCAGGCAACCCTCCCGAACTTGAGTATCAACTTGTCCTGGACAAAGAAAGACACCATTATCAAGTGATCGTTTCTGGCTGGCAAGGCACAAAACGTACCTATGGCATCGTGGTGCAAATTGATGTTAAAAACGACCTGGTCTGGGTTCAAGAGGACAACACCGATTATCGCGTGGCTGAAGCACTGGTCAACGCTGGAATTCCCAAAGACAAAATTGTGTTGGGATTTCATGCGCCTTACAAACGGCAGTACACAGGTTTTGCCACAGGTGAATGAATTTTTGAACATAAAAAAGCCCGAGCATTACACTCGAGCCTTCAAACCAAACCAAATTTTAAGCCGAGATCAAACCGTTTTTGACAAGCCAAGCATCCAGTTTCACACGGTTGAAATTGCTCATGCTTGCCGCATCGCCGTTAAACTCGAGGGTCGGCACGCTGCGCCGTCCACCGTTGACGCTCATGACGTACTCGGCGGCTTCAGGGTTTTCTTCGATGTTGATCTCAATAAATTCGAGTCCGCGTTGCTCGAGCACGCGTTTGGTCACGCGGCAATCACCGCACCAACTGGTTGTGTACATCTTGATCATGGTTTAAATCTATCATCTCGAGTTTAAATTTTGCGTGTTGAAAGACACTGAATTCGCGTCATTTGGGACACATTGCGTTATGCTGATGTTATGAAGATTGACCGAATCGAACTGCGCGAAATTCGCATGGAACTCAAACAACCTTTCGAGACTTCATTTGGTGTCACCACCGAGCGGCGCATGGTTCTGGTCAGCGTCTTTTCTGAAGGTCTTTTTGGCATTGGCGAGGTTGCCTGCGGTGAAACGCCAGGGTACAACCACGAAACCACCGACACCGCCTGGAGCATCCTCGAGGATGTGATCGTGCCGAGGGTGTTGGGCAAATCATTTGAGCATCCTGGTGACCTCGAGCCGATCTTGCACCCCATTCGCGGCAATCATTTCACCAAAGGCGGACTCGAGATGGCGCTCTGGGATTTGGCAGCCAAAGCCGCGAACCTGCCGCTCTGGAAGTACCTTGGCGGCGTTCACACCGACATGCCCGTCGGTATCAGCGTGGGCATCAAGAAAAGTCCCGAAGCGCTGGCAGAATTCGTGCTCGAGCAGGAGGCACAAGGTTACAAACGCATCAAACTCAAAATTGGTCCAGGGCGCGATGTGGCGTTCGTCACCGCCGCTCGAGCCGCCTTAAAACCCGAAACGAAATTAACCAGCGACGCCAACAGCGCCTACACCCTGGATGACCTCGAGGTTTTAAAAGCCCTTGACGATATCGGAATGCAGTACATGGAACAACCCCTCGAGTACGACGATCTGGTCGATCACGCGACGCTCCAAAAACAAATCAAAACCCCGATTTGCCTCGACGAACCGATTCACAGCGTCGGCGATGTGCGCAAAGCCAAACAACTTGGGTCGGGCAGGGTGATCAACCTCAAACTTGGGCGGGTCGGCGGGCATCTCGAGTCGCAACGCATTGCCAAGTACTGTTTGGAAAATAGCATTGACCTTTGGGCTGGCGGAATGCTCGAGAGTGGCGTGGGACGGGCGCACAACGTTGCCATGCAAACCCAAGCTGGATTTAATCTGGCGTCAGACACCGCACCAAGCTCGAGGTACTGGCACGAAGACATCATCGAACCTGAAATTGTCATGGTGAACGGCATCACGCACCCGCTCGAGGGAATCGGGATTGGCGTGAGCATGAAAGACGATTTAATTCACACGCTGAGCAATCGAGTGGCGACGTTCAAATAAATTCAAAACCACGTATCGATACCCAACGCAAAGGTTTGTGCGGCAACAAACTCTGCCCAAGCCTTGCTCGGCAATAACACAGCGATGGGCTGAAACTCGAGTGGCTCGAAAGTGCAATTGTCACGGATTTAACGTCTGAAACACGAAATGTTTTGTTACCCACCAACGACAACCATTTTGCGTTCCCGAATCTTGGGCAAAATATCCTCATGCGTCCCTTTCGATACATTACCTCGAGATTTCTAAATCACGACAAGCTCGAGGTTTGAAACCCTTGCGAAATTGCGAATTTTTTCGACCTGATGCCCGACGCCCAGCGCCACATGATGCGTTGGTCCCTCCAAACACCAGGCATCCATAAATTCGGCTGGGTCGAGTTTAAAACGCAGTCTCGAGTTGGTGTTGCCGATCTGAAGTCTCGCGCCCGAAAGACTCTCGCCTTCGGCTGCCAACATTTTGAGTTTGCCCTCGGCGGTTTGGGTCATGCCGAGGATGGTGATCGGACCGGTTTTGACTTGGCACTCGACGCTGATGCCGTAACCGCGTTTGCCGTGGTACAAGCCCAGTCCGCGCAGAATGGGTTTTTCATTGCTGATGGCAACATGGGCGGGTCCGTCGTGTCCCATCAGGATAAAATTTTGGGTAAAGTCCATCGCGTAAAATTCGGTGTACGAGCCGCCCGCATTCAGGCAATCGAGGATTTTCATGGCGAGGCAGGTTTTGAGGTCGCCCTCGCCGCTGGCAGGGACACCTTTGGCGGTCAGCAACGAATTGCCAACGATCAGACCAGCCCCGAGTTGTTCAAAAACATTGCCCTCCCAACCACGGTAATAGTACGTCAGACCATCCAAGTCAAAATCGGTCACCAGACGATCCAAACCGCAGGCAACCCTGGCACTCCAATCAAAACGTTCTGGCGTGATCGGCATACTGATCTTGTCGCGTCCAGCTTCGGCAATTTGAAAAACCTCACGAATCTCGAGCTTTTTCGCCTCGAGGTCACTGGGATTGACCGCGTTGACCCGCACTTCGAGGTCGTCCATCTCGAGCACTTCGACATGGGCGCCCGTTTGAGCCTGAACCATCGTGAAATCGGAGTACATGTCGAGCATTCCTGGGTAGGTGTGACCCAAAAATCCGATGCGGCTTTTGCTCAGTGTACGCTTGACACCGGCGGCTCGAACCCAGTTGGCAATCCGCGTCCAGGCTCGAGGGTCGCCGTACAGCCTTCCTGAGACGACGTTAAAATCGATTCGGGCGCGAGCCAGGGCGTTCGAGATTTCTGGAACGCAGCAGGCGCAGCAGTTTGCCAACCACTCGGCGGTGTCGGTATTTTCGTAATCGAGTGCGGCAACGGGTTGCAAGTTCAAGACCAGAACGTTGGCGTGGCTGCGTTGCACCACGGGCAAAACCGTGTTCGAGGTGGCATACGTGCCGACATAGCAGATCAGCAAATCCAGGTCCGAGCGGGCGAACAGGTCGCTGGCTTTTTGGGCGCTGGGGGCGTCGTCCACCAACCCTGCGCTGATGATGTCCGCGCCAGCGTTGGCGATTTGATGTTCGACCTCGTTTTGGTATCCCTCGAGCCGAGGTTTGAGTCCTTCAAATTGCGACCAGTAGGCGGCAAGTCCGATGCCAAAAACACCAACTCGAGCTTTGATGGCGGGTTTTCGGGTTAACATTTTTTCTCCTTAGATACGGCTTTAATTGTTCTCTGGACGGTTTTTTTTGGCACTGACAAAACAAAACCAGAATCTCAATTTGCTCGAGAATTGGTTTGACCACCAGAACACTGACCTCTTGACAACAGACACTGTAACAGAATATCTTTGGTCTGACCACCAGACCGAAAAAATTGTTGCCGCACTGAAAGTCGGAGGCATTATGAACCGTGGAATTCAAACCCTGGGTATTTGGCGTGTCGTTCTCAGTCTCGCACTCGTCGGCATTCTTGCCACGGCACTGGCAGAAAATTTCTTTGGTTTTGACCCGAGCAAATTTTCGGGCAAGCAACTCTCGAGCGGCGCTTTTAAATCGATGATTGCGGCAGCCACCAAAAACCGTCCGCCGCGCAACGGCAAAAATTATGTGATCGGTTTTGCCAATTTGCAACGCGACATTCCGTTCTGTGCGCTGGTCGAAACGGGCATCAAACGCAACGCAGACGCGGCGGGGATCGAACTGGTGGTCGGTGACAATCGCCTGTCTGGCGCGACCGCGCTGCAAGTTGCCGAAAGCTTTATTCAGCGCAATGTTGACTTTGTGATCGAATTTCAGACCGACGCGAATTTCGGCGCTCAGATCATGCAAAAAATGAACGCCGTAAAAATTCCGGTGGTGGCAATTGACATTCCGATGGGCGACGCCACCTTCTTTGGGGCGAACAACCCCTACAGCGGTTTCTTGGGAGGCAGTTACCTGGCGACGGGTGCGGTCAGCAAATGGGGGGCTGCCAAAGCCAACCAAGCCTACGCCGTGATTGGCGAATTGCCGCAATCGGGTGTTGTGCCCAAAATGCGCACCGACGGTCAAGAACGCGGCATCAAAGCCGTCCTCAAGAGCTTGCCCAGCGATCACCTCATCAAGATTGACACCAAAAACACGCTCGAGGAATCGTTTAAGCAGATGACCAACGTGCTTGGGCGCATTCCGCAAGGCTCGCCGATCATTGCCATTGCGATCAATGACCAAGCCACCAAAGGCATGTTGCAAGCCGCAAAATCGGCGAATCGTTTGGCTGATTTCTTGGCGGTCGGCATGGGCGCAGACGAGTTGGACACGCTGGTGGGCGAGGATCAATTTATCGCCTCGGTTGGGTTTTTCCCAGAAAATTACGGCAATTACCTGATCCCGCTCTCACTGATGACCTTGGCGGGCAAACCCGTTCCAGCCGGTGTTTTGGTCAGCCATGTGATGGTCACACCAGAAACAATTTGCAAGTATTACCCAGACCGCAAGTGCTTTGCCAAGTCCCTAACATTCAAATACAGCTTCCCCAAGGCGGCGTACAACACCTTCATGGATGAACTTCGCAAAGACCCCGATTTGAAGGATTTTCCGGCGCTCTTAAAGTAAACCCCATGTCAACAACTTCTTTTCTTCCCCTCCCGCCCCCAACACCCACGCTCCTGGGTGTTGGGGTGTTTGCTGCCACCAATCTCGAGAGGCGTGTATGACCGATACCATTCCTCGTTTGGAGATGCGCGGCATCGGCAAATCCTTTGGTGGGGTCAGCGTTTTAATGGACGTTGATCTCGAGCTTGGCGCGGGTGAGGTGCTGGCGCTGTTGGGTCAGAACGGCGCGGGCAAAAGCACTTTGGTGAAAATTTTGGGTGGCGATTATGCCCGAGACGCTGGCACGATCAAACTCGACGGCAAGCTGGTGCATTTTTCCAGTCCGCTGGACGCCATCGCCAGCGGTGTACGAATTTTGCCGCAAGAGCTTTCGGTGATTCCTGAAATGACGATAGCCGAAAATATTTTGATCGCCGACCTGCCCGCCAAAGTGCGTTTTGGAATCTCGAGCATCGATGACAAAAAAATGGATCAAAGGGCGCTTGAGGTGCTCGCCGATTTGCAACTTCAGGTCAACCCTCGAGCCGCCTTAAAAACCTTGGAGGTTGCCGAGCAGCGCATCGTCGAGATTGCTCGAGCGATTTCGGGGCAGGCGCGGGTGCTGGTGATGGACGAACCCACGGCGGCGCTGACCGAGCAGGAGGTGCAACGCCTGTTCGAGATCATCAGACGCCTGAAAACCCGTGGGGTCAGCATCATTTACATCTCGCACCGCATGGATGAAGTTTTTGAAATTTCGGACCGCATTCAGGTGCTCCGCGACGGTGGCGTGACCGGACAGTTTGTCACCGCCCAAGCCTCTCGAGAACAGGTGATTGGTGCCATGCTGGGCGATACGGTGCAGGGCTTGTACCCCGAAGGGCAAGCCGAACTCGGCGAGGTGCTGCTCGAGGTGGAGCACTTTAGCCTGGCACGCAAGCTCGAGGATGTGGCTTTGAACGTGCGGCGCGGCGAAATTGTTGGGGTTTTTGGTTTGATCGGTTCCGGCATCGAGGTGCTTGGCAAAGCCTTGTTTGGGGCGCTCGGCAACAAACCGACAGGCAGTGTGCAACTTGCGGGTCAAGTCTTCAAACCTCGAGACCCGACCGATGCCATCGCGCAAGGCGTGGGTTATATTGCCGCCGAACGCAAACGCGAAGGCATTCTGGCAGAACGCTCGGTGCGCGAAAACATGACCCTGCCTTTTTTGGGGCGTTACCTGCAAGGTTTAAGCCTGTCCGTGCCGCTCGAGGAACATTACGTGCAACGCTGGATCAAACAACTGGGCATTCGCACCAGAGGCTCGAGCCAAAAATTGCGTTATCTGTCTGGCGGAAACCAGCAAAAAGTCATGCTGGCACGCTGGCTTGCCGACGGCATCAAACTGTTGGTGATGGAAGAACCGACCCGTGGCGTGGACGTTGGCGCCCGCAAAGAAATTTATGCCGCCCTGCGAACCCTCTCGAGCCAGGGGCTGGCGATTTTGATGATCTCGAGCGACGTTGAAGAGGTGGCGAACCTCAGCGACCGCATGATTGTGCTTGATCGCGGTCGGGTCGCCGCGCGTTTTGAACGTGGCGTGACCACAAAGGAGTTGATACATGCAGCCGCCCAAACCGTCCACCGTTAAAGCTCAACCAGCCAATACCTGGGCTGGAATTCTTGGGGCGTTTCGCAACCCAACGGGTGTCGGTGTCCTGCTGGCATTTTACGTGTTGATCCTGCTGGTGTTTTCGCTCAGTTCACCATTCTTTTTTTCGATGCAAAATTTTCTCAACATCGGCACCAACAACGCCGTGATCGGCTTGATGGCGGGCGCTCAAACGCTTTTGATCATTGCCGGCGGACTTGACATGTCCGTGGCAGCCGTCGCGGGCATGAGCGGTGTGGTGCTGGGTTTGCTGACCAAAACGGGCATGAACATCTGGCTGGCTGGCGTGGTCTCAATGCTGCTCGGCGCGATCATCGGCTTCCTGAACGCGCTTTCGGTGACCCGCATCAAGATCAACCCACTGATTGCCACCCTGGGAATGCTGAACGTCGTCGAAGGCATCGCGCTGGTGCTGACGGGCGGTTTGACCGCCTCGATCTCAGACCCCGCCTTTGCGTTTCTGGGATCGGGGCGGGTGCTGGGCATTCCGATGCCCCTTATTTTAATGGTGATTGGTTTTTTTGCTCTGCACTGGGTGCTCTCGAGAACCCGCTTTGGGCGCTTTGTTTACGCCACGGGCGGCAACCCCGACGCCAGCCGATTGGCGGGCGTGCCCGTGAACGGGGTCATGACCAGGTTGTTTGTGCTCTCTGGGGTCAGCGGCGCCCTCAGTGGTCTGGTTTTGGTCGCCATGCTTGGCGCGAGTGCCGCGAACATCACCAAGGACAGCTTACTGACCGTGATCGCCAGCGTGATCTTGGGCGGAACCAGTCTGTCTGGCGGGCGCGGCAATGTCTGGGGCACACTGCTGGCGGTTCTGATTCTTGGGACTTTAAACAACGGCTTGGTCTTGATGAACGTCTCGAGCTTCTGGCAAACCGTGACCCAAGGCATTGTTTTGCTTTTGGCGGTCGGTTTGGATCAATTGCGCAGTCGGGTGTTGGGGGATTAATGCGGTTCGGAATCGTGTCGTGTCAAAGTGAGGTCAGATGAAAACGCAATCCGAAGACATGGGCGCACCCATCACCCGCCAAACCAATGCCGAACAGGTGGTTCAACGCATTCTTGGACTGATTCAGGCGGGTGTGCTGGTGGCAGGGCAGCAACTTCCAGCCGAACGTGAACTTGCCAGCAATTTGGGGGTCAGCCGTCCAACCTTGCGCGAGGCGTTGCGTGCCCTGTCCCTGATGGGGGCACTCAACATTCGCCAGGGCGGTGGCGTGTTCGTGTCCAATTTGACCTCGCAGGATTTGCTGGCACCGCTGGATTTTTACTTTAACCTCGAGGATCAACGGCTGGAGACCTTGTTTGAGGCGCAAATTATGCTCGAGGGTGAGGTGGCTCGAATGGCAGCCGCCAAAATGACCGACGCGTTGATTGAACAACTTTCAGCCTGTCTGAAAAGCACTGAACCGGTGTTGGATGCGCTGCTGGCGTGGTTTGAGATGGACACGAAATTTCACATGCTGATTGCCAAAGCCACCGAAAATATTTTTCTCGAGCGGGTGGTTCACAGCGTCCGGACGCTGATCAACCGCAATCGCAAAGCCACGGTGCAATCCTGGAGCATCCCTCGGGTCAGTCACGCTGAGCACCTGCGGGTGCTCGAGGCGCTGCGCAACCGCGATGCGGACGGCGCGGCGGCGGCGATGCGGGCGCATTTGGAACGGGTGCGAACGGCTCACGCCAAATTTAAGCGGGCGCAAGCCAAAGAAAAAAACTTGAAAGCCAAACCGACTGCAAAAAAGGTCAAGGTCACATGAGTCCTCGGGCGCGAATCGGTTTTATTGGGGCGGGTTGGTGGGCGACCAGCGTACAAATCCCGTTTTATGCGGCTCGAGACGATGTCGAACTGGTGGCGGTCTGTCGTCTGGGCGCGGCGGAACTCGAGTTGGTGAAAACCCAGTTTGGTTTTAGCCATGCCACCGAAGATTACCGTGAATTGCTGGAACTCGAGCTTGATGGTGTGGTCATCAGTTCGCCGCACGTGCTGCATTTTGAACACGCCAAAGCCGCTTTGGAGCGCGGCTTTCATGTGCTGGTCGAAAAACCTGTCGCCACACGGGGCGCAGAGGCTCGAGCCTTGGTGGCGCTGGCACACGCCAAAAACAAGCAAATCATGATTCCGCAAGGCTGGAGTTTTAGACCGTTTGCTCGAGAAGCCCGTCGTCTGGCAGCCGAGATCGGCGAACCGCGACATTTTGTCTGCCAGATGGCGTCGGCACTCTCGGATTTGTTCGGCGGCGAACCGATGCTCGAGACTGAAAGCGCGATTTTTCGCCCGCCAGCTTCGACCTGGGCTGACCCAGAACGGGCTGGCGGCTACGGCTGGGGGCAACTCTGCCACGCGCTGGGTTTGTTGTTTGGAATCATCAAGCTCGAACCCAAAGAGGTTTTTGCCTGGATGGGACGCTCGAGCACAGGCGTGGATTATTACGACGCGATCAATTTGCGGCTTGCCAACGGTGCGACGGGCGTGATTTCTGGCGCGGCGACGCTGCCCAAATCGAGTGGTGATGGCATTGACTTAAAGCAGTACCAGATTGACATTCGCATTTTTGGCTCTGATGGCGTGATGCTGCTCGACATCGAACGCGAACGGCTCGAGGTTCGGCGCAACGACCACCGCAACACGGTTGTGCCCTTAAAAGACGGCGACGGCGCGTATGAAACCTATCAACCGCTCGAGCGCTTTATCGAGATTTGCCTGGGGGCAACCGTCGAAAATGATGCCCCTGGCGAGGTTGCCATGCGTGCCGTGGAAGTGCTCGAGGCGGCGTACAAAAGTGCCAGCAGCGGAAAGGTGGAGCAAATTCAATGAAACTGAGTGTGACATCGTGGTCATTCCCAGCTTGTACTTTATCCGAAGTTGCAGGCATCGCTCGAGCGATTGATATTCCCGCCATCGACCTGGGTTATTTTTACGCTTCGGGACTAAACCGTGCCGCACTGCTCGAGCATCCCGAAACGCTGGCGGCTGAGCTGGCGAGCCTGGGCGTTGAAATTGCCAATTTTTACCACCTGTTCGGCGAAGGTCTTGAAGCCCGCAACCTGGCGCTCGACTCGAGCTTGCATGAAAACCTCGAGGATTTTAAAAAAGTGATGCGTTTTTGCCAGGTCGCCAACATCCCGTCGGTGATGGTCTTGCCTGGCATCGTCAACCCCAGACAAACCAGACGTGCCGCGCTCGAGCAATCCGCCAAAGCCTTGCAGGCGCTGTTGCCCATCGCCCAAGATTCTGGCGTGACCCTCGCCACCGAGCCGCACGTGCATTCCTACCTCGAGTCACCAAACTTGACCCTCGAGTTGCTGGAACGGGTGCCAGGTTTAAAACTGGTGCTCGATTATGCGCATTTTGTTTGTCTGGGCTACCATCAAGAAGAAATCGATGTGCTCTTGCCTCACGCCGCACACCTTCACTTGCGGCAAGCCAGAATGGGTGTGCTGCAAAGCAAACTCGAGCTTGGAACCATCAACTTCCCCGCGCTGCTCGGCAGCCTGCGCGAGGCTGGATATGCGGGATTTCTGGCGCTCGAGTATGTTCATCAAGATTATATGGGAACCCTGTACGACGATGTGTTGACCGAAACCGTCAAAATGCGCGACCTGCTGCGGAGGTTTTTGTGAAACGACTCGAGGGACAAATTGCGGTCATCACGGGCGGGGCGGCTGGCATCGGTCAAGCCATCGCCGCTCGGCTCGCCACCGAGGGGGCAACGCCCGTGATTGCCGACCTCAACCTCGAGCAAGCCGAAAAAACCGCGCAAGGATTGGGCGGTCTTGCCGTCCAGACCGATGTCAGCTCGAGCCAGTCGGTCAACGCGTTGGCGGCAAGGGTGCTCGAGCAATTTGGTCGGGTGGACATTGTGGTCAACAACGCCGGCATTCACATTCAAAAACTTGCCATCCACCTGACCGACGAAGACTGGGACGCCATTCAAAACACCAACGCTCGAGGTTGCTTTTTCGTTTGCCGTGCGTTTGCCCCGCACCTCATGCGCCGAGAGTCTGGACGGATCATCAACATCATCACCAAAATCACGGGCAACCCATACTCGAGCGCTTACGTGGCTTCCAAAAGTGCGATTCTGGCATTCACGCAGTGCCTGGCGCTCGAGTTGGCACCGTACCAAATTACGGTCAACGCGGTCGCGCCTGGGCACGTTGGACCTGGTACGGGCATGGAAAAATGGTTTCGCGCCAAAGCCGATTTGCTCGGTCAAGGCTGGGAAGAGTTCGAGCAAAACGTTTTAAAAGGCATTCCGCTCGGGCGCTGGTGCAAACCCGAGGACGTGGCTGGCGCAGTGGCGTACCTGGCAAGCGAGGACGCGCAGTTCATGACCGCCGAAACCATCAGCGTGACGGGCGGTTGGAGTGGATACTCGAGCGTTCCCAAAAAGCAATGAGATTCATTGAAAACATCAAACCCGTAGGGTGCGCCCCGCGCACCATGAATACGTTAACAACGGTGCGCAAGGCGCACCCTACCAATAATTTTTTTCAGAAAAGCCCTTCATAAATCAAGTCAAAAAGCCTTATCTTAACCTCACCAAACGGGCATGGTTGCCGTTCCTACGAAAACCCAAACACCTCAGCAACGTTAAGCGCCAAAACATTTCGAGCTGTTGAAAAGGAGTTATTGTGAATTTAGCGCCATCAGATTTGCTCGGGCGTTTTTTGCGCCAAGACACCCCAGAACAACTCGGCATTTCGACCCTCAGCGCCATCGAAGACGCCATCGATGCGGGCGATCTCGAGTTGGCGAAAACCCGTCTCGAGTACGCCCGTAAAGAATGGGAGGTCGTGCATGACATGTACGTCAAATGGGCTTGGCGTTTTTTCAGTTACATTGACCAAACCCAGGGCAGCGAAGGTCTGGAGCGGGCGTTTCGCGCGATTCTGGGCAGTTATTACAAAGACCGTTACGACAAGGTCATGGCATCGAGTCCAGAAACCCAGTTGCAACTTTCGGTCGAGGGTTTGCGCGGTCATTTGATGGGACCAGGGCGGCGCGGCGAAGTGCCAGTGACCGACGAGGGCAAGCGCTGGAAAATTAGTCTCGAGCCTTGCGGTTCTGGTGGGGTGGCAATCTTGCGCTTGCAGGCGGGCGAGGAGAAAAACCCTGAATTGTTTGGGTTTGACCGCGAAGCCCACGACTGGACTTGGGGCAAAAAAGAGGTCTGTCATTACTGCGGGCATTGCGCCTTTGTCAACGAAATTCTGGCGATTGAACACTACGGACACCCGATGCGCGTGACCGAATACACCGGCGACGGCAACTGCACCTGGTACATTTACAAAGACCCCAAAGACATCCCAGCCGAATACTATGAGCGCGTGGGCAAACCCGCCCCCGCCGATGCCCCGCGCTTGACTGAGGGCGGCGCGTGAACAGCTTGAAACTCGAGGAGATTCTGCGAGGCGACTTCTCGACGCCTTGGGATGCGCCGATGGTGCCGCCTTTTCCAATCAGTTTTAGAAACGCCGAAGTCCTGACCCTGACCTACCGCAGCAGCCCAGAAGCCATCCGCAAGCTTTTGCCACCGCCGCTCGAGCCAACAAACGACACCGTGATGATTCATATTTACAAGATGAACGACGTGGACTGGATTGGCGCTTACGGCGAGTGCAACGTCATGGTCGGGGCAAAACTGCCAGGTGGCGAGGCGGGTTCATACTCGCCGTACTTTTTCCTCTCGAGCGACATTGGCGTGGCACACGGACGCGAAGTGCACGGGCAACCCAAGAAATTTGGCGAACCAAAACTCGAGGCTCGGGGCGATCTGTTCGTTGGGACGCTGACCCGCAACGGCATCGATGTGATCACGGGCACGCTGGCGTACAAACAAAAAAAAGACAACATCTCCTCGCTCGAGAAATACATGGATTTTGCTTTGAACATCAACCTCAAAGCCGTCAACCACATCACGGGTACACCCGCCATTCGGCAACTGACCGCCAGGCGACTGGCGGACGTCAAAGTTCACGAATGCTGGAGCGGATGGTGCAGCGTCGAACTGCGAGCCAACGTTCAAGCCCCAGTCTTCAAACTGCCCGTCCTCGAGATGCTGGAAGGTTTTTACTGGCGGGCAGATTTTACGCTGGTGGCGGGCACCATTATTTTTGATTATTTAGAGCAAACCAAAGGAGGCAGGTAAATGGCACACCACGCTTGGGTACTCGAGATTCGCCCTGGTTACGAAACCGAGTACAAAAAACGTCACGACGAAATCTGGACAGAAATGCTCGAGGCATTAAGTGCTGCGGGGGTTCGCAATTATTCAATTTTTAAGCATGGTTTGACGCTGTTTGGTTATTTTGAAACCGACGATTTGAACGCCACCATCACCGCCTTAAACGCCAGCGAAGTCAATGCCCGTTGGGGCAAATTCATGGCTCCAATCATGAAAGTGGAGATTGACTCGAGCACCAATTTTCCGTTTCTTTTGCCCTTGCAATGGCACATGGATTAAGCATGAACAACATTGTACCCGTCACCGACTCCAGCTTTCCAAACCTCGAGCCTGAACGCAGCGTCCTGGGGGAAATCGGTGCCAGCCTAAGATCACACCAGTGCAAAACCGAAAGCGAGGTGATCGCCGCGACCCGAGGGGCAAAGGTGGTGCTGGTTCAATTCGCACCCATCACCAGACGCGTCCTCGAGGCGCTGTCCCCGAATGCCACCGTCATCCGTTACGGCGTGGGTGTGGACAACATCGACTTGGTGTCCGCAAAAGAACTCGGGGTTCGGGTGGCGAACGTCCCCGATTATTGCCTGGACGAAGTCGCCGACCACACCGTTGCCATGATCTTAAGCCTGCTGCGCAAACTCGTGCCGCTCGAAAAAGAATTACGGGCTGGCGGTTGGAACGGCATTGGCGTCTCGAGACCGATCCTGCCACTGAAGCGCACCACCATCGGATTTGTTGGTTTGGGACGAATCGGGCAGGCGGTCCTCGAGCGCTTGCGAGCGTTTGGTTGCCGCTTTATGGCGAGCGACCCGATGTTAACTCCCGAAAAAGCCCAGGAACTCGGCGTTGAACTTTGTTCGCTCGAGAGGCTGCTGACCCAATCCGATGCCATCAGCCTGCACAGCCCGTTAACGCCAGCCACGCAACACTTCATCAACGCAACCTGCCTGGCAACCATGAAACCGAGCGCCATTGTGGTCAACTCCGCTCGAGGTGGACTGATTGACACCCAGGCGCTGGCTAAAGCTCTAAGTGCTGGGCAACTCGCTGGTGCAGCCCTGGACGTTTTTGAAACTGAACCGCTCGAGCCAGACTCGCCGCTGCGTGACCTCGAGCAAGTGCATTTAACCCCTCACATGTCATGGTACTCCGAGGATGCGATGGAACGCTTGCAACGTCTGGCAGCCGAGGAAGCCGTGCGGGCGCTGAACGGGGAGGCGTTGCGTTGCCCTGTTATTTAAGATTTCAATGCGCATCACGCCTTTTTTCAAGTTTGCTGGTCAATGACCTGAAGTGCCAATTCCTTTGAAGTTGAGTAGTACCAAGCTGTAAAACTCGAGTTTTTATATTTCGTTGGGGATGGTTTTAAACTGTCCTCAACGTTTTATTTCTCGAGCTTTTGATCTCAAACACGAGAAGTTATTGCACGGTCTACCCTCATCCCCGAACCTTCTTGCTCACAAAACAGCACCTGGCGGGCTGTTCGCGCTTCTCCCAACATCAGGAGAAGGGAGTTTCGTTCTTTTACATGTTTGGCTCGAGATTTTTAGTCCTTTTTTTGCAGGACTGGTTGGTTTGCAGACGATGATTTCTCGAGAAGTTGTTTCAAATCACATGTTTTGGTCGTCAAAAACGAAACCTTCCGACCAAGGTCGGTACGCCCAACCGACCAAGGTCAGAGTTGTAGGTGACGTTGTACATGCAATGATTTACAAAGTCAAAACGAGGCGAGCAGTGGCAACCCTCAACCCCGTTCAGCGCAACTCTAAGGGTGTTCGTGTGCTGGATCGATGACGAAAAAATAAGTGTTTAGATCGGATTTCACTGTAAACCACGTCCGCGCATCAGCCTGATCCTAAACATTCTCGAGATTCCTCGAGCCACATCGAGCAGTCACGTTCTTTCGTCAATGACAGTGTTGAATCCTTTGAGGGGTTTGACGAGGAAGGGTATTTGTGAACAAGGTAATTTTTCAAGCGAGTCTTTTGGTTGGTACATTCATGACACTTGCATCGTGCGGTGCGAACATGCCGGATGCGCCGTCAACAACACCCAACCAAGCGGGGAATGTCACCACACGAAGCAGCACCACTCCGCTCAGTTGGAGTGCCGGTCCGAGCTTGCCGGCGGCGCTCAGTCAAGCCGTGGCGGTCAGTCTGGCTGATGGCAGCGTTGTGGTGCTTGGAGGCTCGAGCGCCAATGCAACCCCTCCAGTCTTGAAACTGGGTGCCGGTGCGGCAGCTTGGACGGGTCTGGCGACGCTTGACCGCACCCGCATTGCGCCTGGTGTTGGCGTGTCGGGCACTGGTGTGATCGCGGTGTTTGGTGGCGGCGATAAGAATTTAAGGTCGGTCAAATCCGTCGTCGGCTTCGACGCGAATGCCAACAAATCTTCGGGCTTGCCGAGCATGTTGACCGCTCGGGCGCAGCAGGCTTTTGCCAGCAATTCGGGTGTGATGTACGCCATCGGCGGCGTTGACGACCTGGGCAATCAACTCTCATCGGTTGAAAGCTTTGCCGGCGGTCGTTGGGTGGCGAATACCGCCTTGCCTGAAACGCTGGTTGGGGCATCCGCCGCTTTTTCTGGACAGAATGTGTTCGTTTTTGGCGGGTCAACCGCCAGTGGTACAATCTCGAGCACGGTTTACAAGCTGTCTGGTTTTCCAGCCGCCTGGACACCCGTTGCCCCGATGCCAGTCGCCGTGAAAAACGCTGCGGTCGTTGCGGGCAAAAACAATTTGATTTACGTGCTGGGCGGCTCGAACGGCACTGCACCCGTCAGCAGCGTGCAAGTCTATGATGCCTTCAGCAACACCTGGAGTCTCGAGGCTTCGTTGCCAGTGGCAATCAGTGCCGCCAGCGCCGCGATTGATTCGACTGGGCACGTGTTGGTGATCGGTGGCTTGAACGCCAGCAACACCAACCAGAACACGGTCTACTCGAGTTCTCAGGCGGGAGCGCCGCCGGTCATCACCTCCACGCCTCCAACCACGGTGGAAGTCAATCAGGTTTACAGCTATCAAGCCACCAGCACGGGCAGACCAGCACCCACATATTCATTGGTCGCCAATCCGGCGGGCATGAGCGTCAATGCCACCACAGGACTGGTTTCTTGGACACCGACCGTGCCTCAATTTGGGATTCAAACCGTGACATTGCGTGCCTCGAGCACGGACGGCACGGCAGATCAGACCTTCAGTGTGAACGTGACTGCACCACCACCGTCATCGGTCACAGGCTTAGTTGCCTCGAACATTACTGAGACTTCATTTACGCTGTCTTGGAATCCGTCCACCGCCCTGATCGGGACGATCAGTTACGAGGTCTGGATGAAACTCCCAGGCATTTGCGGTCGCGGTGGTTGCAGTTATGGCGTGGTCGGCTCGAGCAGCACCACATCGGCAAATATCAGTGTTGCAGCCGGTACAAACACTTCTTTTTATGTGGTTGCCGTGTCCTCGGCAGGCAGCCGATCCGTCCTGACAGCAAATCCTTTTGGAGTCACAGAACTCTTAACCGTTGCAACCTTGGTGCCAGCACCACCGACCAACCCAACCGTGACCACCGTCACGCAAACCTCGGTCACCTTGTCCTGGGCGGCTTCGGCTGGTCCATTGCCGATTCTTGGATACCGAATTTACAACATTGACATTGCGACAGGAACGACCACCCTCAGCCTGAACGGCATCACTGGAACTTCGGCGACCGTCACCAACTTGCTGCCCAACTCGAGACACTTTTTCAGAATTGCGTCTTACGATGCCCTGATCGAATCCGCCATTCCGCTGACCAACCAACTCGATGTCACCACCAACTCGCCGCCCAGCATCACTCGAGTCTCCACCGCTGTCGAGAAAATCGTGGCGGTCATTGGGCAACCTTTGATGGTCATTGTCCCAGCTCAAAATTCCACAGTGGGTCAGAATTATGTCTTGAGCACTGGTGGTACACCCAAACCAACCCTGTCGGTGCTTTCGGGTCCGGCTGGCATGAGCGTTGATTCGCTGACTGGCGTGGTCAGTTGGAATCCTGTTGATGGCATTCCAGGTGATTACAGCGCCACGATCCGAGGCACGAACGTCGAAGGTTTCACCGATTTTAGCTTTAACTACACACTTTATGCCGCCGGAACGGATTTGCTCGCTCCAACAATGGTCAGCTTTCCAGTCTTAACCAACCTTGGCGCAGGAACGGTGCAAGCCACTTGGTTTGCCGCAACCGATAACGTTGGGGTCACCTCATACGATGTCTATACCCAGACTCCTCTGCCTTCCCGAGCCAACATCTTGGGTGGACCAAAAGTCAAAGTGGGCACGGTCACCGGAACCAGCTTCACGGCAACCAACCTGTTGCCCGCGACTTCATACGCGATCTGGGTGATCGCTCGAGACGCTGCCGGAAACTCCGCATCGGTGTTGTATCCAGGAACGATTGTGACATTGCCCTAAACAATGATTTAAACGCGTTGCAATGATTCTCGAGACGTAGGGGTAACAATTGTTTTACCCCTCATCCCCAACCCGTCTTGCCCCTTACAGCAGCACCTTCTTGATGCCAAAACGCACCTCACGGGCGGCATCGCTGACGGGCTTGGGGCGCTTCTCCCGCGTGCGGGAGAAGGGATTTTTTTTTGTTTTACACGTGTGGCTCGAGATTTTCTGGTGTGGCTGGTTGTTAGCGGGCATGAACTCCTCGAGAATCCGTCTGAAATCATGTTTTGCATTCGTCAAAAACAAGTATTTCCGACCAAGGTCGGTAGACCTGGCAGACCTTCGTCAGCATCATAATTGGCGTCTTGTATGCAATGATTTGTGAAGACATACCGTACACGATCTGAGCCAATCCCAGCTTCATCCCCTCGAGCGCAGTTTTACAGGCGCTGGTGTTGTGGCTTGTTGACTTTCTTTTCGAGAGTAACTTTGAGTGCGATAACGACGCGAAAATCATTCGGGCGACCTCGAGTGATGCTTTCAAGGTAAATCGGCAGTGGGGAATCGGGAGGGATATTTGTGAACAGCGCATTTCGAGCCAGCGTTCTTTTGATCGTCCTGACGGTGCTTGCATCCTGTGGTGCCGGCATTCCGAGCACACCTCAAGCCGCCAATCCTGGCAGTGTGACGGTACGCAGCAACACCACGCCGCTCAGTTGGACCCAGACCTCCACGCAACCCGCCACTCGCAGCCAAGCGGCGGCGGTGACCATCGCCGATGGCAGCATTTTTGTGCTTGGAGGCTCGAGCACCAACAATACGCCTCCAATCGTGAAACTTGCTGCTGGGGCGAGCACTTGGACGAGCTTACCGAACAACGTCAACCTCAAAAACACTCGAGTTTCGGCGGGGGCTGGTCTGACTTTTGGCGGGCTGATCGCGGTGTTTGGTGGCAGCGACACCAAGAAAACCCTGAAGTCGGTGGACAGCTTCAACGCAACCACCAACAACATCGGTGGCTTACCGAACATGACCGTTCCTCGAGTGCAGCACGCCTTTGCCAGCGTTGGTGGGGTGCTTTATGCCATCGGTGGAATTGACGATTTGGGCAATCAGCTCTCAACGGTGGAGACTTTTGCGGGACGGCGTTGGGTGGCGGGCGTGTCCTTGCCTGAAAGCTTGGTTGGCGCGTCAGCCGCCGCCTCGGGGCAGGATTTATTCGTGTTTGGGGGCGCAACCGCCAGCGGCGCAGTCTCGAGTACGGTTTACAAGCTCTCGGGTTTTCCAGCCGCCTGGACACCCGTTGCCCCGATGCCAGTTGCCGTGAAAAACGCTGCCGCAATTGCAGGCAAGAACAACCTGATTTACGTTTTAGGCGGCTCGAGCGGCACTGCACCCGTCAACACAGTCCAAGTTTATGACACCCTGACCAACACCTGGAGTCTCGAGGCTTCGTTGCCTGTGGCAATCAGTAATGCCAGTGCCGCGATTGATTCGACTGGACACGTGCTGGTAATAGGCGGTGTCAACGCGGCAAACGCGAATGTTGACACGGTCTACTCGAGTCCTCAGGCTGGAGCGCCACCCGTGTTCACCTCGAGTTCGTTTCAGGGATCGGTGGAGGTCAATCAGTTGTTCAGCTATCTTGCCACCGCCAGCGGCAAACCCGCGCCGACCTTTTCGCTGGTGACGGGTCCAACGGGAATGACGGTGGATGCCAATGGATTGGTGACCTGGACGCCAACCGTGGCGCAATTCAGTACATCGCCTCAAGCCGTCACCATCCGAGCCAGCAACGCGGACGGCACGGCGGATCAAAGCTTCAGCGTGACCACCACAGCGCCAGCGCCTTCAATACCGACCGGTTTGGTCGCCTCGGGCATCACCGAAACAACCGCGACCCTGTCCTGGAATCCAGCCACCGCCCTGATCGGCACGGTCAGTTACGAGGTGTTGGTGCTGACGGGCTGCGGTCGAAGCGGTTGCCATTATGCCCTGGTCGGCTCGAGCACCACCACCACGCTGAATTTGACTGGGCTGGTGCCTGGGGCTGCTTACAGTTTTTATGTGGTGGCGGTCTCATCGGCTGGCAGTCGTTCCCTCAAATCGGTTGGCGTCGGCGTGGTTGCCCTGCGACCCGCCGCGCCGATCAACCTCGCGGTGACCAACATGACCCAGGTTTCGGTGAGCTTGTCCTGGGCAGCACCCGCCAGCCCCGTGGCAATTGTGGGCTACCGAATTTATGATGTGAACTTTGCCACGCAGCAAACCATCCTGAGCGTGGACGGCATCACAGGTGGCACCCTCGGCACGGTCACGAATCTTTTGCCGAATTCGAGACATTTTTTGAGGGTGGTGTCTTACGATGCGGGCTTTAACGAATCCCTCGCCGCGCAGGTCGATGTCACCACCAATTCCTTGCCCAGCATTTTCAGGGTCGGTACGTTTATCAACCCGATTGGCGTTGGGGCGTACCCAGAACAGATTGTGGCGATCATCGGCGAACCGCTGTTTGTGATGGCTCCAGCCGCGAATCCCACGGCGGGTCAAAACTACACGCTCAGTGTGGCGGGTTCGCCCAGACCAAGCTTGGCGGTGCAAACTGGTCCGGCGGGCATGAGCGTTGACTCCGCGACGGGTGTGGTCAGTTGGAATCCTGTGAGCGGCGTTCCAGGCAATTACAGTGCCACCATCCGAGGCACAAACGTTGAGGGCTTCACGGATTTCAGTTTCAATTACACGATTTATCCCGCAGGCACAGACCTTCTCGCGCCGACTGGGGTCAACTTCCCAACCCTGAGCAACCTGGGCGCTGGAACGGTTCAAGCCACCTGGCTTGCCGCCACCGACAACAAAGCCGTGGTCGGTTACGACATCATTGCCCAGACCCCCCTGCCCAGCCGAGGCAACCTTTCGGGCGGCACACGGGTCAAGGTCGGCAGCACCACCGACACCAATTTCACCATCACCAACCTCTTGCCGAACACCGCTTACGCCATTTACGTGGTGTCTCGAGACGCGGCTGGGAATTCGGGAACGGCACTGTACCCTGGCACGATTGTCACCCTGCCTTAATCAGGCATCAACCCAACCTCGAGTCAGGGGTTTTTCAAGGAGAACAACCATGCGAAACTTCGTTTTTGCCGTCATGCTCGGCATCGGTCTGGTGGCATGTCCAGCCGCGCCGCAGGGCATACCCGACCAGGGCTTAACACCAGAACCCAAGATGCGGCTTCTCGAGGTGAACATTGATTTGCGCAGCGACGACGCCCAAGCCAGCTTCTTGCCGCCAAATCCATCGTTGACCCGCACCGCCACCACCAAACCGCAAGACATCACTGGCATCGAGGTCAACCGTGTTGGCGTGGGGTTTCATGACGATGAGGTGGCAAATTTTCGTTACGTTTACGCCACCTTTCAGATCGAGAACAACACGGGTACACCCTTGAACAACTTCACCACCTGGGCGTTGGACGTGCCAACCCCGTCGGGGCAGGCAACCAGCCCGACCCAGTTTGGCACGATGTTTAGAGCCATGAACAGCGGCGCGGGCGTGCCAATCACCGATGGCAACGTCTTTCGCAACCTTCAACCCGTTCACGGCATCCGACCCAATGCTGGCGGCATCGAACTCAACCCCAACAACGCCGACCTTCAGTATTTCTCGAGCGGCGAAACCGCCGAGGTCGCCTCGCAACTCGCAGCCTCTTACGGCGTGACCACCGGCAGCGTGCTGGGTTACGGCTATGTGGCTCGAGACGTGACGGGAACAGGTCGAACCATCGGCGCGACCAATGGCACGCCCAATGCCGCCAACAGTTGCAGTCAAAATTCGTGTCGAGGCTTCATCACACTGGCGTTCAAACTGCCCGTGCTGCCCCTGGCGAGCGCCGCCCGTCAGACCAGACCCGCCGTGTTCAGTTTTATCTTCGCCGTTGGCAACCAAAGCGTTGGGTATGCCAGCCAAAGCCTTGACGAGCAAAATGCCAACACCATTGCGGGTCAGACGCCCGCCGCCCAAAGCCTGCTGGCTCGGGTGTTGCCTGGAAACAAAAACCTATACGCCCGCCCAGCCCTCGAGAACCTCTGTCAGATCACCAGCGCCCGAGCCAGTGGAACGTTTACCAGCCCAGCCCTGTTGCCCGCAACCGTGCCAACATTGCCAGGCAGCCTGGACACCTGCTACTGGGCAAGCGGCAGCAAAGGCGACAGCTTCGGCGGAGCCGATCAAGGTCGCGCCGCCACCCTCGACTCGAGCAACCGCCTGCTGGTGGCGGGCAACCAGACCACTCCCAACATCGGGCAAGAATTTGTGCTGCGCCGCTACCTGGCAAACGGCAGCCTCAACACCAGCTTTGGCACGGGCGGCAGTGCCAGTGGCGGCTGCTGCAACAACGCCATCAGCCAAAATGTTCGGGGCATCGCGGTGGACTCGAGCGGCGACATCATTGTGGTGGGTCAGGTCGCGCAGGCGGCAGGCGCGGGCGAAGGCACAGACCTGGATTTGTCCGTCGCCAAGTTCAACTCGAGCGGCGTGCCGATCAACAGCCTGGTCGTTTCGGACAACCCCTTCAACCTCGACGACAACATTGCAGGCATTGACACCGTTGGCACAGATGTCTTCGTGCTCGGCACGCAGGGCGCAAGCCCAAACCGCGATCTGGTGGTCTGGAAATTCAAATCGAGCACTCCCGGTGTCACGGGCGGAAACCTGGTGATCGATAGCAGTTTCAACGGCACGGGCAAGGTCATCATCCTCAACGCTGGTGACGAGGTGGCAGGCGGCATCGATGCCATCTCGAGCAGCCAGATTGCCTTGACTGGCACAGTCAACATCGGTGTTGGCGTCAACAACTGGTTGATCGTCAGACTGAACGCCAGCGGTGGCTTGGACACCACGTTCAACACCACTGGAAAACTTCAAATTGCCTTCCCAGGCTTTGGCAACACCACCGCTCGAGCCATCAAGGTGGACGGTCTTGGAAGAATCGTGGTCGCGGGCGACCTTGATGACGGTTTTGGCAGGGATTACGCCGTCGGTCGTTTTCTCGGCACGGGTGCGGTGGATTTGACCTTCAACGCCAACGGCTTCAACTTTGGCTTTCCTCCCACCACCGGCGGCGACAGCTTCGGCAAAGCCTTGGTGCTCGACTCGAGCAACAACATCGTGCTGGCGGGCGAAACCGCCGTGGCGGGCATTGCTAACTTTGGTTGCGCCCGCTTTGCCGCCCTGGACGGCGCGATCAGCTTTCCATGTCAATCCACTGACATCAGCGGCGCTAGCACCAACAACACCGTCAACGCCGCCATGCGCAGTTCGGACGGCAAGTTGTACCTGGTCGGCGACACCACGACTGCCGCCATCACCCGCATTGGCATCGCCCGTTTCAACGCGCCATGAACTCGAGCTTTGGAT